>JAFRQP010000037.1 GCA_017428565.1 Oscillospiraceae bacterium
CTGATGATGGCCGAGGACGTGGCCCGCGTCATCGCCGCGACGCCGTATTTCAAGGAGGGCTTCTCCTTCCAGACCGGCGTGGGCGGCCCGTCTCTGGCGGCCAACCTCTTCCTGGAAAAGTACATGGACGAGCGGAACATCAAGATGGGCTGGGCCATCGGCGGCATCTGCGGGCCGATGGTGGAGCTGCTGAAGAAGGGCAAGGTGGGCAAGGTCATCGACGTGCAGGACTTCGACCTGGACGCGGTGAACTCCATCAACCAGACCCCCAACCACTTTGAGATGTCCGCCTCCCAGTACGCCAACCCCGCCAACAAGGGCGCCTTCGTCAACAAGCTGGACTTCGTGGTGCTGGCCGCCCTGGAGATCGACACCGGCTTCAATGTCAACGTCCTCACCGGCTCTGACGGCGTGCTGCGCGGCGCGCCCGGCGGCCACCCGGACACCGCGGCCGGCGCCAAGTGCTGCATCATCGTCACCCCGCTGATCCGCGGCCGCATGGCCACTGTCTGCGAGCATGTGGTCACCGTTACCACCCCGGGCGACTGCGTGGACGTGCTGGTCACGGACTACGGCATTGCCGTGAACCCCCTGCGCCCGGATCTGATCGAGTGCCTGGACAAGGCCGGCATCAAGCACGTCCCCATCGAGGAGCTGAAGGAGAAGGCCTACTCGCTGGTGGGCCGTCCGGACGATCTCCAGTGGGAGGACAAGGTGGTGGCCGTGCTGGAGGCCCGGGACGGCACCATCCTGGACGTGGTTCGCAAGATCAAGCCCTATACCATCGACTGAGCATCCGATATCCCCGTTAACCCCACCCCGGGAGGCAACGCCTGCCCTATATATCAATAAAAAGTGAGGGAACCATTATGAATGAAACCATAGTCGGCATTCTCGGCTTGCTGACCATCATCGCCATCGTCGTGACCCTGTTCAAGAGCAAGACCCAGCCTGCCATCGCCTTCATCGTGTGGCCCACGATCCTGGCTCTGATTCTGATCTGCACCGGCTGGATCAACGGCGAGAACTTCTCCGCCATGATCAAGTCCGGCTTCTCCAGCACCGGCCCCACTGCGGCCCTGTTCGTGTTCTCCGTTCTGTACTTCGGCATCATGACCGACGCCGGCATGTTCGACGTCATCATCAACAAGCTCATGAAGCTGGTGGGCGACAGCGTCGTCGGCGTCTGCATGATGACCGCCGTCATCGCGCTGATCGGCCACCTGGACGGCGGCGGCGCCTCCACCTTCTGCATCGTGGTGCCCGCCATGCTGCCCGTCTTCAAGCGCATGCACATGCGCAAGACCTCCCTGCTGCGCATCGCGGTGCTGGCCATGGGCGTTCTGAACCTGATGCCTTGGGCCGGCCCCACCATGCGCGCCGCCTCTGTTCTCGGCATTGAGGCCGGCAGCCTCTGGCAGACCATCCTGCCCATCCAGATCTTCGGTATCGTCCTGGCCCTGGCTCACGCCTTCCTCACCGGTCTGCAGGAGAAGAAGCGGGGCGCCGGCCTGAACGGCAAGCTGGCTGAGATCGAGGGCAACGTGGATCTGGAGGAGGCCGCCGAGCAGGCCCAGAACGACCTGGCCCGTCCCAAGCTCTTCCTCTTCAACGTGCTGCTGACCATCGGCGTCATCTTCCTGCTGATCTGGGGCGACGGCTTTGATCTGCCCACTTACTTCCCCTTCATGGTCGGCTGCGCCATCGCGCTCTTCGTGAACTACGGCTTCACCGCCAAGATGCACAAGAAGATCATCAACCTCCACGCCGGTCCCGCTCTCATGATGTGCTCCACCCTGATGGGCGCCGCCGTCCTGATGGGCGTGCTGACCTCCAGCATCGGCGCCGACGGCAAGGTCATCTCCGCCAAGACCATGGAGCTTGCCGCGGACGCCACGCCTTCCGTGGTGCGCTGCCTGGCCGGTCTGGTCTCCGGTGTGCTGCCCTCCTTCCTGGGTCAGAATCTGCCTCTGGTCATCGGCTTCCTGTCTGTGCCTCTGGCCCTGGCCTTCGATACCGACTCCTACTTCTACGGCCTCATGCCCGTCATCATCGGCATCGGCCAGGCCTTCGGCGTCGAGGCTCTGCCCATCGCCGTGGCCATGGTGGTCTGCCGCAACTGCGCCACCTTCATCAGCCCCATGGTGCCGGCCACCCTGCTGGGCACCGGACTTGCGGACGTGGATATCAAGGACCACATCAAGAACAGCTTCTTCTATGTGTGGATCTTCTCCATCCTCTGCATGCTCTTCGCCGTGATCATCGGCGTCATGCCCCTGTAAGAAGGAAAACAAGGAAACATCAAACGATCCCCCTGGTATCTCCGGTTATCAGGGGGATCCTGTTTCATGGAGGTGAAACATGGCTTCATTGGGAGAGATTTCCCCCCGGAATCTCCGCACCCAGGCGCAGATGGACCAGCTGCTGCGCGCCGAGGGCATCCGGCGGGACAAAAATCTGGACTACAGCTGCGGCGTCTTTGACGAGGACGGCGTGCTCATCGCCGCGGGCAGCAGCTTCAAGAACACCCTGCGCTGTCTGGCCGTGTCCTCGGCCCACCGGGGCGAGGGACTGATGAACCAGGTGGTGAGCCATCTGCTGGAAAAGCAGATGGAGCGGGGCAACAGCCATGTTTTCCTCTACACCAAGGCGAAAAACGACAGGATCTTCCGGGACCTGGGCTTTTATGAGATCGCCCGGGTGGATGGCGAGCTGGTGTTCATGGAAAACCGGCGGGACGGCTTCGCCCGCTATCTGAAGAAGCTGGAAAAGACCCGGCGGGAGGGCAAAAGCGCCGCCGTGGTCATGAACGCCAACCCTTTCACCCTGGGCCACCGCCATCTGGTGGAGCGGGCCGCCGCGGAGAACGATACGCTGCACCTGTTCCTGCTCAGCGAGGAGGCGGGCCCCATCCCCTTCGCCGTGCGCAAAAAGCTGGTGCGGGAGGGGGTTGCCGATCTGCCCAAGGTGATCCTCCACGACTCCGGGCCCTACATCATCTCCTCCGCCACCTTCCCCAGCTATTTCCTGCGGGACGAGGACGCAGCCATCCTGGCCCACGCCCGGCTGGATCTGGCGGTGTTCGGGAAGATCGCCGCGGCCCTGGGCCTCTCGGCCCGCTACGCGGGGGAGGAGAAGAGCAGCCATGTGACGGCGCTCTACAACGAGACCATGGCGGCGGAGCTGCCGAAGCTGGGCCTGGCCTTCCGGCCGATCCCGCGCCTCGCCCTGCGGGGCGAGACCGTCAGCGCAAGCTCGGTGCGGCAGGCCATCCAGGACGGCCGCCTTTCGGACGCGGCCTTCATGCTGCCGGAGAGCAGTCTGCGCTATTTTGAAAGCGAGGAGGCTGCCCCGGTGATCGCGGCCATCCGCGCCATGGACGAGGCGAAGCACTATTGATGAGAGAAGTCACATTGCAGGAGGTGCTGGACGCCCGGGACCGCCGGGCGGAGGCCCAGCGGCAGCTCCTTGCGCAGCACGGGCTGCCGCTGCTCTCCTTTACCATGAACATCCCCGGCCCCGTGAAGGACAGCCCCCTGATCCGCCGGGGCTTTGAAGAGGGTCTGCGCCGGCTGGACGGGGCTCTGTCCGCGGCGGGGATCGCCTGCCTTTCCCGCAGCGTCACCCATGCCGTCACGGGAAACGAGCTTCTCTGTGCGGCGGACGCCCCGGCGGAGACGCTGAAGGCGCTCTGCACCCGCATCGAGGAGGGCAGCCCCATGGGCCGACTCTTCGACATGGACGTGATCGGCCCCGACGGGCGGAAGCTGGCCCGGGGGGAGGAGCGCCGCTGCCTGGTCTGCGGTGCGAAAGGCAGGTGCTGCGCTTCCCGCCGGCTCCACAGTCTGGCGGAGCTGAGCGCCGCCGTGGAGAAGCTGCTGCGGCAGGGCCTTCTGGAAGCGGACGGGGAGCGGGCGGACGCCCTGGCGACCCGCGCCCTGCTGGACGAGGTGGCCACCACCCCCAAGCCCGGCCTGGTGGACCGGAGCAACAACGGCTCCCATCGGGACATGACGCAGGAGACCTTTGAAAAGAGCGCCGCGGCTCTCCGGGGCTACTGGCGGGACTGTTTTCTGACCGGCGCTGCCACGGCGGCGCAGCCTCCGGCGGAGGCCTTTGCCGCCATGCGCCCCCTGGGCCTGGAGGCGGAGCGGAGGATGCTGGAGGCCGCGCTTGGGGTCAACACCCACAAGGGAGCCATCTTCACCCTGGGCACGGTCTGCGGCGCCCTGGGGCGGCTCTGGCGGGCGGAGGAGCCCTGCCCGGAGCCGGAACCCATCGCCCATAGCGCCGCCGCCCTCTGCGCCGAGGCCGTTGAGGCGGACTTTGCCGCCGTGAAAAAGCGGGGTGAAGGGCGCACGGCGGGGGAGCGGCTCTATCTGCAGAGCGGCCTGCGGGGCATCCGGGGCGAAGTCGCGGCGGGCCTGCCTGCCGTGCTGGACTGCGCCCTTCCGGTCCTGGAGGCCTGCTTGGAGGAGGGCATGAGCCGCAACGACGCGGGGGTGACCGCGCTGCTGCACCTCATCGCCCGAGGGGAAGATACGAATATGATCAAGCGCGGCGGCCCCGTTCTGGCGGAGGAGACCGCCGCCCGGGTCCGGGAGGAGCTGCAGAAGAACAGCCGCCCCGCCATGGCCTGGGTGCGGGAGCTGGACGAGTGTTTCATCCGGCATGAGCTCTCTCCCGGCGGCTGCGCCGATCTGCTGGCAGTCTGCTATTTCCTGCACGACTGGAAGACGATGAAAGAGTAGGGAGATATTATGGCATTACATATCGTCGCGGAGGCAAACCGTTGCCTCAACTGCAAAAAGCCCCGCTGTCAGCAGGGCTGTCCCGTGCACACGCCGATCCCCACAGTGATCCAATTGTTCAAGGAAAACCGGCTGATGGATGCCGGGCGGATGCTCTTTGAAAACAACCCCATGTCCGCGGTCTGCGCCATTGTCTGCAACCATGAAAAGCAGTGCGCGGGCAGCTGCATCCGGGGCATCAAGGAGACGCCCGTCCATTTCTCCAGCATTGAAGCATATATCTCCGACATGTATCTCGACCGCATGATGATCGAGAGACCGGAGAAAAAGACGAAAAAAGCGGCCGTGATCGGCTGCGGCCCCGCGGGCATGACCGTGGCCATCAAGCTGGCCCAGGCGGGCTATCCGGTGACGGTTTTTGAATGGAAGGGCAAGATCGGCGGACTTCTGCAATACGGCATCCCGGAATTCCGCCTGCCCAAAAGCTTTATTGACCGCTATCAGACCCGGATGGAAGAGATGGGCATCACCATCCGCACCAACACCACCATCGGCTCCGTGCTGATGATCGACGAGCTCTTCCGCGACGGCTATGCCAGCATTTTCATCGGCACCGGCGCGGAAAAGCCGCGCACCCTGGGCCTGCAGGGGGAAAGTCTGGGCAACGTGCTTTTCGGACTGAACTATCTGGCCAACCCCAAGGGCCATAAGCTGGGGGATCGGGTGGCGATCATCGGCATGGGCAACGCCGCCATGGACGTGGCGCGCACCGCCCTGCGCAACGGCTCCCGGCATGTGACGCTCTACGCCCGCAGCAAAAACGTGACGGCCAGCTCCAGCGAGCTGTCCTATGCGGAGCTGGACGGGGCGGACTTCGTCTTCGGCATGCAGATCGAAAAGATCACCGACGAGGGCCCGGTCTTCAAAAAAGCGATCTTCAATGAAAACGACGAGATCGTCGGCTATGAGGATGAGCCGGTACAGGTGAAGGCCGACTCCACCATCATCTCCATCAGCCAGATGCCGAGAAGAAAGCTGGCGCGTACCACCGACGGGCTTAAGATGACGGAACGAGGCCTTCTGGAGGTAGACGAGAACTATATGACGACCCGCCCCGGCGTTTTCGGGGCGGGGGACGTGGTCACGGGCGCAAAAACGGTCGTCCATGCGGTGGACGGCGCCAAGAAAGCCGCGGAGGCCATGATCCGCTACATGGAGAGCGAAGAAGCTTGAGACCGGAACGGGAGGAGCCATGGACACGAAGAACGACAAAAACAGCTCCGGCGCCTGCAAATTCGCCGTGATCAGCGGCTTTCTGGGCGCGGGCAAGACCACGCTCATGATGGCGCTTACCCGCTATTGTTCCGAGCGCTTCGGCAAAGCGGCCATGATCTCCAACGATCTGGGGGAGGGCGTGACCCTGGCGGACCACAAGCTGGCGAGCCTGGAGGGCTGCAGCGCCCTGCAGATCACGGGAGAGTGCATCTGCTTCTGCCTGGACGAGCTGCGGGAGCGGCTGCGGAGCTGCCGGGAGGAGGGCTGCGAGCTGCTGCTCTCCGACATCCCGGGTTTCGGCGTGGGAGCGCAGGAGCATGTCTACCACGGGCTGGCCCGGGACTGTTCCGGGCAGCTGCAGCTGGCCCCCTTCACGGTGCTGATCGAGCCGGAGCAGCTTGCCCTGCTGCGGGACGGCAAGGCGGGTGACATGGGCTTTATCCTGGACGCCCAGCTGCGGGAGGCCGATCTCATCGTGCTCAGCAAGTGCGAGCTGCTGAGCGACGGGGAACGGGACGAGGCCCTTGCCTGGCTTGGGGAGCGCTATCCCTGGACAAGGCAGTTTGCCGTAAGCGCGAAAACCGGCGCGGGGCTGGAGGAGCTGTGCCTCGCCCTGCGGGAGGGGAGCGCCTCTCTCCGCCGTCCGGAGATCGACTATGACGCCGAGGAACTGCAAAAGGCCATGGGCAGCCTGAGCGAATACTATCTGCAGTATCGGGCTCTGGTCTGCTGCGAGGACTTTGACGGCAGCGCCTACCTGCTGGAGCTGGCGGAGGAGATCCGCCGGGCCGTCCGGGAGGAGAGAGCGGAGATCCCCCATCTGAAGCTGCTGGCCTGGACGCCGGAGGGGGACTACGGCAAGGTGGATCTGCTGGGGACGGAGCGGCCCGTGATCCTCACCCGGGACTTCGAGCGCCCCTGCACGGATCTGGCCGTGCTGCTGAACGCAAGCGCCGTCTGCCCGGACGAGACCCTGGATCGTCTGCTGGGGGAGGCGGTGGAGACGGTGTCCCGGCGCTACCGGCTGGAGCTGACCGTCCATCGGAAGGACCATTTCGGTCTGGGGGACTGAGATGAGCGACTGCATTCGAGAGACTCGGTCGGTCTGCCCCGTGTGCCTGAAAAACCTGCCCGCCCGACTCCTGCGGGAAGCGGACGGCCGCATTCTGCTGGAAAAGAGCTGCCCGGCGCATGGTCCTTTTTCCGTGCCGGTGTGGCAGGGGCGCATGGACTTTGAACGCTGGCTGCTGGGCGCCCCGCCCCTGGCGGAGGGCCTGGCCTTGGCCTGCCCGGGGGACTGCGGTCTCTGCGCCGAGCATGAGAGCGGCAGCTGCTGCGTGCTGCTGGAGGTCACGCCCCGCTGCGATCTGCGCTGCCGCTTCTGCTTCGCCCGGGGCGGCGAGGAAGAGGCGGAGCCCGCTTTGGACGAGCTGAAGGCCGCGGTGCGGGACATCGCCGCGCGCTGCGGCGGGCCGCTGCTGCAGCTCTCCGGCGGGGAGCCCACCCTTCGGGACGATCTGCCGGAGCTGGTGCGCTGCGCCAAGGAGGCGGGCTGCAGCTGCGTGCAGCTCAACACCAACGGCCTACGCCTGGCCCGGGAGCCGGACTACGCGCGGCGCCTGGCCGAGGCCGGGCTGGACATCGTGTTCCTGCAGTTCGACGGCGTGCGGGAGGAGACCTTTGCGACCCTCCGCGGCGGGCCGCTGCTGCAGCAAAAGCTGGAGGCCGTCCGGGTCTGCGGCCGGCTGCGCCTGGGGGTGACCCTGGTGCCCACGGTGGTAAGGGGGGTCAACGACGGAGAGCTGGGCGCGCTGGTAAAGCTGGCCGCGGAGCTCTCCCCGGCGGTGCGGGGCGTCCACTTCCAGCCCGTGTCCTACTTCGGGCGCTACCCGGGGAGACCGGGGGAGGAGGACCGCTACACCCTGGACGCGCTGCTGGCGGATCTGAGCGAGCAGGCCGGCATTCCGGCGGAGAGCTTTCTGCCCTCCCGCTGCGACCACCCCCTCTGCGGCTTCCATGCAAGCTTTCTCCTTCAGCCCGACGGGAGCCTGCGGCCCCTCAGCTCCATCCGCCACTCCTCCCCGCAGAGGGGCAGCGCCCGGGACAACCGGGACTATGTGGCGCGTCACTGGCGCCGGGCGCCGGAGGAGGCCCCGCCTCCCGGCATGGACCGGGACGAGATGGATTTCGACGCCTTCCTCTACCGCCTGCGGCACGAGAGCCTGAGCCTCTCGGCCATGGCCTTCCAGGACGCCATGAATCTGAACCTGGAGCGGCTGCACCGCTGCACCCTCCATGTCTACGACAGGGGGAAGATCAAGCCCTTCTGCGCCAAATACCTCACGCCCATGGAGCCGGAGCGCTGAGAGAAGCGGGTCCCGCATCCTCCCTCCGCCCTGCGCTTCAATCTTTTAACGAAAAACCTCGCCGCGGAATTGACATTCCGCGGCTTTTTTGTTATAACAGAAGAGCAAATTGTATTTAAAAACTATTCGCATAATGGATTCTCTTTGCCAGCATACGCGGAAAGGAAGCAAACACTATGAAGCTGATGAAAACCATCGACGCCGTGGGCCAGGTGCTGTGCCACGACATCACCCAGATCATCAAGGACGAGAAGAAGGGGCCGGTGTTCCGCAAGGGCCACATCATCCGCCCGGAGGACGTGCCCGTGCTGCTGAGCGTGGGCAAGGACAGCATCTACATCTGGGAAAACGACGAGACCATGCTCCACGAGGACGAGGCGGCGGAGATCCTGCGGGACATCTGCATGGGCGAGCACATGCACGCCACCGAGGCCAGGGAGGGCAAGATCGAGCTGATCGCCGACTGCGAGGGGCTCCTGCTCATCGACCTGGAGCGGCTGCGGGCCATCAACGCCCTGGGCGACATGATGATCGCCACCCGGGCCTCCGGCTTCGTGGTAAAGGCGGGGGACAAGCTCTGCGGCACCCGGGTGATCCCCCTGGTCATCAAGAAGGAGCGCATGGAGCGGGCGAAGGAGCTGGCGGGGGAGGAGCCCCTGCTGCGCCTGCTGCCCCTCAAGAGCAAGAAGGTGGGCGTGGTCACCACCGGCAACGAGGTTTTCTACGGCCGCATCCAGGACACCTTCACCCCCGTCATCCAGCAGAAGCTGCGGGAGTTCGGCGGCTCGGAGATGGTGGAGCACGTGGTGCTGAACGACGACCATGAGAAGATCACCGCCGCGGTGATGGATATGCTGGACAAGGGCTGCGACATGGTGCTCTGCAGCGGCGGTATGAGCGTGGACCCGGACGACAAGACCCCTCTGGCCATCAAAAACACCGGGGCCAACATCGTCTCCTACGGCTCGCCGGTGCTGCCGGGGGCCATGTTCCTGGTGTCCTACATGCCGGACGGGCGTCCGGTCTGCGGCCTTCCCGGCTGCGTCATGTACGCAAAGCGCACGATCTTCGATCTGCTGCTGCCCTATCTGGTCACAGACGTCCCCATTACCCGGAAGCAGCTGGCGGGCCTGGGCCACGGCGGCCTGTGCCTGAACTGCAAGGTCTGCCATTTCCCCAACTGCGGCTTCGGCAAGGGGATCTGAGATGCTGGATCAATACGGAAGAAGCATCGACTACCTGCGCGTGTCGATCACCGACCGCTGCAATCTGCGCTGCCGCTACTGCATGCCCGACGGCGCCGCCTTCGAGTCCCACGAGGCCATCCTGCGCTATGAGGAGATCCTGCGGATCTGCCGGGCGGCCACGGAACTGGGTCTCACGAAATTCAAGATCACCGGGGGAGAGCCCCTGGTGCGCCGGGGCTGCAGCGAGCTGGTGGCGGCGGTGAAGGCCCTGCCCGGGGCCGAGCAGGTCACCATGACCACCAACGGCCTGCTGCTGGAGCAGAATCTGGACGCCCTGTGCGCGGCGGGCCTGGACGCGGTGAACATCAGCCTGGACACCCTGGAGACGGAGAAGTTCCGGCAGATCACCGGCTTTCCCGGCTTCCGGCGGGAGAAGCTCCTGGCCCTGCTCCGCGCCTGCTGCGACAGGGGGCTGCGCACCAAGCTCAACGCCGTCCTCCTGCCCGAGAACCGGGAGGAGGCCCCGGCCCTGGCCGCCCTGGCCGCCGATTTTCCGGTGGACCTGCGCTTCATCGAGCTGATGCCCATCGGCTTCGGCGGGAGCCTTGCCCGGGTGGAGCCGGACGCGGTGCTGGAGGGGCTCTACCGCGTGTGGCCGGATCTGCATGCCACGGAGGAAAAGCGGGGCAACGGCCCCGCCCGCTACTACCGCAGCGCCGCCCTGCAGGGCTGCATCGGCTTTATCGACGCGGTGAGCCACCGCTTCTGCGCCAGCTGCAACCGGGTGCGGCTTACCAGCACCGGCCAGCTCAAGCCCTGCCTGAGCTTCGACAGCACCGTGGATCTGCGCGCCCTGCTGCGCGCCGGCTGCAGCGACGAGGAGCTGCGGGAGGCCCTGCGGGAGGGGATCTTCCGCAAGCCCCGCGCCCACCGCTTCGACCTGCCCCGGGAGATCACGGAAAAACGCATCATGAGCCAGATCGGAGGATAAAACATGAGCAAGAGAGCCTTTGTTCTCACCTCCAGCGACTCCGGCTTCGCCGGGGAGCGGGAGGACGTTTCCGGCCCCACCGCCATGGAGCTGCTGCGCCAGGCGGGCTGGGAGATCGTGGGCTACGCCCTGCTGCCGGACGACCGCTGGCAGCTCACCCAGAAGCTCTGCCAGGTCTGCGACAGCGGCGAGGCGGATCTGCTGCTCACCACCGGCGGCACCGGCTTTTCGGCCCGGGACTGCATGCCCGAGGCCACGGCGGACGCGGCGGAGCGGATGGTCCCCGGCATCCCGGAGGCCATGCGCTGGTATTCCCTGCAGATCACGCCCCGGGCCATGCTGTCCCGGGCGGCGGCGGGGATCCGCAAAAACACGCTGATCGTGAACCTGCCCGGCAGCCCCAAGGCTGTGCGGGAGAATCTGGGCGCGATCCTGGAGACCCTGGATCACGCGATCCACATGATGCACGGCCAGGGGCACTGAGCGCCCCCGACCGCGCAGACAATCGATCCATGTTTGGTATAAGCGCGTAAAACGCGTTTATATAAATTCATTTCCCTGAAAAACGGGAAGGAGGAAACAAACATGAAAAAAATTCTGGCACTGCTGCTGGCCCTGTGCATGATGCTGGCGCTGGCAGCCTGCGGCGGGACGGAGGCCCCCAAGACGGAGGAGCCCGAAACCGCTGCCGAACCCGAGACTCCCGCCGAGTCCGAGACCCCCGCCGAGCCCGAAGTGGAGGAAGAGCCGGAGCCCGAAGCCCCCGCCGAGCCGATCGAGCTGGTGGTCTTCGCCGCTGCCTCCATGACCGAGACCCTGAACGAGCTGAAGGTAGTCTATGAGGCCAGCCACCCCGGCGTCACCATCCTCTACAATTTCGACTCCTCCGGCACGCTGAAGACCCAGATCGAAGAGGGTGCCACCTGCGACCTGTTCATCTCCGCCGGTCAGAAGCAGATGAACCAGCTGGACATCAACGCCAGCCCCGAGGTGAACACCGACGGTCTGGACTTCGTGCAGGAGGGCACCCGGGTGAACCTGCTGGAGAACAAGGTCGTCCTGGTGGTCCCCGCCAACAATCCCAAGGGCATCGAGAGCTTTGACCAGCTGGCGGAGCTGCTGGAGAAGGGCGAGGTGCTCATGGCCATGGGCGGCGCCGACGTGCCCGTGGGCCAGTACACCCAGAAGATCCTGGCCTGGTACGGCCTGGACGAGGCCGCTCTCTCCGCCGCCGGCTGCATCAGCTACGGCGGCAACGTGAAGCAGGTCACCACCCAGGTGGAGGAGGGCAGCGTGGACTGCGGCGTGGTCTACTGCACCGACGCCTATTCCGCCGGCCTGACCGTGGTGGACAGCGCCACCGCCGAAATGTGCGGCCAGGTCATCTACCCCGCCGCCGTGATGAAGAACGCGCCCCACCCCGCCGAAGCGCTGGAGTTTCTGAACTTCCTGCTGAGCGAGGAGGCCATGGCCGTATTCGAAACGGTGGGCTTCTCTCCCGTCGCGTAATCAGTCCGCCCGGGCGGGCGCAAGCCTGCCCGGGCGATCCCTTATGGAGGGAATCATGAACTTTTTTGAGTGGTTGGGCAAGGCGGACCTGTTCCCCCTGTGGAACTCCCTGCGCATTGCCGCCATCAGCTGCGTGCTGGTGTTTTTCCTGGGCATTTTCTTTGCCTACTACGCGGCCCGGCTGCCCCGCTGGCTCAAGGGCATCCTGGACGTGATCCTGACTCTGCCCCTGGTGCTGCCGCCCACGGTCTGCGGCTATCTGCTGCTGTTGGTCTTCGGCGTGAACCGGCCGGTGGGCGCCTGGCTTTTGAGCCACGGGATCCAGTTCGCGATGAAGTGGTACGGCGGGGTCCTGGCCGCCTCCCTGGTGGCCTTCCCCCTGATGTACCGCACGGCCCGGGGCGCCTTTGAGAGCTTTGACAAAAACCTGGGCTACGCCGGGCAGACCCTGGGCCTGTCCAACAGCTATATTTTCTGGCGGGTGCGGATGCCGGCCTGCCGTCAGGGGATCCTGGCGGGCACGGTGCTGGCCTTCGCCCGGGCCCTGGGCGAGTACGGCGCCACCAGCATGTTCATCGGCTATATCGAGGGCCGCACCGCCACCGTCTCCACCACGGTCTACATGCTCTATCAGAACAGCAAAAAGGACCCGGCGGTGCTCTACTGGGTGCTGGTAAACCTGCTGATCAGCACGGTGGTGCTGCTGGTGGTGAACCTGCTGGAGGCCCGGCAGAAGAAGGTGGTGAAGGCATGAGTCTGATCGTGGACATCCATAAGGACCTGGGAGGCTTCGTGCTGGACGCCGCCTTCGAGGCGGAAAAGGGCGTCACCACCCTGCTGGGGCCCTCCGGCTGCGGCAAGAGCCTGACCCTCAAGTGCATCGCCGGCATCGAAAAGCCGGACGCCGGCCATATCGAGCTGGACGGCCGGGTGCTGTACGACTCCAAACGGCACGTAAACCTCAAGCCCCAGCAGCGGCAGGTGGGCTATCTCTTCCAGAACTACGCCCTCTTCCCCAACATGAGCCTGCGGCAGAACATCCTCTGCGGCATGCGCGCCGTCAAGGGCCGGGAGGAGAAGGAGCGCCGCCTGGGGGAGATGCTGGCGATGATGCGGCTGGAGGGCCTGGAAAAGCACAAGCCCGCCCAGCTCTCCGGCGGTCAGCAGCAGCGGGCCGCCCTGGCCCGTATCCTGGTCAGCGAGCCGAAGCTTCTCATGCTGGACGAGCCCTTCTCCGCCCTGGACGCCCATCTGCGGGACTCTCTGAAGGTGGAGATGCGGGACATGCTGCAGGCCTTCGGCCGGGAGGTGCTGATGGTCACTCACAGCCGGGAGGAGGCCTATACCATGAGCGACAGCATTGCCGTCATGGACGAGGGTCGGCTTCTGACCTGCAAGCCCACCAAGAGCGTCTTCGCTGACCCCGGCAGCGTTCCCGCTGCGGTTCTGACCGGCTGCAAGAACATCGCCCCGGCCCGCAAGGTGGGGGACTGCGAGGTGGAGGTGCCCTCCTGGGGCATCCGTCTGACCACGGGGCGGCCCGTGGGGGAGGGTCTTGCGGCCATCGGCGTCCGCGCCCACTACTTTAACGCTTCCGCCCCCCAGAACCGCTTCCCGGTGGTCTACCAGGAGGAGCTGGAGGAGCCCTTTGAGCTCACCATCCAGTTCCGCTATGCCGGGCAGGATCCCAGGAGCGAGCCCGTCTGGTGGCGGCTGCCCAAGGAAAAGCGCCCCGCCCAATTCCCGGCGGAGCTGGGCGTCTCCCCGGCGAATATTTTACTGCTGTACAAATGAAAAAGGCTTCCCCTTGAGGGGAAGCTGTCCGCGAAGCGGACTGATGAGGTGTAGGCAACTATGGAAAGGGAGACACCTCATCTGACACAAAACCGGGCGCTCGTGCAGACGAACGCCCCTCATCCGCCCCAGTGTGCCGCCGATCAATGATCGGCGCTACGGGGCACCTTCCCCCGAGGGGGAAGGCTATAATGAAAGGAGATTGTATTATGAAACTCAGTGCGAGAAATCAGTTCAAGGGCAAGATCGTCGACATTCAGGAAGGCGCCGTCAACGGCATCGTCAAGATCGACATCGGCGCCGGCAACGTCATGAGCGCCACCATCTCCATGGCCGCCATCAAGGAGCTGGGCCTGGAGGTCGGCAAGGAGGCCTACGCCATCGTCAAGGCCACCTCCGTCATGGTGGGCGTGGACCACTAATACACGTAAAACACAAAAACGCAGAAACAGAGGCTCCGGGGGAAACCCCGGAGCCTCTGTTTTTCAAAACTCAAAACTCAAAACTCAAAACTACTCGCGGCAGCCGTCCTCCACCAGCACCCGCATGGTGCCGCCGCAGACCATGCCGTCGGACTCGGCCACCTCGCCGGTCAGATCGATGTCCACGATCAGATAGCGACCGGTGCCGATGATGCGCACCGCGTCCTGGATCACCGCCGCCTCGCTGCAGCCGCCGCCGATGGAGCCCGTGACCTTGCCCAGGGGGCTCACCGCCATCTTGGCGCCGGCGCCCCGGGGGGTGGAGCCCTTGGTCTCGATCACCGTGACCACGGCCTTGGGTTCCTCGTTCTCCGCCAGATACTGCAGGGTGGCGAGCTCCACGTCCGAGTCGTTGCAGGAGCGGTTCGGATCGCCGTGCTCCGGCAGGCGCTTGTAGGCGATGACCTCCGACAGGATGGATACGGCGATCTCCGCAGGGGTGATGGCTCCGATGTTCAACCCGATTGGCGTGCAGATGCGCTTGAGGCGCTCCTCCGCGAAGCCCTCCTCCTGCAGCATTTCCAGCAGGCCCCGGGTGCGGCGGCGGGAGCCGATCATGCCCAGATAGGCCGGCATGACCCCCGGCAGCAGGGCCCGCAGGCAGTCCGCGTCGTGCCGGTGGCCACGGGTGATGACCACCACGTAGTCGTAGGGCGTGACCTTCAGCCTGCGGATGCCGTTTTCAAAGCTGTCGCAGAGGACCTCCGCCGCCTCCGGGAAGCGGGCGCGGTTAGCAAAGTCCGGCCGGTCGTCCAGGACGCAGACGCTGAAGCCGCAGGCCGCGCCGAACTGACACACCGGCAGGGCGATGTGCCCCGCCCCCAGCACGATCAGCCGCTCCTGGGGCAGCACCGGCTCCCGCACGGTGATACGCTCGCCCTCCTGCTCCAGCGTCACCCGGGCGAAGCTCCGTCCCTTCACGTCCGTCACCGGCGTCACGGGCACGAGACGCCGCTCCACGTCGGCCAGCGCGCCTTTTTCGTCCGGCAGCACGGTCTCCAGCGAGACGGCCTGGTTCTCCGCCAGATGGTTCAGAATATCCCGATAGATGTTTTCCATGGTATTACTCCCTCTATTCTACAACGGTCTTTCCGCAGATTCGGTTGATTTCGTCCCGCAGCGCCAGCGCATCCAGAAGCCGGGCCCGGTGGGCCTTTTTCGCCTCCGCCGTCCGGCAGCGACTCTCGCTGCCGGCAAAGCGCTCCTCCAGCGTCACCCGCCGGTCCTCCTGCACGCACTTGTCCGCCAAATAGAGGATCGCGGCCTCGTCCGGCGTCCGGTTTTTGAGATCGTGGTGCTGCCCCACCAGCGCCGCTGCGTCCTCATAGCCCAGCTCCCGCAGCCAGGCCGCGCCCAGGAAGGCGTGGTCCTTTTCCCCGCGGGCCAGGTCGTGCAGCAGTGCCGCCGCGGCGAGCAGCTCCCGGTCCAGGGCCAGGGGCAGCGCCTCCGCGATGCGCAGACTCTCCGCTGCCACGGCCCGGCAGTGGGCTTCCGCCCGCGGCCCAGGCGCGGCGGCGGCCAGAAGCCGCTCCGCCAGCGCCGGCGTCAGGCTTGGCCGGGGCAGCTGCGCGGTCAGCGTCACGCGGGGCCCCTCGCCCTCCAGCAGCGCATAGGTGCCGTAGGGCGGGCGCAGGGCGCGGCTCTCCTCCGGGGGCGTCCCGGTGAGCTCCGCCAAAATGGCCTGGATCACCGAGGCGTGGACCACCACGGCCAGATCCCCCCGGCTCTCCTCCAGACAGGCCCGGAAGGCCGGCAGGACGCGCCCGCGCACCTGGAGAAGCGTCTCCGCCCCCGGAGGCACAAGCAGCGGCTGGGCGGCCCGCCGGGCATAGAGCTCCGGCCAGCGCGCCCGGATCGTGTTAAAGTCCAGCCCGTCCCAGGGCCCCATGTCCTGCTCGGCCAGGGCCGGCACCGGGATCGCCGTCCCGCCCAGAGGCGCCGCCGTCTCCCGGCAGCGGGTGAGGGGGCTGGCGTAGACGGCAAGGCCCCTTTCGCCCAGCTCCTCCCCCAGCAGGGCGGCCTGCATTCGCCCCAGGGGGCCCAGGGGCGTGTCGGTGCGGCCCAGGCACATGTGAGCGCCCAGGGGGAAGTCCGGGTGCCCGTGCCGGATCAGATAGACCCGCCGCATCAGAACAGATCCTCAAAATAGCGGCCGTAGAGGCGCTGGGCCTCCTCCCGCAGGGCGGCGGCGTAGGCCTCATAGCGGCTGAGAAGCCGCTGCCCGTCCTCGGTCAGGCTGCTTTTGCCGCCGCCGGCGCCGCCCTGGCTGCGCTGCACCAGCGTGCGGCCCAGCTGGCTCTCCAACCGGCGGATCACGTTCCAGCCGCTGGAATAGCTCATCTGCATCCGCTGGCAGGCGGTGCGCACGGAGCGGGTCTCGTCGATGAGCTGCAGCAGCATGGCGGTGCGGCTGTCGAAGAAGACGGTCTCCCGGGCCAGCGCCAGGCTCAGCACCGGGCGCACCAGCTGCTCGTTGTGGTAGCGGAGCAGGGCCTTGTAGTCCTCCGGCGTGTCCGCGTCGTGGAGGACGCCCCGATCCTCCACCGGCAGGCGCAGCATCTCCGCCCCGCAGCGCTCCAGCGCGCCGCGCAGGCCCCGGTCCCCCGGGTCCGCCAGGATCGCGTCGAAAAGGGAGGCGGAAATCAGCGTGGGGTGGCCGGTCTCCCCGTCCACGGCGGGGCAGGCCAGCGCCGCGCCGCTGTCCAGAAGGGCGCGCACCGTGCCCGCGGTGAAGAGCGGGATGTCCACCGGCGTGAAGAGAAGCCTCTCGCACTTGTCCCGCAGGTAGCGCAGCCCGATGCACACCGAGTCGAACATCTGAGTGCTGCGGTAGTTTTCGTTTCGCAGAAATACGACGCCGTTGCCCGCCAGGTGCTTTTCCAGGGCGGTGGCGTTGTAGCCCGTGATCATCACGATCTTCTCCACCCCCGCCTGCTGGAAGGTGGCCACCACCCGCTGGGCGATGGAGATGGAGCCGATGTTCAGCAGGGGCTTGAAGTCCCCCATGCGGGAGGACATGCCCGCGGCGACGATCAAAGCGGCGGTAGTCATGTTTCGTTCCTCCTTGGGAAGAAGGGGCAGCGAGCCCCGATGCATTCCCGGTTTTCTGCCATATAGGTGCAGCTGACCTCCCCCAGCGGCAGCTCGATCCCGGTCCGCTCCGCCGTGAAGGCCGCGGCCTCCCGGATGCAGAGGCGCCCCGTGCGCTTGCAGCAGCGGGGTCCGCCCACCGCCGCCAGCGTTTCCAGACAGCGGGAGACCAGGCGCATGGGCTCGGGCCAGGCCGGGCCGTTCACCGGGGTGGAGCCGGTCAGCACGCTCCAGTAGATCCCGGCCCCGGCCGCCGCGCCGCAGACGCCCCAGAAGCCGCAGGCCCCGCCGGGCACCTGCCGGGCCCGGCTCAGCGCCGCGGAGATCAGGGCCTTCAGATCCCCCTCGCCGCCGCAGTTGTGCCAGGCGGTCAGCAGCACGCAGGGGACGATGGCGTGGTGCTCCGGCCCGTGCATGTGCACCTGGGGCAGGGCGACCGCCTGCTCAAAGAGGGCCAGCGGATCCCGCTCCCCGCTCTGCAGCAGGAAGGGGACGAAAAACAGATCCAGCCCCGCCGCGTGGCAGTCGTTGCAGACAAAGTGCCCGTCTTCGCAGACCGCGTCGGAGAGCTTTTCCTCCCCGCAGACGGCGCAGCGCCGGGGCACGGCCCTCAGCTCGTAGCGCAGGGGCTTTCCGCAGAGCATGCATCCGCTGTGCGCGCCGGGCTTGCCCCGTCCGCTCCGCCCGGGGATCTCGCAGCAGCCGGCCATATGCCTCACCTCTTCCTTCGTGTTCTCAGCTCCAGTATAACCGATTGCTTTTTGTTTGTAAATCGCTGCGGCGTGATTTTTTCGTGCATTGGGCCGGAGACTGTGGTAAAATGGTGCCGGAAAGGCGGGATGGACATGGAGATCTATGTATACGGCACCGGCTGCGGCGCGGGGGAGCTGATCGACGCGGCGCTTCCGGCGGAGCGGGTGACGGCCTTTGTGGACCGGGAGCCCCGGCCCGCGCGCTTTTTGGGCCGGCCGGTGATCGCCCCGGAGGAACTGCCCGGGCGGCAGTTGGATCTGCTGATCGTGGCCAGCCGGGACGCGGCGCGCATCGCGGAAGAGCTGGACGGGCTGGGCATCCCGCCGGAGAAGCGCTTTTTCCTGAAAAACCACCTGGAGCCCCGGGATCGGAATTGCCGCTGGGAGCTGGCGGCGGAGGTACTGGGGGAAGATTATGTAAACCGGATCCGCGGCTCGGAGCGGCTGATCCGCGTGCCGCTCTGGACGGAGCGGGAGCGCGTTGCAGGCCCGGAGTCGGACAACGACTATGTGCGGCTCAAGACCCTGGAGGCCGTCTGCCGCCGGCTGGGGGAGATCCCCGGCGCCGCGGCGGAGCTGGGGGTCTACCGGGGCGCCTTCGCCCGCTGGATCAATCTCCTTCTGCCGGAGCGGAAGCTGATCCTCTTCGACACCTTCGCGGGCTTCGACCCGGCGGAGAGCGCGGGGGAGGGCCCCGGCTTCCTGGCGGCCCACCGGAACACCGGGGCGGAGCGGGTGCTGGCGGCGCTGCCCCACCCGGAGCGCGCGCTTTTGCGCCCCGGCCTCTTCCCGGAGAGCGCCCGGGGCCTGGAGGGGGAGCGCTTCTGCCTGGTGTCTCTGGACGCGGATCTGGAGGAGAGTACGCTGCAGGGTCTGCGCTGGTTCTGGCCCCGGCTGCAGCCGGGAGGGGTCCTGCTGCTGCACGACTGGGACAATCCGGGGCTCCCCGGCGTGAAGCGGGCCCTTGCGCGTTTTGAGAAGGAGCTGGGCCGCCGTCTGCCCGCCGTGCCCCTCTGCGACGTGTGCGGGACCCTGGCCCTGGCGAAATAAGATTCCTTCAAATCTTTGTAAGATTGCACAAAAAGCAATTCGCAAGTTCTGCGAATTGCTTTTTGTTGTAACTTGAAACAGTACCGTGTTGAAGCGTATGATATTTATGTAACAATGTGGGACTGCGCCCGGCGCGTCCCGGGAAAGAAGGTCGATTCCCATGGAGGAATTGTTTGAGATCACGGCCGACGAGATCACGGTGGAGGTAAAGGACAAGGCTACCGGCAAGGTCTTCCGGCGGGATCTGCCCATCGATTACTTTGAAAACGCCAACTTCCTGCGCCTGAGCGGGGAGAATCTGGACGGAAGCCTGTCCCAGCTGGTGTTCTACACCCCCCGGGGCATCCAGCGGGTGAAGGACATCACCGGCAAGGGCCCGGATCACGACCGCTGCGGCGGGCACGGCCACAGCCACGAAGAATAAGCGCGTCCTTTCGGAAACGAAATCAAAATACAAAATACAATAAACAGGAGGAAAACGTATGATCAGAAAAACACTAGTCATCAACGGCGTCACCCGGAACCTGGTTCTGGACAAGGACGAGACCCTGGCGACTGTTCTGCGTGAGCACCTGCTGCTGACCGGCTGCAAGATCGGCTGCGGCGAGGGCCACTGCGGCGCGTGCAACGTCATCATGAACGGCAAGGTCACCAAGTCCTGTCTCTTCAAGATGAGCCGGATCCCCGACGGCGCCGAGATCACCACCATCGAGGGTGTCGGCACCCTGAGCGACATGCATCCCCTGCAGGTTGCCTGGATGGCCCACGGCTGCGCCCAGTGCGGCTTCTGCACCCCCGGCTTCATCATCAGCGCCAAAGTCCTTCTGGAGAACAACCCCAGCCCCACCCGCGAGGAGGTCCGCGACTGGTTCAACAAGCAGCGCAACCTCTGCCGCTGCACCGGCTACAAGCCCCTGGTGGACGCCGTTATGGACGCCGCCGCCGTGCTCCGCGGCGAGATGACCAAGGAAGACCTGGTCTTCAAGCCCACCGGCGACAGCATCAAGGGCACCAAGTACATCCGTCCCTCCGCTGCCCAGAAGGTCACCGGCACCTGGGACTTCGGCGCTGACGACGCGCTGAAGATGCCCGGCTGCCTGCGCCTGGCCCTGACTCAGGCCAAGGTCTCCCACGCCAAGATCCTGAACATCGACACCACCGAGGCCGAGAAGATGCCCGGCGTCGAGAAGGTCATCACCTACAAGGACATCCTGGCCGCCGGCGGCACCAACCAGATCAACGGCCTGGTCATGCTGCCCAAGCACAACAAGACCGACGGCTTTGAGCGCCCGGTCCTCTGCTCCGACAAGATCTTCCAGTTCGGCGACGCCATCGCCATCGTGGCCGCCGACACCGAGGCCCATGCCCGCGCCGCTGCCGACGCCGTGAAGGTCGAGATCGAGGAGCTGCCCGCCTACATGAGCGCGCTGGACGCCATGGCGCCCGACGCCATCGAGATCCACCCCGGCACCCCCAACGTCTTCTATGAAACCAACTGCATCAAGGGACCCGACTTCGATTGGGACAGCATTCCCGACGAGCAGCAGGTCGAGATTGAGAGCTACTGCTCCCGTCAGCCCCACCTGCATCTGGAGCCGGACAACGGCTACGGCTACATCGACGAGGACGGCATGGTCACCGTGCACTCCAAGTCCATCGGCATCCACCTGCATATGCCCATGATCGCGGCCGGCATCGGCGTTCCGATGGAGAAGCTGCGCATCATCCAGAACCACGCCGGCGGCACCTTCGGCTACAAGTTCTCCCCCACCAACGAGGCTCTCATCGGCTCGGCCGCCAAGATCATCGGCAAGCCCGTCAGCCTGAACTTCACCCAGTTCCAGAACATCACCTACACCGGCAAGCGCTCTCCCGCCTTCATGCACATCAAGCTGGCGGCGGACAAGAACGGCAAGCTGCTGGCCCTGTGGGGCGACAACTATGTGGACCACGGCCCGTACTCCGAGTTCGGCGACCTGCTGACCATGCGTCTCAGCCAGTTCACCGGCGCCGGCTACGGCATCCCCACCATCCGCAACAAGAGCCAGACCGTGTTCACCAACCACGCCTGGGGCTCCGCCTTCCGCGCCTACGGCTCTCCCCAGTCCTTCATGGGCTCCGAGATCGCCATCGACTGCCTGGCCGCCAAGATGGGCATCGATCCCTTCGAGATGCGCGCCATGAACTGCTACAAGGAGTCTGAGAAGACCACCATCCCCACCGGCTATCCCCCCGAGGTCTACTGCGAAGAGGCCCTGTTTGAGAAGGCCCGCCCGCTGTACTACGCCGCCAAGAAGCGCTGCGAGGAGAAGAACGCCGCCTCCGACGGCCGCTTCAAGTACGGCATCGGCGTGTCCCTCGGCGTTTATGGCTGCGGCCTGGACGGCGTGGACGCCTCCTCCGCCAAGCTCCGCCTCAATGCCGACGGCACCGTGACCCTGTTCGTGTCCTGGGAGGATCACGGCCAGGGCGCCGACATGGGCGCGCTGGTCTCCACCCATGAGACCCTGCGTCAGGCCGGCTTCAAGCCCGAGGACATCAAGCTGGTCATGAACGACACCAAGATCACCCCGAACTCCGGCCCTGCCGGCGGCTCCCGCTCCCAGGTCATGAGCGGCAACGCCTGCCGCCTGGCCGCCGAGGCCCTGATCGCCGAGATGAAGAAGGACGACGGCACCTTCCGCACCTATGACGAGATGGTCGCCGACGGCAAGAAGCTCGAGGTCGAGGGCAACTGGGTCACCACCTACTGCGCGGATCATCCCGTGGATCAGGATACCGCCCAGGGCGAGCCCTTTGCCACCTACATGTACACCATCTTCCTGCCCGAGGTCGAGGTCGACACCAAGACCGGCAAGGTCAAGGTCATCAAGTTCACCTGCGTGGCGGACGTTGGCACCATCATGAACAAGCTCCTGGTGGACGGCAACTTCTACGGCGGCCTGACCCAGGGCATCGGCCTGGCGCTGACCGAGGACTTCGAGGACCTCAACAAGCACACGAGCCTGCTCAAGTGTGGCATCCCGTACCCCAACGACGTGCCCGATGACATCGAGCTGCACTACAACGAGACCTACCGTCCCTACGGCCCCTACGGTGCCGCCGGCTGCGGCGAGGCCCCGCTGGATGCTCCTCACCCCGCCATCCTGAACGCCATCTACAACGCCACCGGCGCCCGCGTGACCCGCATCCCGGCTCTGCCCGAGAAGGTCCTGGCCGC
>JAFRQP010000005.1 GCA_017428565.1 Oscillospiraceae bacterium
GGGCGATGGTGTGCCGGTAGAGGTCATTCTGCTTGCCGCCGTGCAGGCGGGTATCGGCGGCGAACATGCGCTGGAACTGGCGGATGGTGGTGGAAACCATGGCGCGGTAGTGCCAGGCGGAGGCCTTCATCGCCTCACCGCGCATACCCTCCAGGCCGCGGTCAAACCAGTGCAGCACGGGCAGATAGGTCTGGCCGACCCAGCGGTAGCGCCAGAGGCCCTTGGCAAAGGTGATGGGCCCGTGCATGACCATGATGTCCTTGACCATGAAGATGTAGTTATACAGCCAGATGTTGTAGAAATAGTACATGGTGTCCGGGACGCCGCGCCACTCTCTGTGCTTGTAGAGGTGGGTCTTGTCCTCGTGCAGCTCGCCCAGGCGGCGGCCGCCCTCCTTGGCGGTATGCGGCTTGCCGTACCAGAAATCTTTCAGTACTCTGCTGAAGGTCTTTTTAGCCATTTTACTTGCCCTCCTGGATCTTCTTGATCTCAACACTCTCTACGAAGGCCTGGAAACGGGTGCGCAGCTGGCCGGAGGCCGTGTTGATGTACTCCTTCTCGATCGAGCACACCGGCAGGCCGAAGTCGCGCTTGAGGATGACGGTGTCGATGACGCGCTCATAGCTCCAGTACTCGCAGAACTTGTTGGAGGCGATGATGACGCCGTCGGCATGATACTCCTTGGCCAGGTCGGCCAGTCTCTTTTTGCGGGCGCGCATCTCGTCCTGGGGCATGAAGCGCGGGCAGTTGGAGGTCTTGAGGTAATGCTCGGCAATGCAGCGCAGGGGGCTCTTGCCCTCCTGGAGCTCGATGGGCACGCGGGACTCCACAGCGCCGTAGCAGAAGCGGTCGCACACCACGAGGGCGCCGCAGCCCTCGATCAGCTTGGTGAAGTCGGGGTCGTCGTTCTCGGAGCCGGCCAGAAGCACCTTGCAGCGGAAGTTCTTCTTGTCGTCGGGCTCGCGGGTCTTCATTTCCTCGGCGGTCTCCCGCAGGTAGGGCAGGATCAGCTCCTTGGGGCAGACCAGGCTCACCAGCTGGATCACGTGGAACTCATAGCCGGTGATGGTGGGATTGTCCAGCTTGCGGTAATCGCCGATCTCGTTGATGAGGCGGCAGACCTCGTTGTGCCGCTCGATGGTCTGGATCAGGGTCTCGTCGGAGACGTCGATGCCGAACTTCTCATGCAGGGGCTCCAGCACGTGGGCGCGCAGCTGGGTCTCGAAGTGCTGATAGCTGTTCTCGCTGTTTTTGAAGGGGATGTCGGTGAAGGTGACAAAGAAATCGTCGTTGTCGATGATGCGCATGTCCTCCACGGAGTCCAGATGCTTCTGCTGCAGGTGCTCCTGGAAGCGGCAGGTGGCGGTGCAGGTCTCGGTGCCCATCTGGGCGTCGAGGAAGTTGTATCCGCCCTCCAGCGCGCGCTCCAGCAGGGAGCGGGCATAGTGGCAGACACGGCCGGAGAGGTAGTAGGTCGCGATGTCGGGGGAAGTGCAGCGGGGCGCTCTCAGACGGACGGAGAAGCAGCCGGGCAGGTCGAGAAGTACTTCAGGCATGAAGTAGCAGGTGTAGCCGATTGCGCGCTTGCCCTCGGCTTTCGCCTGCTTGACAAGGTCGTTGTTGGCTTCCTGAAGCAGATTCTCAAAGTAGATCAGATGTTTGAGATCTCTCACAGATAACCCTCCAAATATTCTTTCCTTATACTGATACCCAACAAAAACAAGACAATCTTTGCGGCCAGAATTGTGCCATACTGCGTTGGGCTCCTTGGAAATATATCTCCATTATTCCCTGCGGAGCCCGCCTTGTCTGGCGCAATTCTGTCTTGCAAATCTATGTCTGCTTTCTATTGGGTATCAGTATGTTTTTGGGCGCAGAAAGTCCACTGTGCCCACTATCACGCTTCGTATTATACCGAAACGTCAGAATCTTGTCAAATTTTTTATTTTTCGAAAAGCCCGGAAATGCTTGCAATTCCGGGCTTTTATGTTATACAGTCTTTTTTGGTTTGTATAAGAAATGTTGATTGTGCACAAAAAGAGCGCGAAGATTTTGGAGAGCCCGTGCAGAGGCCGAAAGCGGAAAAAAAGCACAGGGAAAGGAGAAAAGCTCCCCTTTCCCTGTACTCTCTGGGGCGATTTTCGCATCGCCCTTACGCTTCCCCTCTCCAGTCCCGGAAGAAGGCGCGGATCGTTTCGCTGTCCGCCGCGGCCCGGCCCTGGATCATCCGGGGGCTGCCGCCGCCGCGGCCCTGGATCCCGGCGTTGACGGCCCGGCCGTTCTTCCGCAGGTCCGTCTCCCGGCTGCCGATGACGTAGCGCCAGCCCTCGGCGTCGCTGCCGGAGAAGACCGCCGCCACCGCGCACTTTTCCATCAGGAGGTTTACCAGCTCCCGCTGGGCCACCTCGTCCAGCACGCGGTCGAAGAGCACCAGGTTCCCCTCGGTTTTTTCCGCGCTCTCCGCCCGCAGACGGGCAAGCTCCAGACTCAGGGCGGCGATGCGCTCCTTCTGCGCCGTCTGGGTCTCCAGCAGGCGCTCCACCCCGGAGACGATCTGCTCCCGGGGCACGCTCAAAAGCCCCGAGATCGCCGTGACGCTCTCCTGCTGCCGGGCGGCCAGCTCCACGGCGTCCATGCCGCAGACGGCCGTGATGCGCACGCCGCCCCGGTGCCGCTCGGCGGTGAGGATCTTGACGAGGCCCACCTCTCCCGTACGCTCCACGTGGGGCGCGCAGCAGGCGCAGCGGTCGATGCCCGGGATCTCCACGATGCGCACGTTCTCCGTGAGATCCAGCTTGCTGCGGTAGAAGAGGCTTGCCAGCTCCTCCTCGGGCGGGAACCAGATCTTCAGCGGCAGGTCGGCGCGGACGGCCTCGTTGGCCAGGCGCTCGATGCGCATGAGCTGCTCCCAGCTCAGTTCGCCCGAGTAGTCCATGGTCATGCAGTCGGCCCCCATGTGAAAGCCCACGTTGTCAAAGCCGTGCTCCCGGTAGACAAGGCCCGAGACGATGTGCTCGCCGCTGTGGTTCTGCATGCGGCGCCGGCGCTGCTCGGCGTCCACTGCGCAAGCAAAGCGCTCCTCCACAGGCAGGGGCCGATCGGTATAGTGGAGGATGCGCCCCTCCTTTTCGTGCACGTCCAGCACCCGGGCGGGGCCGATGCTGCCGGTATCGGCCAGCTGGCCGCCCCCCTCGGGGAAGAAGGCCGTCCGGTCCAGCTCCACGGCAAAGCCGCGCTTCGTCTCCTCGCAGGACGTTACCACCGCCTCAAAGGCAAAGAGGTGGCTGTCGATATAGTAGAGTTTTTCGGTCATTTTCTCATGCTTCTTTCTCAAAACTCAAATCTCAAAACTGCGCCTCACAGCTCCCGGATGATCCTGTCCGCCACCTCCAGGCAGAGGGCGGAGGTATGGGCCAGGGCGGTGCCGAAGTCCTCGCCCCCCTGGGTCAGCCCGTCGGACACGGTCTTGATGAGCAGGCAGGGCACGCCCGCCCGGTCGCAGGTCAGCACCACGGCGGCGGCCTCCATCTCGCAGATGTCGGCGCCCCAGCGCGTATGCAGGGCGCTCTTGGCGGCCTCTCCCGCCACAAATTTGTCGCCGGAGGCGCAGGTGACCCGCTTGAGCTCGGGGCAGAGCGCCGTGGCCTTGTCGATCAGGGCGGGGCTGGGGCGCAAAAACTCGTCCGGATAGCCCATGTACTGCCCGGGCAGGCAGTGGTCGTAGGCCACGGTGTCAAAGTCGTAGTGCACCACCTTTTCCACCACGCAGGTTTTGGTCTGGGCCATCTCCTCCGTGAGGCCTCCCACCACGCCGAAGTTCACGATCAGCTCCACCTCATAGCGGTCCAGCAGCATCTGGGCGGCCGCGGCGGCGGCGATCTCCCCGGCGCCGGAGCGCAGCACGTAGAGCTCATAGGCGCCCATGTCGTACAGGTGCATCTCAAAGCCGCTGCGCGTCTCCACCCGCTCCGCTTTTCCGTAGCGGCGCAGCACCGCGTCCATCTCCACCGCAACCAGCATCCCGATCTTTTTCATTACAATAACTCCTTTTATCTATCTTCACTCTTCACTTTTCACTCTTCACTTTTCACTTCTCCCACGAGTCTCTCCCCGTCCACGCCGGTGATGGTCACGTCCAGGAGCTGCCCCTGCAGGCCCTGCTGCGGCACCTTCACCAGCAGATAGGTGTCGCTGTGGCCCAGGCTTCCCTCCTCGCCGGTCTCGAAGAGCACGGGCAGGGTCTGCCCCACGCTCGCCTCCAGATAGGCCCGGTGCATCCGCTCGGCAACCTGCTGCGCCTCATGGGCGCGCTTGGCCTTCACGGCCCGGGTGCACTGGCCGGGCATGGCGTCCGCCGGGGTGCCGGGGCGCCGGGAATAGGGGAAGATGTGCATGGCCGAAAAGGCGCATTGCTCGATAAAGGCCAGGGTCTCGGCCTGGTCGGCCTCCGTCTCCCCGGGAAAGCCGGTGATGAGGTCGCAGGTCAGCGCGCAGCCGGGGAAATACTGCCGCAGCAGCGCGCAGCGCTCCAGGAAGAAGGCCGTGTCGTACTTGCGGTTCATGGCCTTCAAAGTCCGGTCACAGCCGGACTGGAGGGACAGGTGAAAGTGCCGACAGAGCTTTCCCGTGGCGGCCAGGCGGCGGCAGAAATCCTCCGTAATCACCGTGGGCTCCAGGGAGCCAAGGCGGATGCGCATGTCCCCGGCCTCGACCGCCACGGCCTCGATACAGTCGGCAAGATTGGGCTTTCCCGGCAGATCCACCCCGTAGGAGGCCACCTCGATTCCGGTGAGCACCAGCTCCCGGTAGCCCTCTGCGCGGATGCGGGCGGTCTCCGCCGCGGCGTCGGCCAGGGGGAGAGAGCGCAGCCGCCCCCGGGTGTAGGGGATGATGCAGTAGGTGCAGAAGTTCACGCAGCCGTCCTGGATCTTCAGCATGGCCCGGGTGCGGCCCTCCAGGGCACCGGCGGGCAGCTTTTCCAGCGTGCGGCGCCGGAAGGGCTCGTCGATGCTGCGGGCGCTCTCCCCCGCCGCCACCGCCCTTTCCACCGCGGCCACGAATTCCATCCGGTCCGCCGCGCCGAAGATCACCCCGGCGCCGATCTCCTCCGCCTCCTTGGGCTCCAGCTGGGAGTAGCAGCCGCAGACGGCCAGCACCGCGCCGGGGTTCTCGTCCCGCAGGCGGCGCAGGAGCTGCCGGGACTTGCGCCCGCTCTCGGCGGTGACGGCGCAGGTGTTCACGATCACCGCGTCGGCCAGCTCCCCGGGGGCGCAGGGCAGGTGCCCGTGCTCCTGGAGCCGGGCCTCCATGGCCTGGGTCTCAAACTGGTTGACCTTGCAGCCCAAAGTCGATATAATATATTTCATCTATCATTCTCCTTGTTTCCTCCCCTGCGCAAGGGGAGGTGCTGAGCGAAGCGAAGCGGAGGGGTCGTCGCTGCGGCCCGGTTCGCTGCTGTTTTGCTCTCTCTGCAGAGAGGAAGGTTCTTATGCATTATTTGGACAATTCCGCCACCACGCAGGTCTGCCCCGAGGCGGCGCAGGCCGCGCTCCGGGCGATGACGGAGGTTTACGGCAACCCCAGCTCCACCCACACCCTGGGGCGGGAGGCGAAGAAGCTGCTGGATCTGAGCCGGAAGCAGGCAGCGGAGGCCCTGGGCTGTGCGCCCGGGGAGCTGGTCTTTACCTCCTGCGGCTCCGAGAGTGACAACTGGGCCATCCTGAGCGGGGCGGAGGCCATGAAGCGGAAGGGCCGGCACGTGATCTCCTCCCTGGTGGAGCACGACGCCGTGCGCAGGAGCCTTGACGAGCTGGAAAGTCGGGGCTTCGAGGTCACCCGCCTCAAGCCGGAAAAGGACGGCTCCGTCTCTGTGCAGTCCGTGCTGGACGCTCTGCGGGAGGACACGGTGCTGGTGTCGCTGATGCTGGTGAACAACGAGACCGGCGGCGTCACGGACATCGCCGGCGTCTCCCGCGCTCTGAAGGCGGCGGGCTCCCAGGCTCTGCTGCACAGCGACGCGGTGCAGGGCTTTCTGAAGGTCCCCTTCTCCGCCAAAACGCTGGGGGCGGACCTGATCTCGGTCAGCGGGCACAAGATCCACGCGCCCAAGGGTGTGGGGGCCCTGTACATCCGCAGCGGCCTGCGCCTCAAGCCCTTCATCCTGGGCGGAGGGCAGGAGGAGGGCCGCCGGGCCGGCACCGAGGCTCTGCCCCAGATCGCGGCCTTCGGCGAGGCCTGCCGGGTGGGCAAGGCGGGCATGGCGGAGAATATCGCGCGCATGGCGGCCCTGAAGGCCGAGACCCTTGCCCGGCTGCAGCGGGAGATCCCGGAGCTGCGCTGGGTGGATTCCGCGGCGCCCCACATCCTGTCCGTCTCGCTGCCCGGCTGGCGCAGCGAGGTGCTGATGAACTTCCTGGAGGCCCGGGAGGTCTGCGTATCAAAAAGCTCCGCCTGCAAAAAAGGCGGGCGGAGTCATGTGCTGGAGGCCATCGGGCTGGACGCCCGGAGCATCGACGGGGCGATCCGCATCGGCCTCTCCCGTCTGACGACGGAGGAGGACGTCGACGCGCTGTGCACCGGGCTCAAGGACGCCCGGGACCGCCTGGCCCATCGCTGAAACAGCTTGGGGGAGGGCTTCCCTCCCCCGCGGGATCGGAAGAGACTCAACTCTGGGTCTCTTCCGGTTTTTCTTTATCGTTTTCCTTCTTCTCTTCCTGCGGCTTCTTCACCGGCTCCCGGGTCACGGGATCGATATGGTCCAGATCCTGGTACTGCTCGACCTCCCAGGGGAGGTCGTTTTTGACGAGCCTGGATTTCACCCGGTAGTTCAGGAAGGTGTAGATCACCACGAAGACCGGCACGCCCAGCAGCATGCCGCCGAAGCCGAAGAGGCCGGTGCCCACCACGATGGAGAAGAGCACCCAGAAGCCGGTGATGCCGATAGAGCTGCCCAGGATCTTGGGGCCGATGACGTTGCCGTCGATCTGCTGGAGGACGATCACGAAGATGATGAAGATCAGGCACTTGCCGGGGTCCGCCATCAGGATGATGAAGGCGCTGGGCACGGCGCCGATAAAGGGGCCGAAGAAGGGGATCACGTTGGTGATGCCCACGATGGCGCTGACCAGCAGCGCGTAGGGGATGCGCAGGATGGCGCAGACGATGTAGCAGATCAGGCCGATGATGGCCGAGTCCAGAAGCTTTCCGGTGATGAAGCCCATGAAGGTGCGGTCGGTAAAGGCGATGGCCTCCCGCACCCGCTCGGCATTCTCCACGGAAAAGACGCTGTAGATCCAGCGGCGGGCCGCCGCGGTGAACTTCTCCAGATCAAAGAGGACATAGATGGACACGATGATGCCGATGATCAGATTGTAGACCCCCAACAGCACGCCCCAGGTGCCCTCGAGAAAGCTGGTGAGATATTCAACCGCCTTGGGCAGCAGGGATTCGCCCCAGGAATTGATGTCCCCGGTGATCTTGTTGAGCGTCTGTCCCACGACCTCATACACGTCGGGGTGCTTCACCTGGAACTGGGCGATATAGCCGGTGACAGTCTGGTAATACAGATCCCAGTTCTGGATGATGGTCCGAATGCTGTCGATCAGAGAGGGGAGCATCATATAGATGATGCCCACCAGGATCGCCACCAGAATCAGCACGGAAAAGGTGACGGACAGGGCACGGGCCAGCTTGCGTCCGTCCTTTGTCTTGCTCTTGCGGAACAGCCGGGCGGACAGCGGGCCGAAGACCCGACGCTCCAGCAGCTTCATCAGCGGGGCGATCAGATAGGTGATCACAAAGCCCCAGATGAAGGGGCTGAGGATCTTGCCGATGCCGGAGAGGGTCGCCCGGACCCAGGGCAGGTTCAGCAGCGTCATCAGGAACAGGATCGCCGCTGCGATCACCAGAAAGGCCGTGACGCCCCAGTACAGATATTTCTTATCCCAACGAAAATGCCGTCTCATGACAAGACTCCTTTCGAAAGAGCTGATATTCCATTCATGTTATTATATTATCCCCCCGGGGGATGCGTCAAGCCGCTTTTTCAGCTTTTTTCACTTCCGTTATGGTAACCGATTTGCTGGATTCGTTCCGAAAAACGCAAAACGCGGCTGTGGAAAACTCTGTGCAAAATGTTCAAAACCCTTGTGCCGTCTGCATTTTCTGCCGCCCCCCTTCCGGTCGCATTTCCGCGAAGCCTGTCGTTTTTCGCATAATTGTGTAAACCGGTGGGGGCCGCCCGTATCATTCCGCCCCGGGGCGCATAGGCTTGGGGCAGTAACGATACCGGGAGGAGAACATGAAACAAATCCTTTCTATGCTGCTGATCTGCGCCCTGCTGCTGCCGGGGCGGGCCGCCGCGCCGGAGACGCTGCGGGACGGCGCCATCCCCATCCAGGCCCCCTCTGCCATCCTGATGGAGCAGGAGACCGGCACGGTGCTCTACGAAAAAAACGCGGACGAGCGCATGGCCCCCGCCAGCGTCACCAAGGTGATGACCCTGCTGCTGATCGTGGAGGATCTGGAGGCGGGAAAGATCCGCCTGGACGAGGTGGTCACCGCCAGCGCCAGAGCTGCCTCCTTCGGCGGCAGCTGCGTCTTTCTGGAGGAGGGCGAGCGCATGAGCGTGGACGAGATGCTCAAGTGCATCGCGGTGGTCTCCGCCAACGACTGCGCCGTGGCCATGGCGGAGCATCTGAGCGGCACGGAGGCCCTCTTCGTGGAGCGGATGAACCGCAGGGCTGCGGAGCTGGGGCTGACGAACACCCACTTCACCAACTGCACCGGGCTCTTTGACGATGAGGAGCACTACACCAGCGCCCGGGACGTGGCCATTCTCTCCCGGGAGCTGATGCGCCACGAGCTGATCCGAAACTACAGCACCATCTGGATGGACAGCATCCGGGGCGGCAGCTTCGAGCTGGCCAATACCAACAAGCTGGTCTACTGGTACGAGGGCTGCACCGGGCTCAAAACCGGCTTCACCTCCAAGGCCCTCTACTGCCTCTCCGCCACGGCGGAGAGGGACGGGGTTGGCTTCATCGCCGTCATCATGCGGGGGGAGAGCGCCGAGAGCCGCAACGCCGACGCCACGACTCTGCTGAACTACGCCTTCGCCAACTTCTCCCTCTGCTCCCTGCGGCCGGAGACGCCTCTGCCCGCCCTGCCGGTGGAGATGGGGCGCCGGGGCAGCGTCTCCCTGCGCTGCGAGGGGGCGGAATGGGCGCTGGCGCCCAAGGGCAGCGCCGCCGCGGAGTACGCCCTCTCCCTGCCGGAGCTGCTGGCCGCCCCGGTGCGGGAGGGGCAGCAGGTGGGCAGCCTCACCGTGCGTCTGGCGGGCGAGACCATCGCGGAGCTCCCCATCCTTGCCGCAGGAGAGGTGCCGCGGATCGGCTTCTGGGGCATCTTCAAAAAGCTGGCCGGCAGCCTGATAGGACTGTGAGGAGGAATGAAGGAATGAAGGAACGCACCCCCTTCCGGCCTCGCCGCCCCCACCGTCTCGCTCGCTTCGCTCCCCCGCCACCTCCCCGAAAGGGGGAGGCAAGATGAGCCCTCTTGCTTCCCCCTATGGGGGAAGTGGCCGTAGGCCGATAGGGGAGAACATAAAAGCAAAGCACTGTCGTAGGCGAGGGCCTTGTGCCCTCCGGCGCAAAAGAATGAGAATGAATGAAAATGTGAGGCGAATTCGCAGCTTGTCCGAATTCACCTCACATTTTTTGCTTTTTAATGGTTGTCGCAAGAGCGTAATTCTCCCCTACAGCGACTTCACCGCTTTCGGCAGCAAAATATATCTCTGCATCCTTCCCGTCGGAGCTATTATCATAATTTCCGGTTTTTCCTGCGCAGATGGCGAACCAAGCTTGTCACCAGCTCCGTGTCATCCTCAGTCAAGCCCGAAACGTCTATTGCCGCTGACCGATCGACACAAAGAAGATAATCCGTAGATACCTTAAACAGCGCAGCCAACTCGACAATGTATTGGGTGGAAGGAACCGAAATCCCCAACTCCCACGCGTTCACGCTTGACCGGGTAATTCCCAACTGCTTTGCCAGCGCCGTCTGAGTCATTCCCACTTGCTCCCGAAGCGTTTTAATGCGATCAGCTACCATACCATCACCCCAAGTAGTATGGTAAAATAATCGTAAGGATATTGCATTATCATAGAGATGTTTTAACTTGACAGATGCTGCGGGGACTGCTATACTGGCTTTACGCTACTCCATGATGAACAGGAGGTAAAACATGAAAAAACAGATCCTTTCCTTTGCCCTTGCCGTTCTTCTTGCTTGCTCCGCATTCTCGCTCTCCGCCTGCGGAGGGAGCAGCTTCCAGGTTCCCGATGGAGAGTTGCAGCTGTATGTCGAAAATACTCTCCGGAAGGAATCGGCAAATCGTTCGTCCTTTCATTGGGACGCCGTACACCAGCCGGACTCGGAACTCCACAGAGATATCGTGACCTTGACTGTGGATTTGGAGAGCACCTATGTGACGCGCTCCTTCGCCGCCATCGTCACGTATCAGTATGATCGCACTACGGATCTCTGGTCTCTTGTCGATGAATCCAAGTGGCACCTGACGGGATTTGCATTGAAGGACAGCTTGTTGGGCCGATGGGAATATGATGGTGACGGGACGGGCTATATAAACGTTACCGAGGTTTCCGGAACCCGTCTGACCCTTGATTATGAGCTTTCGTTTGCTCCCGCAAGCGTGGGCTTTACCGCGCCGCCTGACGCGGTCCTGCATTTCAACGGCTCCGCCACCGTAGGGGACGATCACGCTCCTTCTGGACTTGGCAACAAAAGAGACATGTTTACCTTTTATGTCGACCTTCCTCAAGGATATAGATACAGTACTTCTTCCGGAGGTGGCGATTCCCCAATGCCGATCAGCTTCTTTCTTGATTTCGGGGAAGGCATATCCACCTTTTTGGGTGTACGTGTCATATACGATCCTTGATTTTGCCTCCTTTGCGCCTCTCTCTCCGCGCCGGCTCGCATTTTAAGATCCTTCGCTGCGTGCAGGATGACGGGGCGGCCCTTTGGCGACAGCTTGAAATGCCTTCCTTCACAGGGGAGGCATTTATTGCGGCGGGAGCCGTCCCACGCGAAGGCGCAGGCGTGGCTCTGCGGAGCCTGCCTTTCCGCACCCCGCTTCATTCCTGCATTTCCAACGCTTTTTCTTGCAATCGCCGGAAAATAGGGTATAATGTAGCCATAAGTTTTGACTTTTCAAGGAGGCTCTCTTATGGTAAAGGTAGATCTCTCCGGCGCGCAGAAGTTTTTCACCGCCGCCGGCCCCGATTACAAGCTGGCCGCGCTGGCCCACGAGACTCTGAGCGCCGGCACCGGCCTGGGCGCCGATTTCATCGGCTGGCAGCAGCTCCCCCAGCGCATCAAGGACACGGAGCTGGACCGCATCGCGGCGGCAGCGGAGAAGATCCGTGCCCGCTCCAAGGCCCTGGTGGTGGTGGGTATCGGCGGCTCCTACCTGGGCGCCCGGGGCGCCATCGAACTGCTGAAGCCCTTCCCCGGCAAGGACGATCCCAAGGTCTTTTTCGTGGGCAACACCCTCTCCGCCGACGCGCTGTGGGACACGCTGGAACAGCTGGGCGACCTGGACTTTGACGTGAACGTGATCTCCAAGTCCGGCACCACCCTGGAGCCCGCCGCCGCCTTCCGCATCTTCCGGGAGCTGCTGGCCAAAAAGTACGGCAACCAGGCCGACGAGCACATCTTCGCCACCACCGACGCAAAGCGCGGCGCTCTCAAGTCCCTGGCCAACGACCGCGGCTGGGAGAGCTTTGTGGTGCCCGATGACGTGGGCGGCCGCTTCAGCGTGCTGTCCGCCGTGGGTCTGCTGCCTATGGCCGTGGCCGGCATCGACGTGCGAAAGGTCATCGACGCCGCCATCGAGGAGCTGAAGGCCCTGGATCTGCGCACGCCGGAAAATCCCGCCTGGCAGTACGCCGCCGCCCGGCAGCACCTGTACGGCAAGGGCTACGGCATCGAGATCCTGGGCTGCTACGAGCCCACCTTCCGCTTCATGGGCGAGTGGTGGAAGCAGCTCTACGGCGAGAGCGAGGGCAAGGACGGCAAGGGCATCTTCCCCGCCAGCGTGGAGTTCACCGCGGATCTGCACTCCATGGGCCAGTTCATCCAGGCCGGCCCCCGGCACCTGATGGAGAGCATCGTGCGCTTCACCAAGAGCCGCCGGAGCTTCCCCTTCCCCTTTGACGAGGGCAATGCCGACGGGCTCAACTACCTCTGCGGCAAGGACATGGCGGACATTAACCGCATCGCCGCCGACGCCGTGCGGGAGGCCCACATCAGCGGCGGCGTGCCCAACCTGGTGATCGAGGTCCCCGCCCGGGACGAGGAGGGCTTTGCCGCTCTGGTCTGCTTCTTCGAGATCGCCTGCGCCATCTCCGGCTACATGTCCGGGGTCAACCCCTTTGACCAGCCGGGCGTGGAGGCCTACAAGAAGAACATGTTCCGCATGCTTGGCAAGCCCGGCGCGGTCTGAGCCGGACGGAAGCCTTGCCCCCTTCCCTTTCTGAAAGACAACAGGAAACCCCTTTCCCCTTCCGCGGAGCTGTGCTTCGCGGAAGGGGATAATTTTTTCTTTACCGATGAAACCTTTTCCCCCTCTCATCCGTTTTACAGGCAGAGGAGGGGGAAAAGCATGGTTTTCAGCTCGGCGATCTTTCTGTTCGCCTTTTTTCCGGCAATCCTCGGGGCGGAGCGGCTCTGCCGGAGCCTGCGGGCGAAGAATCTCCTGCTGGCCCTGGGGAGTCTGGTCTTTTACGCCTTCGGGCAGCTGAGCTGTCTGCCCCTCTTCCTTGGCTCAGCCCTGCTGAACTTCCTGGCGGGGCTGGCGCTGCAGCGCGCCGGGGCGGGGCGAAAGCAGATCCTGGCTCTGGCGCTGCTGCTGAACCTGGCGCTGCTGGGGACTTTCAAATACGCGGACTTCGTTCTGGCCGAGCTGGGACTGCCGCCGAAGGGCATCCTGCTGCCCATCGGCATCTCCTTTTACAGTTTTCAGGGCATGAGCTACGTCGTCGACGTCTACCGGGAGCCCTCCCTCGGCACGGCGGACTTCGGCAAGCTCCTGCTGTATCTGGCCTTTTTCCCTCAGCTCATCGCCGGCCCCATCGTGAAATACCGGGACTTTGCGCCCCAGGTCGAGGCGCGGAGCACGGATCTCCCCTCCACGGAGCAGGGTCTGCGCCGCTTCATCCGGGGTCTGGGCAAGAAGCTGCTGATCGCGGACGCGGTGGGGCGGATCGCCGACACGGTTTTCTCCGCCGGGACGGGAGACTTCCGGCTGGCCTGGCTGGGCGCGGTCTGCTACACGCTGCAGATCTACTACGACTTCAGCGCCTACAGCGACATGGCGCTGGGCCTGGGGCTGATCTTCGGCTTCCGCCTCCCGGAAAACTTCCGCCAGCCCTACGCCGCCCTCTCCCTCCGGGATTTCTGGCGGCGCTGGCACCTGTCTCTGTCCGCCTGGTTTCGGGACTATCTCTACATCCCTCTGGGCGGGAACCGGAAGGGGCGGCTGCGCACGGCTCTGAACCGGCTGCTGGTCTTCCTCTGCACCGGGCTCTGGCACGGGGCCAACTGGACCTTCCTGGTCTGGGGCCTGGGGCACGGGCTTTTGACCGGCCTGGAGGGTGCCCTGCCGACGGAGAGGCTCCAAAAGAGCCGCCTCGGGCGGTTCGTTGGAAGGGCCTACACCCTGCTTGCCGTCACGCTGCTCTTTGTAATCTTCCGGGCGGAGAGCCTCCCCGCCGCGGGGCGGATGATTGCCGCCATGTTCGCCGGCTCCGCAACGCAGGCGGGCGGCGTGATGCTCGTCTCCCTGCTGCAGCCGGCGGCCCTGCTGACGCTGGCGCTGGCGATCCTCTTCGCCGGCGGCCTGCGGGAGCGGCTGTACGCCCGGCGGGTCACAGCCCCGGTCTTTGCCCATCTGGCCCGGCTGGGGAGCCTGGCGCTGCTGGCGCTCTGCATCCTGTCCCTCTCCGCCGGGGGCTTCCGCCCCTTCCTGTATTTTCAGTTCTGATATGAAAACGCTGTGGTCAAAATGCTATATCGCTCTGGCGCTGCTGCTGCTCCTGACGCCCGGCCTGGGCATGGCCGTCTTCGGGGGCTCCGGCGCCGCCGCCAACGAGCGGCTGAGCCCGCCCCCCGCTCTGCGCGCGAGGGACGGCGGTCTCAACCCCCGGGTGCTGAACGAGAGCGCCGACTGGCTGGCGGAGCACTTCGCCCTGCGGCGGGAGATGGTGACGCTCTGGGCGGAGCTGAACGCCGCCCTGGGCTCCTCGGCGCAGGAGCAGGTGATCCTGGGGCGGGAGGGCTGGCTCTACTACGCCCCCAGCCTGCCGGACTACTGCGGTCTGGCTCTCTCCGACCAGGAGCTGGAGGCCATTGCCCGGCGGCTTGCGGCGCTGCAGGCCGAGGCGGAGCGCCGGGGCGCGGTCTTCCTCTTCACCGTGGCGCCCAACAAGAGCAGCCTCTATCCCCGGTATATGCCCGCCGCTTATCCGAGTCGGCACGAAGAGGGCAATCTGGCCCGGCTGCTGCCCTGGCTGGAGGCTTACGGAGTACGCTATGCGGATCTCTCTGCCCTGCCCCTCCCCTACTACCGCACGGACAGCCACTGGACGGCGGAGGGTGCGGCCCTGGCTGCGGACGCGCTGCTGGCCGCCCTGGGGCGGGAGAGCCGCTTCGGAGAGGGGCCCTTCCTCTCCGGCGAGCCGCGGCGGGGGGACCTGTACGAAATGCTCTACCCCGCCCGGGAGGGGGCGGAGCCGGAGATCCGCTTCGGGGGGACGCTCCGCTTCCGCCATCTGAACGATCCCAAAGGCGGCGACGCCATCACAATCCGCACCGAAGGCCCGGGGGCCGGGCGGCTCTACTGCTGGCGGGACTCCTTCGGCGTCGCCCTCTACCCCTATCTGGCGGAGGCCTTTGCCGAGGCGGTCTTCACCCGCTCCGCGGACTACGCTCTGCCCGAAAGGGACTACGAGGTGTTCATTCTGGAAATCGCCGAGCGCAATCTGCCCAGTCTGCTGGGCGAATAGGAGGAAACAAGCATGAGAAAACAGATCCGGATCCTGGTCCTTTGTCTGCTGCTGCCGGCGCTCTGCGCCTGCGGCGGCGACCCCGCCGCCCCGGCGGCGGAGGCGCGGCCGGCCGAAGCGGAGGCTCGCGACGCTTCCGCCACGGAAGCGGCGGCGGACCGCCCGGAGATCGGCGCGCCCACCCTGCCGGACGCCGGGCTCCATCCCGCGGAGGAGAAGCCCGGGGAGGAACCGGAGATCGCCGCCCGCCGGGAGCTGGCCCGGGAATATCTGGACCGGGACGCGGCGGAGCTGATCGAGGCCCTGGGCGAGCCCCTGGAGCGCAATTACGCCCCCAGCTGTCTGGGCAGCGGCGAGGACGGGGAGCTCGTCTACGAGGGCTTCACCGTCTACACCTATCGGGAGGGCGACCGGGAGACGGTCACGGACGTATCATGAGCAGGCCGGAGGCAAAACACAGCCGCCGGGCGCCCGCCCGCAGGCGGCCCTGGCGGCTTGTTCTGGAGCTGCTCATGGCGGCGGCGCTGCTCTGTCTTGGCGCGCTGCTGCTCCTCCGCCCGGCGCCGGAGCCCACGGTCCCCGCTCCGACCGTCGCTCCGCCGGAGACGCCCGTTCCGGAGCCTGCAGATCTCACGCTGCGCTTCCACTACCCGGAGGAGACGCGGGAGCTGCGCCTTGCCGCCGGAGCGCTGCTGCAGCCGGAGGAGGCGCCCCTGGAGGGCTACACCTTCCTGCGCTGGGAGGACGCCCAAGGGGAGGCGCTGCCCGCCGGGGGCCTGCGGGTCTGGGAGGATGGGGATTACTACCCGGTCTACGCCATGCGCCTGGGCCGGGCGGACCACGCCCCCTACCTGTCTCTGGATGAGAACGGGGCCTTCCACCCCGCCGGACCCGTGACCCGGCGGGAGGCGGTCTGCATCCTCTACGCCCTGCTGGACACCGAGCTGGTGGGCGACGGGCGCTTTCTGGATCTGGCCGAGGACGACCCGGCCTTTGCCGCCGGGGCCACGCTCAAGGATCTGGGAGTGCTCTCCGGCAGCCGCCTGCACCCGGACGAGACCGTCACCCGGCGGGAGTTTCTGGCCATGCTCTGCTGCTTTTTCCCTGAAGGACGGGAGGACTTCGCCTTCCCGGATCTGGACGCATCCGACCCGGATTACCTCATTTTCTGCACCGCCGCGGAGCGGGGCTGGATCGAGAGCGGCGCGGGCGTACCCGCCCGGCCAGACGAGGAGCTGACCCGGCTGGAGCTGGTGGCCTGTCTCAGCGCCGCCACCGACCGCCACGGGGACAGCGATCACCGCGTCGAGCTGACGGGCACCATCCTGGACATGGACCGGAACGACCCCCATTACTGGGAGGTGGCGGAGGCCACGCTGCCGCACCGGCACAGAGGCGAGGGCGCCCGGGAGCGCTGGACCTGGAGCGAGCATCCCCCGCTTCGGGAGGAGGGTCTGTTCTTCCTGGGCTGCGAGCTGCACGCCGTCGGGCCGGACGGCAACCCCGTCGTCAACGGGGAATACGCCGGGCTCCGCTTTGACGAAAACGGGATCGAGACCAGCGGGGATCCGGAGCTGGACCGGCGGATCCGGGAGCTGCTGCCCACGCTGGTGGATCCGGCGAGCATGGAGCCGGAGGAGATGCTGCGCGTCCTCTTTGAGCACACGGTGCGCCAATACCGCTACCGCCCGGGGAACATCTACCCCGTGGGCGAGCCCAGCGGCTGGGAGGCCGGCGAGGCGCTGGCCATGCTGACGGAGGGCCGGGGCAACTGCTACGGCTTCGCGGCCCTCTACTATGAGCTGGCCCGGGCCGTGGGCTTCGACGCCAGAGCCTATACCGGCGGCATCATCGGCGGAGAATACGTGCTCTCCCAGTCCTACACGGACGTCCACGGCGATCCCCTGGAGCTGCCGGCCAATCACAGCCCCCACGGCTGGGTGGAGATCGAGTTTGACGGCGTGCCCTACATCTTCGACCCGGAATACGGCTACCGGATCCACAACCGGGGCTACAAGGATTTCGGCTTTTTCAAGCTGGACGACCACGCCCGCCAGCAGTACGGCTATCTGTACACTCTGGAGGAGCCGGAAACATGAACCGGAACGCAGCAAGGTCCTCAACGCGAAAACGCGCCGAGGACCTTGTTTTTAACTTTCGCACATCCTGCTCTTTTCGGCGGAGCTGCTCCGCGGAAGACTATTTCTCCTTGAAAACGCCGATTCCCGCCAGGAAGGAATAGCCGAACGAAAGGACGCAGAACAGTCCAAAGAGCGCAAACACAAGGGTAAACCAGGTAAACGGCAGGGGAAACACGCGAATCGCGGCCCAGATCCACACCGCCAAGGCCACCGCGCTGCCCACCGTCGGCAGAAATGCGATCACCAGGACGCCTGAGAGCATGACGACATAAGACCAGGGAGAGGGAATGGGAAGAAAATAGAAGGGGAAAGCCGCCCCCAGATAAAAAAGATTTTTTTGAAACATCGTACCTCCTGTGCCTCCTTTTGCACTTATCTTCATTTTTAGTTTTGCAGGATACATTTGGGTCGTCCGGGCCTTCCGTCTCACGCGTTTCGATCCATCACCTCCTGCCAGTACCGGGCTTTTTCGTTGGGCGTCAGCAGATAGTAGCAGGCGCTGAAAAAGCAGTGGCGGATCTCCTCTTCGCTCTTGCTGCCCAGATTGCGGACCGCGCGCAGGCCGGTCTCGCTGCGGATCAGATCCCGGAGCGCCCCGAAGGTATCGGCGCCGGCGCGCATCAGGCAGTTGGACGAGCGGACGGACAGGGACAGCTCGCTGATGGAAAGCCTGCTCATCCTGGCTTTGCAGGGGATCTCCGCCTGCACGCCGGGAAAACGCTCCCGGAGGAACAGGTAGGCGTCCCGTCTGGCCGCCTCGTCCCGCAGCCGCAGGGCCTCCTCGCTGACATTCGGCGGGGCCGGCGGCTCGGGAAGGGGCCCGCTCTCCTCCTGCGCCCGGCGCAGGCCCCGCGGTTTCCAGCAGATCCAGAGCTTCCCCGCCAGATAGTCCCGGTAGGCCCCCTCGTCCAGCCGGAACCAACCCCAATTCGTGCGGACTTCAAAGCTTTCTTCGCGAATAAAAATGCACCTCATTTCTCTGTACTCCCAGAAAAAAAGGCGCAAAAATACCAGTCGCGGGACTGGTATAAACCTATCGTACAAGCTTTGGCACCTTTCTCTCCGGGAGGTTGCCGTGCGGTCATCGGGCTTGTCCCTCGCGCAACTCTTATAGGGTTTTGTTTGGTTGTAAGATTCGTGCACTAATCTTGCTTAGACTATAGCATAAGGCCGCCGATTTGTCAAATTTCGGCCCGATTTCGGCAGGAGCCCCGGCGCGGAAACGCGCCGGGCTCCTGTGAGAAGGGAAAACCACCTTCGGCTTCCGGTCTCCCCCTTATTCCTCCGTCCAGAGGCGCTCGTTCAGCGCCCGGACCTGATCCAGCAGATTCCAGAGCCCGTCCTCGGAGAGGACGCCGCGCTTGAGCTCCGCGGGCAGCTCCCCCGCCTCGTCGGCCGCAAAGTCCTCCCGCCAGAGGGGGCTTGCATAGTAGCGGGCCAGGGGCTCCAGGTCCGGCTGGGCCGCCTCCCAGGCGTCCATCGCCTGCTCCAGCGCCGCCGCCGCGGCCTGCAGGCGATCCATCCGCGCCTCCATCTCCGTAATGCGCTCGATACGATCTTCGTTTTCCATGTCTGTTCCTCCTCTTTGGTCTGATTGCCGCGCACGTCATTCTAAGGGCTTTGCTTTGCGGACGACCAACGGCCCTATCTACGGGTCGGGGCGGATCTGTATCCCCCCGCCCCAGTGTGCGCACTGGGGCACCCCCCTTTAGGCAAGGGAGCTTTGCTTCGCTCAGAATGACAGACTTTCGTCTTCCTTACAGGCAAACGCAACTCTCCCGCGGGAGAGTTGCGTTTGGCGAAAAATTTATAGATAGTTGTCGTGCTCCCGGCTGTCGTACCACTTGGCCAGCAGGGGCTCGATAAAGGTCATCAGCTTCATGTCCAGATTGAAGATATAGACCGTGAAGGTGACCACAAAGAAGCCCAGCACGATCCCCAGCAGGATCAGGGGGAGTTTCAAGAGTTTTTTCATCATTCGCTGCTCCTCTTCCTTAGTATGCCTCGTCGTCGGGAATATGCTCCAGCGAGGGATCCAGCGGCTCCTCGCGCATGACGGTGCGCATGTAGTTGCTCACCTGGTCGCGGATGGCGTTGCGGGTGAAGACGCGGGGGTCGCAGAGGTCGTGGCTGACCCACATGATGTGGATGCCGCGCTCGCGGGCCTGCTCCTCGAACATGCCGTGCATGCCGGTCAGGGCCTTGCAGGACATGTGCTCCCACATCATGACGATGTCGGCGTTCATCTTCTCGCACAGCTCCCACAGATCGTCCAGCAGGACCTTGTAGCCGCCGTGGGTGTGGTTGCGCATGATCATCTCCATGTTCAGCATGGCCATGTCGCGGTAGGCCTGCTCCCGGTTGGCGGGGGTGTCCTCCTCCACGATCATGTCGGTGTTGATGATGGAGAGCATGTCGGCCAGCGGCATCACGCCCCAGCACTGCACCATCCAGTACAGCATGTCGATGACATACTGGGGCTGCACGCCCCAGACGATGGCCCGGTGGCGGTACTCCTTGGCGTACATGCGCTTGGCCTCGTAGCCCTTCTGCGCCAGCTCCAGCAGCTTCTTGTCGATCTTCAGGAACTGGGGATCGCGGCCGGAGTTGCCCATGTAGTTGGTGTCGTTATACAGGGAGAAGGCCGCGCCGAAGAACTGGGGATAGGGGGTGGAGTTGATCTCCAGCTGGGCGATGCGGCACTTGGTGGCGTAGTTGACGCGCTTGGCAGCGGCAAAGTAGCGGTCCCAGTCCCACTTCTCGCCGGTGTGCTTCTCCACGAATTCGATGGCCTGCTTGATCTGGTCGGCGGCGTACTCCAGCACGTCCGGCTCCTTGTGGCGCAGAGGGGTGGCCAGCTGGAAGGTGGGGATGCCGTACTGCCGCTCCAGCCGCTTGGCGATGATGCCGTTGCCCATCAGGGAGCCGTCGCAGGTGGTATTGTTTTGCACCGCGCAGCAGCCCAGGACGCAGAAATCGTCCTCGATGGAGATGCCGGCCTCGGCCTCGGGCATGGGGCAGACGTCGCCGGAGATGCCGTTGAGCTGGGCCACGTCCAGATAGTGCATGACGTTGAACTGGTGGAAGATGTTGGAGGCGAACATGGTGGGCACTTCGCGCAGGATGGTGTGGACCTTCTCCTTGTCGAAGCCCATCATGAAGGTGACCATGGAGTTCTCGTCGGTGATGACGCACTTGTCGGAATAGGCCTTGTCGTTGCCCACCCGGCGGTCGCCGCGGAAGCAGTTGGCGATGGCCTGGGTCACGTCGGCAATGACGAAGTTGAAGCTGGTGTGGGCGATGCGCAGCGCCTCGTCCCGCAGACCCACGGTGAACTTGTCCATGCCGTGGGGCACGAAGAGGTAACTCATCATCCAGCGATAGCGGAAGAAGCCCTTGATGTTGCGGGGCACCATGATAAAGCGGCCCAGCACACTCATCAGATAGAGCCAGCGGGTGTAGTCATAGAAGGTGTCCTTGATGCCGCGCCATTCCCGGCGGGCGCGGACCTTCAGCTTGTCGCTGTAGATCTTGCCGGGGGATTGCTCGCCGGCGCGCTTGCGGGTATTGATGACTTTCTCGACGGTCTTCATGCTTTCCCACCTTTCTGGATCTTCTTGATCTCGATGCTTTCCACGAAGGCCTGGACGCGGGTGCGCATCTGGCCGCCGGCGGAGGCGATGTTGTAAGGCCGGTCAACGGACAGCACGGGGTAGCCGTAATCGTGCTGCAGCATGGAGGAGCCCAGCACCCTCTCATAGGCCCAGGGGTCGCAGAACTTGACCTGCTGGTAGAGGATGCCGTCGGCGCCGTACTCTTTGGCCAGATCCGCCACATACTGCTTGCGGCCGTAGACCTTGTCCATGCTCATCATGCGCGGGCACTGGCAATTCTGGATGTAGTGGCGGCAGACCTGGGTCAGCGCGTCCTCGTCGTCCGTGAGCGCGATCTCCGTCCGCCCGGGCAGGGAGCCGAAGCAGAAGCGGTCGGCGCAGACGAAGGCGCCGCACTCCTCGATGAGCTTCACGAAGCCGGAGTCGTCCACCTCGGAGCCCACCAGCAGCACCCGGGCGCGCCAGGGCTTGTCGTCGGGCTCGCGGGTCTTCAGCTCCTCCAGGGTCTCCTCCAGCTTGTCCAGCACCAGGTAGCCGGGGCAGGCATAGGTGGCAAGGCAGAGGATGTGGAACTCATAGCCGGTGATGCGGGGCTTGTCGCCCTTGCGGAAGTCGCCGATGGCGCGGATCAGGCGGCAGAGCTTGTTGTGCTCCGCCACGGCCTGGCGGATGGCGGCGTCGGACACGTCGATGCCGTATTTCTCGTGGAGGGGCTTGAGCACATGGTTGGTGCACTGCAGCACCGCCAGCTTCACATCGGTCTCGCTGTTCTTGAAGGCGATCTCCATGTACTCGTGGAAGAACTTGGGATTGTCCTTGCCCATGGTGTGCAGCAGCTCCATGTTTTCCACGCAGCGGTTCATCATGGTGCAGCCGTCGGGGGTGATGACGCAGTCGGAGAAGTTGAAGCCGCCCTCAACGGCTCTCTCCAGCAGGGCGCGGCTGGGCTCGCAGAGGAGGTTGGTCATGTAATAGGTGGCGATGTCCATGGAGCCGGTGTGGGGCGCGTGGAGGCGGACGGAGAAGCAGCCCGGCAGGTTCAGCAGGGGCTCGGGCACGTTCTCGCAGGTGTAGGCGACGCAGACCTTGCCCTCGGCCTTGGCCTTGGCGATCAGTTCATTGTTCGCCTCCTGCAGCAGGTTCTCAAAATAGAGCAGATGCTTTAAGTCTCTCATCAAATCCCTCTTTTCACTGTTTTCGGTCTTTTGGGCATAAGATTACTTTATAATTTTAGCAATTTGAACCCGAAAAAGCAAGTTTCCGTCCGCGTTTTGTGGGGGCCGGCCTGATTTTTATAATAACTGTAAAATTGCTTTCTCCGCTTTTGTACAGAACGCCGAAGGGACGCTTTGGATCGTCCAGACACCCGCGCGGCACGTGTTTGGTTTTGCGTTCGTCGTTTTGAGAAGAGGGGCGGCGCAGATCAGCCGCAGCTGCGTCCCCCTCGCCGTAGGGGCGATTGACGAATCGCCCGCCCGTTCGGCATCCCGCGCGTCAGCGGGCGCATCGTGATGCGCCCCTTCGACGCAGGCGAAAACATCCCCGCAGGGGCGGTCTCCCCAGCCAGTCGCCAAAAGAATTTACCGATGGTTCAATTCTTCCCCCTTGCTTCCGCGCTCGTTTCATGGTAAGCTATAACCAACAAAGGAAATACGATGAAGGAGAGTGATCCCCCATGGTTCAGCTCATTACGGGTCTCAAAGGCTCCGGCAAAACGAAGAAGCTGGTGGACATGGTCCGCGACGCGGTCAACAAAGAGAGCGGCGACGTGGTATGCATTGAGAAGGAGCGCAAGCTCACCTTCGATATCCCCTACCAGGCCCGGCTCATCGACGCGGGCGTCTACGACATCGGCAGCTATGAATTCCTGCGCGGTCTCATCTGCGGCGTCCACGCCGGCAATTACGACATTACCCATTTCTTTATCGACAACTTCTACAAGCTGGTCAATGACAAGTCGCCGGACGCGCTGGTGGACTTCCTGGCCTGGCTGGACAAGTTCTCCAATCAGGAGAAGATCAGCTTTGTCATCAGCCTCTCCGTGGACCCCGCCACCCTGCCCGAGAGCGTGCTGCAATATCAGATCTGAGCGCGAAAGCTCCTTGAACATGAAATTGCCCGCCCCCTAAGTGAAAGGGGGCGGGCTTTCGCTCTTCTTTGTCTGAAATACTGATTATCCAATGCTGTCAATATCCAAATAATAGCCCATTACTTCTCCGACGTCAGTAATCAATCCGCGCACTACAATGGGTTCGCCTTTGTTCAGTTCCATGATGATTTCTCTCTGTTCGTCTGTTGTAATGGAACAATGCACCGATTGGAACAGATAATCATAATTCTCGGGATCCGCTTCCAAAGAAATGTATTTCCCATCGCTGTCGATCGTGCCGAGATAGCCTTCCAGTTCTACGTATTGTCCTTTAAATGTGTTCTGTGCTTTCATCGCGTTGCCTTCCAACGCATCAAACAACTCCGTAACATCATAATGCGTATATTCTACAGGCGGCTCTTCCGGTTTTGCTGTATCTACGCTGGCATCAGATGGATTTGCAGACCCATTCACCGTTAGTTTGTCAGCTCCCTTCTTTCCCGCTCCCGCAAATATACAGATGATGACGATAATAACCAACAAGCCTGCCAGACCCTTTACCGAAACTGCCGACTTGTTTTTCGCTCCGCACTTTGGACAGGTTTTTGCTGTTTTGGCAATCTCTGCGCCGCAGCATTTACATACGGTGATCTTTTTACTCATGATCAATGCCTCCTTTTTTGTATTATGTAATCATTGTAATCTATGTAACTATTTGTTGTCAACCAAAAAATGGTTACAATGTAAGCGAATGGAGGTGCTGAATCTTGAAGGAGAAGAAAACCGAGGTCATTACCATACGCATTCCTCCCAAGACAAGGCGCGCCATTGAACGGGAAGCCGAACGCAGAGAGTGGACGCCTTCTAAGATGGCGGAAAAGATTCTGAGCACCTGGGCGGAACAGCAGAATCCTCCCCCCGACGAATGATTTGTTTCTCATTGTTCGAGTTTTTTCTCTTCCTATATAGATAACAACGCCCCCGCCGGTAACATCCTGTAGGGGGTTGGTATTGTGGAATGTCTCTCGCTATGCGAGCGGTATTCACAACTGAAAAAGGCTGTGAAAGCTTTCGCCTTCACAGCCTTTTTGCGCTTTTATCGTCCTTACTGCTGATAATGGTGCGCGTTTTGCAGGACCATTTCCTTGACCTTCAGCAGCCGCACCTTGGTGGCGTTCTCATTCTCCTCCAGCTTCATGGAAATATACTTGATATTTTTCTCCAGATCCGGGATCATGACGTACTCCAGGGCGTTGACGCGGCGGCGGGTCTTTTCGATCTCCTCGGCCAGCAGCTGCATGGTCTTTTCCACCTCGGCCAGCTCCAGCATGTCGTGGAAGACCTTCTCCAGCTTTTCCAGCGCGTCGTCCAGCTCGCCGCTGGTCTGGGCAAAGCCGTAGGGGAAAATCTCCGAGGGGTCGTTGTTCTTTGTCTGGAAGCTGTAGCGCGGTACGTTGACGCTCATGATGTTCTTGTACGCAATGTCCAGCTCCACGCTCTGCCGGGGATAGAGCAGCGCCTGCTCCATCATCTCCGGCGACATGATGGCGCTGGCCACCTGCTGAGAGGCGAAGGCCTCGGTCAGGCCCTTCTCCACCCGGATGCGCAGCTCCTTGTTGCGGCGGACCACGTCCATGAACTGACGCATCAGCTCGTCCCGCTTGTCCTTGAGGAGCTTATGGCCCCGGCGCGCCGTTTTCAGACGCCCCTTCAGCTGGTTGAGCACCATTCTTGTGGGGGTTATCGCGGTATTGGCCAAACAGTTTCACCTCCATACGGAAGTGAAGAGTGAAGAGTGAAGGGTGAAAAGAGAATTCTCTCTTCACTTTTCACTGTTCTCTTTTCACTTACTTCATGTACTTCTCGATCATCTCGGGCTTGATGCGCTTCAGCTCGCGGCGGGGCAGGATCTTCAGCAGCTCCCAGCCCAGATCCAGGGTCTCCTGGATGGAGCGGTTGGTGCTGTTGCCCTGGCTGACGTAGCGGCGCTCAAACTCATCGGCAAACTTGGCGAAGAGCTTGTCGTCCTCGCTCAGCGCAGCCTCACCCAGGATGGTCATGAGCTCCTTGGCGTCCTTGCCGCGGGAGTAGGCGGCGAAGAGCTGGTTCATGGTGCCGGCGTGATCCTCGCGGGTCTTGCCCACGCCGATGCCCTTGTCCTTCAGACGGCTCAGAGAGGGCAGCACGTCCACCGGCGGCACGATGCCCTTGCGGTGCAGGTCGCGGCTGAGGATGATCTGGCCCTCGGTGATGTAGCCGGTCAGGTCGGGGATGGGGTGGGTCTTGTCGTCCTCGGGCATGGTCAGAATGGGGATCATGGTGATGGAGCCTTTCTTGCCCTGGCGGCGGCCGGCGCGCTCGTACATGGTGGCAAGGTCGGTGTACAGGTAGCCGGGATAGCCGCGGCGGCCCGGGACCTCCTTCTTGGCGGCGGAGACCTCGCGCAGAGCCTCGGCGTAGTTGGTGATGTCGGTCAGGATGACCAGGACCTGCATGTCCTTCTCAAAGGCCAGGTACTCGGCGGCGGTCAGCGCCATTCGCGGGGTGGCGATGCGCTCCACCGCGGGGTCGTTGGCCAGGTTCGAGAAGACCACGGTGCGGTCGATGGCGCCGGTGCGGCGGAAGTCGTTGATGAAGTACTCCGACTCCTCAAAGGTGATGCCGATGGCGGCAAAGACCACGGCGAAGGTCTCGTTGTCGCCCAGGACCTTGGCCTGGCGGGCGATCTGGGCGGCCAGGGCCGCGTGAGGCAGGCCGGAGCCGGAGAAGATGGGCAGCTTCTGGCCGCGGACCAGGGTGTTCAGGCCGTCGATGGTGCTGACGCCGGTCTGGATGAACTCGGCGGGATAGGCGCGGGCGGCGGGGTTCATGGGCAGGCCGTTGATGTCCTTGTGGGCCTCGGCCAGGATGGCGGGGCCGCCGTCGATGGGCTGGCCCATGCCGTTGAAGACGCGGCCCAGCATGTCCTCGCTGACGGCCAGCTGCTGGGGGTGGCCCAGGAAGCGGACCTTGGACTCCGCCAGATTGATGCCCTGGGCGGACTCGAAGAGCTGAACGACCGCGCGGTCGCCCTCCACCTCCAGCACCTTGCAGCGGCGGATCTGGCCGTTGGGCAGCTCGATCTCGCCCAGCTCGTCGTAGGTCACGCCTTCCACGTGCTCCACGATCATCAGAGGGCTTGCGATCTCGCGGATGGTTTTATACTCTTTGATCATTCGTCCTCACCTCCGGCAATGACTTCTTCGATCTCGCGCTTCATCTGCTCCTCGATCTCGGTATACTCCTGCTCGAAGACCTTCACGTCCGCCATCTTGGCGCGGCCGATCCGCTCCCGGGCGGGAATGACGAAGAGCTTCTCCATGTCGGCGCCCTTCTGCAGCGCCTCGCGGCACAGCTCGTCGAAGCGGAGCACCAGGTCCATCAGGCGGTACTGCTTGCGGTAGGAGGAATAGGCGTCCTCGTCCACAAAGGCGTTCTGCTGCAGGAAGTCCTCGCGGATGCTCTTGGCGGTCTCCATGGTGAGACGGTCGGCGGGGCTCAGGGCGTCCTGGCCCACCAGACGGACGATCTCCTGCAGCTCGCTCTCCTCCTGCAGGATGTGCATGGCCTTGGTGCGGTTCTTCATGTAGCCCTCGCCGAACTCCTTGGTGTACCAGGGCGTCAGCATGTCCAGATACAGGGAGTAGGAGGTCAGCCAGTTGATGGCCGGGAAGTGGCGGGCGTAGGCCAGGGAGGAGTCCAGCGCCCAGAACACCTTGACGATGCGCATGGTGGCCTGGGAGACGGGCTCGGAGATATCGCCGCCCGGAGGCGACACGGCGCCGATGGCGGTGACGGAGCCCTGGCGGTCGTCGCTGCCCAGGCACTCCACCACGCCGGCGCGCTCGTAGAACTGGGCCAGGCGGGAGGCCAGGTAGGCGGGATAGCCCTCTTCACCGGGCATCTCCTCCAGACGGCCGGACATCTCGCGCAGAGCCTCGGCCCAGCGGGAGGTGGAGTCGGCCAGCACGGCCACGTCGTAGCCCATGTCGCGGAAGTACTCGGCGATGGTGATGCCGGTGTAGATGGAGGCCTCGCGGGCCGCCACCGGCATGTCGGAGGTGTTGGCGATCAGCACGGTGCGCTTCATCAGAGGTTCGCCGTTGCGGGGGTCTTTCAGCTCGGGGAACTCCATCAGCACGTCGGTCATCTCGTTGCCGCGCTCGCCGCAGCCGATGTAGATGACGATGTCCACGTCGGACCACTTGGCCAGCTGGTGCTGCACCACGGTCTTGCCGGAGCCGAAGGGGCCGGGGACGGCGGCGGTGCCGCCCTTGGCGATGGGGAACAGGGTGTCGATGATGCGCTGGCCGCTGTTCATGGGACGGCTGGGCACATACTTGCGGGTGTAGGGCCGGGCGATACGCACGGGCCAGCGCTGGATCATGGTCAGCTCATGGGTCTTGCCCTTCTCGTCCCGGACGGTGGCGATGACCTCGTCCACGGTGTGCAGACCGCCGTTCAGGGAGAGGACCTGGCCCTTGACGCCGTAGGGCACCATGATCTTGTGCAGGATGGCCGTGGTCTCCTGGACGGTGCCCAGCACGTCGCCGGGCGCCAACAGGTCGCCCACCTTGGCCACGGGCACGAAGTCCCACTTCTTCTCCCGGTTCAGCGCCTTCACATCGGTGCCGCGGGTGATGCAGTCGCCGGTGAGGGCCTTCATCTCGGGCAGGGGGCGCTGGATGCCGTCATAAATGTTGTCCAGCATGCCGGGGCCCAGCTCCACGGAGAGGGGCATCCCGGTGGTCTCCACCACGGCGCCGGGGCCCAGGCCGGAGGTCTCCTCATAGACCTGGATGGAGGCCTTGTCGCCGGTCATATTCAGAATCTCGCCGATCAGGCGCTGAGAGCCCACGCGCACCACATCGGAGACGTTGGCGTCCGCCAGGCCCTCGGCCACCACCAGCGGGCCGGAAACTTTGGTAATGGTTCCGCTCATTTTATCATCCTTTCCATATTGGCCCCCTTGCCTAAAGGGGGCTGTCAGCCGCCAGGCTGACTGGGGGATTCCGTCGGTCGAAGTACGATGTGATTTCGGGGCTTTTTATATCCCCCCGACCTCGCTTCGCTCGGCCACCCCCCTTTAGGCAAGGGGGGCTTTACGCAAATGGAGGCTTTCAGTCTCCCAATATATTGGTGCCGACGGCCCGTTCCACCGCGGAGCGCAGGGCGTTCAGCCCCATGCCCTGAGAGCCCTCCCGCCCGGGGATCAGGATGATCGCCGGGGTGGGGCTGTCCTTGAAGCGGTCGATCTCATGCTTCAGGGCAGGCGCCAGGGTCTCCTCCACGTAGATGATGGCCACATCGTCCCGCTCCCGGGTGAGCTTGCGCAGGATCTTCAGCGCGTCCTCGCTCCGGTCCGCGGCGTAGGCCTCCAGGCCCAGGGCCTTGAAGCAGCCGACGGTCTCCCGGCCTCCGATTACTGCAATCTTAAGCATAAAATTCACGCAGCCTTTCCCGGATGGTCTCCGGCGCGATGCCGGAGAGCTTTCCCGTCAGGATCATGCGCACGGCGGTGATCTCGCTCTCCACCGCGGCCAGATAGGCGGCCACGGCCTCCGGGCCGTAGCTCACCAGCTTGGCCGAGCGCAGGAAGCTCGTCACCCCGTTGTCGCAGGCGCGCTCAAAGGCAGTCAGGCTCCCCCCGTCCAGCGCCTCCGCGCCGCGGGCGGCCGCCTGCTCCAGCGGCGAATGGGCAAAGAGGGCCGTCAGCCCCTCGCCGTCCCCCGCCGCGGAGAGCCGATCCGCGTCCACGTTGCCGCCGGGAAGCAGGACCTCCTTCAAAAAGTCCGCGTCCTTGTGCATCCGGGCGGTGCGCACCAGGCTCTTCAGATTGGCGCTGTCGATGAGCAGGCGGACGTAGCTGCAGAGGAAGGGATTCTCCGTTTCCTTTGCGGCGGCCTCCATCTCCTCGAACATGGCCCGATCCAGCACGAAGTCGGAAAGCTGGGGATTCGCCGTGCGGGCCAGGATGCTCCCGGCCTCCTGCAGGGCCTTGCCGAAGCGCGGGGGCAGCTCGCTGAGGCGTCCCTCGTGCCAGAGCTCCTGCAGCTTTTCCGGCGCGATGCGGCCGGAGCGGCTGTAGAGCGCGGCGCCGTCTGTGCCCATGGCCTCGCTTTTCAGCAGGACCTTGGCGTTGTGAGTATCGTACTTGATGCGGAACAGATCCGCGATCGCCCGCTCGGGCGAGAGCTGCACCAGCTCGTCCAGGATCTGCTCCCGGCGCTGGGTCAGCGCAGCCTCGATCTCCCCGGCCTTGGCCTGGGAGAGATCCGGGTAGCCGCAGTCGGTCAGGAGCTTGGCCGCTTCCTCGAAGGAGGCGGCGTCCAGCATCCGTCCCGCCCGCTCGGCATTGAGAAGCCTGGGCTCCCGGGCGCGCAGCATGGCGGACAGGCTCAGATACGCTTCTTTTTTCTTAGCCAATGTCTTCCCTCCCGTTCCTGGGATCACTGAAACAGGATCTCCGCCACCTTGGCAGAGAGCTCGCTCTGGCTCAGCTCCACCAGGAGCTCCACGGTGCAGTTGGCCTCGATGCTGCCGCGGCGCAGGATCAGCCCGCCGGCAAAGTCACGGGTCTCCTCCGCCAGACGCAGCCGGCCGTTTTTCAGCCGGGCGTTGACCGCCTTCACCAGCTTCTCGCCGATGGCCTTGCGGTCCCGGGGATTGAGGATGATCTCCTCCTCGCCGGTGACGGAGGCCTGGGCGGCAAGCTTGGCCAGGAAGTCCACATAGCGCTCCTCCGGCAGATCGACGATCTGCTTCTGGGCCATGCGGAAGCACTCACCCACCAGCTTCTGCTTTTCGGCCAGCAGGTTCTTGCGGCCTTCCATGCGGGCGATGTGCTCCGCGCCGTCCACCTTGTCCTGGGTATCCTTCACGCCGGCGCGCAGCCGCTCGGCATAGAGCGCCGCGGCCTGCTTGTCAAAGTCGCCCCGGATCCCCGCGCACTGCTGCTCGGCCTGAGCAAGGATCGCGTTGACCTGCGCGTCAGCGTCGGCCTTGATATGCGCGATGATTTTTTCAGTGCCTTTCATAGCTTGCTCCTATCTGCGCGCCGCGCTCAGATCTGGAGGAGCATCACGACGGAAGCCAGCAGGCCCAGAATGGCGTAGAACTCCACGGTGATGCAGAGGATCATGCCCTTGGACCAGTCGTCGGGCTTCTTGGCGAGGATGTTGATGGACGCCGCCGCCACCTTGCCCTGGGCAATGCCGGAGAAGAGGCCGCCCAGCGCGATGGGCAGGCAGGCGGAGAAGATCTGCAGACCCTGGGCCACTTCCATGCCGGCGTCCAGCTTGGCAAAGGCCAGGAAGAAGATCACGAAGCCGTACAGGCCCTGGGTGCCGGGGATGACCTGCAGGATCATCGCCTTACCGAACTTGCTGGGATCCTCGGAGACGAGGCCGGCGCCGGCCTCACCGGCGATGCCGGTTCCTTTGGCGGAGCCGATGCCCGCCAGGAGAGCAGCCAGGCCAGCGCCCAGCAGACCGAGTGCGTAACCGCCGATGGTGTTCAGAAATTCCATGATTTGTTTCCTCCTAAATGATATTTGAAATAAATGTATTTCCTTTTTGGCTCCCCTGAAAGGGGAGCTGTCGCGCAAGCGACTGAGGGGTCTGTCCGATTTTTGAAAACCCCTCCGACCTCGCTTCGCTCGGCCACCTCCCCTTCCAGGGGAGGCACGCCCTTATTCTTCCTTGGGCACCGCGTACTTGCTGCGGATCTCCAGAGGCTGGAAGGGCTTGCCGCCGTCCTGATAGAACTTGCCGAAGAACTCCAGACACTGCAGTCTCAGATCATGCACGAAGCAGCCCAGCAGGTTCAGGCCGAAGTTCAGCGCGTGGCCGATCAGGAAGATGATCAGGAAGATGATGCCGGAGAAGACCGTCACCCCGCCCTCGGAGGGCATGGCGGCAATCTTGTTGAAGACCTGGGCCACCACGCCGCCGGCCAGCATCAGAGCCATGATACGCGAATAGCTCAGCACGTCGCCGAACCAGCCGGTGAGGGTATTGTAGATAACGCCGAAGGCGGCCGTCACCTTGCCGAAGCCCTTGGCATGCCGTCCCGCGCCGTAGAGCAGCAGCACGCCGCCCACGGTCATGATGCCGATCCCAGCGCCGCGCAGGGCGGTGGATTTCACCACGCCGGCCATGTCCAGGGCGAAGAGGATGATGCCCAGCAGGATCACCCACAGGGGACCTTCCTCAAAAAGCCCGTCGGCCAGGTTCCCCTTCCGCTTCTTTTCCAGGAAGGAGACCAGCATGCCGGTGTTCAGGTGCAGCACGCCCAGGACCATGGCCCCCACCAGCACCATCACCGTGTCGTCCACGGGATTGAAGAGCGAGGGCAGCCCCTTCCAGGTGGAGCCGAACATGCCGGCGATCACCTTGGGCGCGTCGCCGAAGAAGCCGCCGGTGAGAGCACCCATGACCAGGGTGCTGATGCCGCCGTAGAGCATCAGCTGGCTGAAGGCCAGGGTGCCGCCCCGGGGTTTCATCTTCTTCATGATCAGCAGCGCCGCAACGATCATCAGGATGCCGTAGCCGATGTCCGCCATCATCAGCCCGTAGAACAGGATGAAGAAGGGGGCCATGACGGGGTTGGGGTCCACCGTGCCGTAGGCCGGCAGGCTGTACATGTTGGTGACCATGTTCAGCGCATTGGAAAATTTGTTGTTTTTCAGCTTGACGGGCACCTGGGGGTACTCGTCCTCACCGGGCTCGCTGGTCTCCCAGGCGCAGGTGAAGCCCTCCAGCAGCCGCGTGAGCTCCTCCTCCCGTTCGGCCGGGAACCAGCCGCCCAGGACCACGGAGGCCTCGGTCCCGCAGAGGCGGTCCTCCGCCTCTGCCATGGCGATGCGGGTGGAGACCTGGTCGGCCGCCAGCTTCAGCTCCTGCCGGCGGGGCGCCTCGGCGGCGATCTCGCCGGCAAGGCCCTCCTTCTCCGCGGCAAGCTCCTGCAGCGAGCGCTCCGCCGCGGCGATGCCCTCCCTGGCGGTGCCGGTGCAGCCGCCGAGAGAGGCGGCGCTGAAGCCGAAGCCCCGCAGGCACTCCTGGGCAGCGGGCAGCTGTTCCTTGGAAGCCAGCAGCAGCACATAGCGCTGGCTCTTGTCCTGGCTCACGGGGAAGAGCTCCGCCTCCTCGGCGGCCTCGCCCAAAGCCTGCTCCACCTGGTCCAGGGGGATGCGGGCGCTGAAAGAGCCCAGCACCAGCGCGCTGCGCTCGGTGCCCTCGGTCTCCAGCGGCAGATCCAGACTCTCCCAGGGCCGCAGGCTCTCGATGACGCTGCGCTGCCGGCTCTCCTCGGCGCTGATGCGGCGGATCCGATCCTCCCGCTCGCCGATGGCGGAGGCCAGCTCCAGGGCGCTCTCGATCCCCTGGGTGCTGAGAAAGCTGTCGCTGCTCTGCTCGGGCTTGGCGCTGAGCAGGGGCTTGTTTTCGGGAGCATAGCTGTTCAGCAGCTGAACCGCCCGCTCCAGCGTGGTCTGCTTCGTCTTCAGGGCAGTGATCTCGCTGCTCTCCCGGTGCACGAGACCCTGGCTTTCCTGCGCCTGCAGTTCCTCCTCGATCTCCGTCACCTGGACGCAGCCCAGCCGCGTCAGCTCCCGCAGGAGCTCCTCCTTCTGGGAACGAACCAGCATCAGCCGCAGCCGTTTCATTTTCAAAATGGCCATGTCAGTCGTTCACTATCCTTTCCACTATGAGCGCTGCCGCTTCCGCCAGACGGCCTTCCGCCTTCCGGCGCAGCGCCTCCCGTTCCTTTTCCTGTTGACGGGTCAGCGCATCGCCGTCGGTCTTGCTCTTTTCCTCCGCTTTGGTCTGCAGGACCTCCAGCTCGCTGTCCGCCTTGGCGCGGGCCGCCTCCAGCGAGGCCTTCCCGGCCGCCTCCGCGTCCGCCAGCAGCTGTCTGGCCTTGGCCTGGGCGGCGGCGACGGCTTCCTTCGCCTTCAGCTCGGCATTGGTTACGCTCGTGATCGCTTCCAGTGACATTGGCACACCCCCTTTGTGTTTCAGCTATACAGCGCCGCCAAAGCCGGCGCCGTACTCAAAATGTTACAGTTAATCATACCGTAAAACGGCTTTTCTTTCAAGTAAAAACTGCACAAAACTCTGACAAAAAACCCGCGAGCCCGACAGCGGCATTCGACCATTTCACCAAAAAGGGCCAAAAGCGCCATCGACAGCCCGCGGCGGCAGGCAGAAAAACGCTCCTGTCGAAGGGAAAAGAAAAACTTTACCTCCGCAGGACCTTTTCAGAAGCAGATTCCTGTGATATATTGTATTGTTGTAAAAACAGAAAAACGGAGGAACAACCATGAAAAAATCCCTGTCTCTGCTTCTGGCGCTGCTGCTGTGCCTGTCTCTGCTGGCCGGCTGCGCGAAGGACGGCGCCCCCGTCCAGACCCCGGCCCCCTCTGAGGAGCCCGCCGCCACGCCGGAGCCCACCCCGGAGCCCACGCCCAAGCCCCATGTGGAGCCCACCGGCGAGCGCGAGGGCATGTGGGACCTGATCCCCTTCGACGAAATGCCCTATGAGCGCCCCGATCCGGAGGATCTGCATGTCGCCGTGGAGGCGGTTGGCGAGGCGCTGGACGCCGGCGCGGATTACGAGACTCTGGAGCCCCTGCTGGACGCCTGTGAGGACGCCTACGACGTGTTCTACACCATGTACTCCATCGCTTTCATCCGCTCCTGCCAGGATATGACGGACGAGTATTACTCCGACGAGTACGCCTGGCTCGACGAAAAGAGCTCCGAGATCGACCAGATGATGGAGAAGCTGTACTACCGCTGCGGCATGTCCGACATGGCCCTGGAGCTGGAAGAAAAGTACTTCTGGCCCGGCTTTGCCGAGGAGTACGCGGACGATTCCAACGCCTTCTACAGCGACGAGATGGTGGCCCTGCTCCAGGAGGAGAGCAACCTGATCGCCGAGTACCGCGCCATCGTGGCCAGCCCCACGGTCGTCCTGCCGGACGGCACCGAGGTGGACTATTTCACCGCCCTGGAGGAGCGCACCGGCATGGCCTATCTGGAGCTGATCACCTGCTTCTACGAGCAGTACAACCCCCAGCTTGCCGAGATCTATATCAAGCTGGTGAAAAACCGCCAGCAGCAGGCCGTGGTGGGCGGCTACGACAGCTATGAGGCGCTGGCCTTTGACCACGTCTTCGAGCGCGACTATACCCCCGAGCAGGCCGAAGGCTATCTGAACGACATCAAGACGATCATCGTCCCCCTGTACATCGAGGTGGATGACTCCGGCCGCTACTGGTATCTGGACGAGGGCAGCGTGGACGCCGCCCGTCTGGAGGAGATCCTGCGCTACGGCGTGACCAGCATGGGCCAGGAGGTGCTGGACACCTATGAGTTCATGGTGAAGTACCGCCTCTGCGACCTGGAGCACAGCCCGCTGAAGGCCGAGATGTCCTTCAAAACCTATCTGAGCGCCTATGAGGTGCCCTTCCTCTTTATGGACGCCGGCGGCAACCTGGGCGACATCACCACCTTCTCCCATGAGTTCGGCCACTATCTGGACGGCTTTTTGAACTTTGAGGAGGACGAGACCATCGACCTGGCGGAGGTCTATTCCCAGGCCATGGAGCTGCTGATGCTCACCCGCCTGGACGCTGTTCTGAGCGACCACGAGCTGGAGACCCTGTACCAGATGAAGATGCTGGACATTCTGAACATGTATGTGCAGCAGGGCGCCTTCGCCGAGTTTGAGCACATCATCTACAGCACCGATCCGGACAAGCTGACGCCGGAGTACGTCAACGGCGTGTTCCTGGATATGTGCGGGGACTACGGCTTCCTGGTGCCGGGCTATGAGGGCGTCTATTCCATGATGTGGATCGACATCACCCACTTCTTCGAGCAGCCCTTCTACGTCATCACCTATCCTGTGTCCAACGACATCGCCATGCAGATCTTCCAGCTGGAGCGGGAGAATCCCGGCGCCGGTCTGGACAAGTTCATGGAGATGCTGCCGAGAGTTTCCCCCAATCTGTTGGAGAGCGCCCTGGGCGCCGGGCTGGAGAGCCCCTTCGCTCCCGGCCGTCTGCAGCAGGTGGCGGAGATCATGCACGAGATCCTGATGGAGGACAAGCTGTCCGACGCCGCCTGACCCGCGGCCTCCCCTGCCGCATCCCCACCGGGGCGGGAATCCGGATTCCCGCCCCGGTTTTTCGCGCCCTCCGGCGGGGGCTCCCTTGTTTTTCGGCGGGATCTGTGGTAGTTTCACTGCAGAAGACCACGCAAGGGAGGAATTGCCTCATGAAGATCCAAAGCTCCGCGGAAGCCTGCCCGGGCGCCGCGCTGAACCGCGCCTTTTTTGAGACCGGCGCCGCGGAGCTGGCGCCGCGGCTTTTGGGCAAGCTCCTCTGCCATCGGACGCCCGAAGGTCTCGCTGCCGGGATGATCGTGGAGGCGGAGGCCTACTGCGGCCCGGCGGACGACGCGGCCCACTCCTTCGGCGGGCGGCGCACGGCACGGACGGAGGCCATGTTCGGTCCGGCGGGCCGGGCCTACGTCTTCCGCATCTACGGGATGCACTGCTGCTTCAACGTAGTCGCCGCCCGGGAGGGCGAGCCCCAGGCGGTGCTGATCCGGGCGCTGGAGCCGGCGGCGGGTCTGGCGCTGATGGCGGCGCGGCGGGGCACGGAGGAGCCCCTGCAGCTCTGCAGCGGGCCGGGAAAGCTCTGCCGGGCCCTGGATATCGGCATGGCGCAGTACGGCCTGGCTCTCTGCGGAAGCGAACTGTTTCTCGCAGATTTCCGGGACTTCTCCCCGGCGGAGATCTGCGTCTCTCCCCGGGTGAACGTGGACTACGCCGAAGCCTGGCGGGACACGCCCCTGCGCTTTTTCCTGAAGGACAGCCCCTATGTCTCCCGTGTCCCCCGGCGCTATGGGGCCCTGGGAACCCTGGGCTGAGGCAGACAGGCAGCAAAAAACCTCGCTGAAATGTCAACGGACAGAGCAGCAGGGGAGCTCGAGGGGGCAAGGCCCGCCTCGAGTACAATAGCCCGCCGCTCGAAAAGCCTTGAAAACCAAGGCTTTTCGAAAACAGCATTTTGTGTTCGGCCAA
>JAFRQP010000038.1 GCA_017428565.1 Oscillospiraceae bacterium
ATCACCCCGGGCAACTTCACCTTCCGCACCATCGAATTCGAGCAGATGGAGTTCCAGACCTTCTGCAAGCCCGGCGAGGATCTGGATTTCTACGCCTATTTCAAGGAATTCGGCAAGAAGTTCTTCATGGATCTGGGTCTGCCGGAGGAGAATCTCCGCTTCCACGACCATGAGAAGCTGGCCCACTACGCCAAGGCCGCCTGCGACATCGAGTTCCTCTTCCCCTCCATCGGCTGGGGCGAGATCAACGGCACCCACGACCGCACCGACTTCGACCTGGGCCGCCACCAGGAGTACAGCGGCCAGAAGCTGGAGTATATCGACCCCTTCACCAACCAGCGCTACGTGCCCTACATCGTGGAGAGCACCTACGGGCTGGACCGCACGGTGCTGGCCCTGCTGTGCCAGGCCTACGACGAGGAAGTGGTGGACGCGGAGAAGAACGACGTGCGCGTGGTGCTGCACCTGAACCCCGCCATGGCCCCCATCAAGGCCGCCGTGCTGCCTCTCTCCAAGAAGCTGGGCGAGAAGGCCCTGGAGATCCGGGACGAGCTGGCCAAGAGCTTCATGGTGGACTACGACGAGACCGGCTCCATCGGCAAGCGCTACCGCCGGGCCGACGAGGTCGGCACCCCCTTCTGCGTGACCTACGACTTTGATTCCGAGACCGACGGCTGCGTCACTGTCCGCGAGCGCGACAGCATGGAGCAGGTGCGTATCCCCATCGCGGAGGTCAAGGACTATATCGAGAGTCGCATCCGCTTTTAAACTGCGGTGAAGACCCGGACAAAAGGACTTTCCCTCCTGCGGGCAAGGTCCCGGGAGGAGCTGGAGCGGCCCTGGCAGCGCGGGGTGCTGACGGGCTGGAACCTGGCGGCGCTGCTGCTGAGCTCTCTGGGCACCACGGTGCTGAGCCTGGCCCTGGCCATCGGCACCTATGAGGTGGAGGAGTTCATCGGCTATTTCGCCCACCCGGTCATCCTGCTGCTGAACTGGCTGCCCGTGCTGCTGCTGCAGCTGCTGCTGTACGCCCTCTCCGGCCGGCAGTGGCTGGCCTTCCTGCTGAGCGCGCTGCCCGTGCTGCTGGCCTCCGCGGGAGACTATTACAAGATCCAGTTCCGCTACGAGCCCTTCACCTTCCAGGACATGGACTCCATTCTGGCGGGGCTGCAGGTGGCGGGCGCCTATTCGCTGACGCTCAACAAGCGTATCCTTGCGGCGGCGGCCTGGGTCCTGCTGGGCACCCCCGCCCTGGGGCTGCTGGCGCGGCTCCGCCCCGGAAAATGGCAACGGCTCGCTGCGGGGTCGCTGGCCCTGCTCAGCGCCCTGCCCCTGTGGTTCGGCGTCTACGCCAACGGGGAGCTGTACAAGCGGGTGTCCGCACAGAATACCTACATCGGCAACATCAGCGAGCAGCAGAATTTCATCGCCGCGGGCTTTGTCTACCCCTTCCTGCACAGCATCGAGACCGGCCGGCCCCATCCGCCGGAGGGCTATGACCCGGCGGCCGCGGCCGCGGCCCTTGGGCGCTATAAGGAGGCGGACATTCCCGCCGACCGGAGAGTGAACATCCTGGTGCTGCAGCTGGAGTCCTTTACGGATCTGGAGGCCGCGGGATTTACCGGCGTTGCCCCCGGGACCTATGACCTGCTGCACCGGATCCAGGCGGAGAGCATTTCCGGCGTCATGGCGCCCAGCGTCATCGGCGGCGGCACCATCCGCACGGAGCGCTGCGTCCTCACCGGGGACTATGGCATGCCCGTCGTTACCCGGGATCACAGCTCCTATGTCCGCTATTTCAACGACCAGGGCTATTTCACCACCGGCAGCCATCCCAACCGCTCGGACTTCTATAACCGCGTCAATGTGTGCAGGTACCTGGGCTTTGCGGAGTATTTCTTCGCGGCCGACCATTACGAGGCCCTGACCGGAGGCAAATGGAACTGCGACGGGATCTTCCTGCCGGAGGTCTTCCGCCTCTTCCGGGAGGATATCGCCGAGGGGAAGCAGGTCTTCTCCTTCAACGTCAGCCTCCAGGGGCACGGCCCCTACACCGCAGATTCCGTCAATTACCAGGGGCGGTACTGGCTGGACGACAGCGTCTCGCCCGAGACGCGGGAGGCGCTGAACTCCTACCTGGCGCTGATGGCGGAGACCCAGGAGGTGCTCTGGCAGGAGCTGGAGCAGATCCGCAGCGCGCCGGAGCCGGTGGTGGTGCTGATCTACGGCGACCATCCCCCCACCCTGGGCAGCCAGGACGTCTACGCCGAGTGCGGCGTGATCTACGCGGACACGGGGGAGGACTTCCTGCGCCGCAGCGGCACGCCGTACATGATCTGGGCAAACGACGCCGCCAAGGAGCTGCTGGGCAGCGACTTCACCGGGGAGGGCCCCGCGGTCAGCCCCGGGTATCTGATGGCCGTGCTCTTTGACGCGCTGGGCTGGCAGGGCAGCTCCTATCTGCAATATACCGCCGCCTGCATGGAGCATCTGCCGGTGATCAACAACAACGGCTCCTATGTGGAGGACGGCGTCTTCCGCCACGAGCTGAGCCCCGCGGGGGAGGCGCTGCTGTGGGAGTACAGCTGCGTCCAGTATTACATGCACACCCGCCCCGTGGAGGAGCCCTGAGTGCTTATGCTTTTCCCGAAACCCAAGACGGAATTTAGTTGGAGCAGAAAGGAATACGAGAGATGAAAGACGGTTTTATCAAGGTCGCCGCGGCCTCTCCTGTCATCAAGGTGGCGGACTGCGAGTATAACGCCGAGCGAGTCATCGACTGCATCCGTGAGGCGGATGAAAAGGGCGTGAAGCTGCTGGTCTTCCCGGAGCTGACCCTCACCGGCGTGAGCTGCCGGGATCTGTTCCGGCACCGGGTGATCCTGGACGGGGCGGAGAAGGCCCTGACCAAGGTCGTCAAGGCCACGGAGGGCAGCGACATGCTGGTTTTCGTGGGCCTTCCCATGGCCGTGGGCACCGCCGTCAACAGCGCTGCAGCCGCCGTTTCCAACGGAAAGCTGCTGGGCTTTGTGCCCCGCAGATGTGCGGACGATCACTTCATCGGTGCCGACCGGGAATTCCACGAAATTGACACGGACGATTTCGGCACCGTCCCCTGCTGCGCGGACACCCTGTTTTTCTGCCAGGGGAACACTGAGCTGGGTATCGCCGTGGAGCATGGGCCGGACGCCGCGAGCATCTGGTCCCGGGTCAGCGATCATGCCCGGGCCGGGGCGACCCTGCTCGTCAAGATGGAGGACTTCCCCGCCACGGTGAGCAGCACCCGGGAGGCGGAGCTGAACCTGCGCTATGAGTCCCGGCACAACCTGGCCGCTGTGATCCTGGCGGCCCCCGGCAAAGGGGAGAGCAGCACCGACCATGTCTATTCAGGTCTGTGCCTGGTAGCGGAAAACGGCACCATTCTGACCGAAGACGAGCAGAACAGCGCTGCCCGCACCAGTCTGGCTGTCACCGAGATCGACGTGCAGGCCCTGGTGAACCTGCGCCGGGAAACCGGCTGCTTCGACCTGGTGGACGAGGACTACTGCTCCGTGGCCTGGGACTGCGAGCCGGTGGACACCGCCCTCACCCGGCACTACAACAAGCATCCCCACCTGCCGGAAAACCCCGCCGATCTGCCCGCCTATTGCGAGCGCATGATCGACCTGCAGGTCTCGGGTCTAGTCAAGCGCATGGAGTACGCCCATCTGGACCACTGCGTCGTCGGCATCTCCGGCGGGGTGGACTCGACGCTCGCGGTGATGATCTCCGCCCTGGCGGTGAAGCGCATGGGCCTGCCCGCGACCAATGTCGTCGCCATCACCATGCCCTGCTTCGGCACCTCCAGCCGCACCAAGTCCAACGCCGTGGTGGTGGCGGAGCAGTGGGGCTGCGAGGTCCGCGTCATCGACATCGGCAAGAGCGTGTATCAGCACTTTGACGACATCGGCCACGCCCACGACGACTATTCCATCGCCTTCGAGAACGCCCAGGCCCGGGAGCGCACCCAGATCCTCATGGACGTGGCCAACAAGGTCAACGGCCTGGACGTGGGCACCGAGGACCTAAGCGAGTACATCGACGGCTGGTGCACCTACAACGGGGACCACACCAGCATGTACGACGTGAATCTGGGCCTGACCAAGACTCAGGTCCGGGCGGCTGTGGCCCACATCGCCGCCAAGACGGAGGACAAGGTGCTGAAGGCCGCCCTCTACGACGTGCTGGACTGCCCCGTGACGCCGGAGCTGCTGCCCATCCACGACGATCTGATCGAGCAGAAGAGCGAGGACGCGGTGGGCTCCTACGCCCTGCAGGACTTCTTCACCTACCACATCCTGCAGGACGGCTTTGCGCCCTCCAAGGTCTTCCGGCTGGCCAAGGCCGCCTACGGGGACGAGTTTACCGACGAGGAGCTGAAGCGCTGGCTCCAGAGCTGGTGCAGGCGCCTCTTCTCCCAGCAGTTCAAGCGCAGCTGCCTGATGGACGGCCCCGCGGTGATGAATTTCTCTGTCTCTCCCCGCGACGGCTGGCTGATTCCCTCCGACGCGGAGGCGGCCCTGTTCCTGAAGGATCTGGAGAAGATCTGAATCCAAATGCAGACCGTAGGGGAGGGGCTTGCGACGCGAAGCTAGTCCTTTAGGGCCCCTCCCGGCAGGAGCAGGGATCAAGTTGAAAACATGTGCGGCGAATTCGTACGAAGCTCTGAATTCGCCGCACATTTTTCGTGCGCTCAGCCTTCCCCGCGCGGGCGGGCGCAAGCAGAGCTGGGATCGTCGCGCGTTTCTCGCGCGTCGCTATGCCCCGCCCCTACGGCGGCAGACAGAGCCTCCCTCTCTGAGGGAGGTGTCGCGGCGCGCCCTCCGCAAGCGCCGCGACGGAGGGAGTCTCCCGCAGGGGCGACCTGTGGTCGCCCGCGGACGCGCGCCCATATTCGACATGCGGACGACCAATGCTCGTCCCTGCGGGCGGAAGAGACGGCGACGGCTTTTTGCTTCTTTTTCCCTTGACTTTTCCGCCCGGTGTGCTAAAATAGGTCGCACACGACATATTACAGGGGTGATGCTATGGACGGAAACATGCCCGTCGGGCTGCGCTTTTCCCTGCTGCACCGCTCGTTCAAGAAGAAAATGGACGAGATGCTGGCGGAAAAAGAGCTGACCGGGGTGCAGTTCGGCGTGATGGGCGCGCTGATGCGCATGGAGCGCTGCGGCAAGGAGGAGATCAGCCAGCGGGATCTGGAGGAGGCCACGCGGCTTGCCCACCCCACCATGACGGAGATCCTGAAGCGCCTGGAGAAGAAGGAATTCCTCCGCGCGGAGCAGAGCGGGCGCGACCGGCGCTGCAAGTGCATCCACGCGACGGAGAAGGCCTATCTGCTGCGGGACGAGGTAGCCGAAGTGGAAAACGAGACCTTCTCCTGGCTCTGCAGGGGCCTTTCGCCGGAGCAGATCGAAGCGCTCCTCTCCGCCACGGACGTGATGCTGCAGAACGCCCGGGAAGACTGTAAGAAAGGAAGGGATTGCGGCTGTGATTAAAACCTTTGTCAAATGCATCCGCGAATACAAGACCCCCACGCTCCTGACCCTGTTTTTCATCATTCTGGAGGTCTTTCTGGAGGTGCTGATCCCCACCCGCACGGCGGATCTGGTGAACGGCATCAAGGCGGGCGAGCCTATGAGCGAGGTGCTCAAAATGGGCCTGATCCTGGTGGCGATGGCGCTTTTGAGCCTATGCTGCGGGGCCAGCGCCGGCTTCTTGGGGGCCAGAGCCTCGGCGGGCTTTGCCAAGAACGTGCGGGGTGACGCCTTCCGGCGCATCCAGCGCTTCTCCTTTGAGAATATCGACAAGTTCTCCACCGCCTCCCTGGTGACCCGGCTGACCACGGACATCACCAACGTCCAGATGGCCTTCATGATGACCATCCGGGCCGCCGTGCGCGCGCCGCTGATGTTCGTCTTCTCCATCGTCATGGCCTGGCGCATGGGCGGGAGTCTGGCGGCCACCTTCCTGGTGATCGTGCCGGTGCTGATCCTGGGCCTCTTCACCGTCGCCCGCAAGGCCATGCCCGCCTTCCACGCCGTCTTCCGCAAGTACGACCGGATGAACGAGAGCGTGGAGGAGAACGTGCGGGGCATGCGGGTGGTCAAGGGCTTCGCCCGGGAGGGCTACGAGAAGCAGAAGTTCGCCGCCGCCTCCGGGGACATCGCCAAGGACTTCACCAAGGCCGAGCGGATCGTGGCCCTGAACAACCCCCTCATGACCATCTGCATGAACTTCAACATGGTCTTCGTGCTGCTGGTGGGCGCCAAGCTCATCGTCACCAACCGGGGCAGCACCATCGACGTGGGCCAGATCTCCGCCATGCTCACCTACGGCATGCAGATCCTCATGAGCCTGATGATGCTCTCCATGGTCTACGTGATGATGACCATCTCCTGGGAGTCCATGAAGCGCCTCACCGAGCTGCTCAACGAGGAGCCCAGCCTGCACAATCCGCCGCAGCCCGTCACAAGCGTCGCCGACGGCTCCATCGACTTTAAGGACGTCTGCTTCAAGTACAGCGCTGAGGCGGAGAAGAACGCCCTGGAGGACATTGACCTGCACATCCCCTCCGGCGCCACCGTGGGCATCCTGGGCGGCACCGGCTCCAGCAAGACTACCCTGATCCAGCTGATCCCCCGGCTCTACGACGTGACCGAGGGCAGCGTCAAGGTGGGCGGCGTGGACGTGCGGGACTACGACCTGGAGACCCTGCGCAACGCCGTGGCCGTGGTGCTGCAGAAGAACCAGCTCTTCTCCGGCACCGTGCGGGAGAACCTGCGCTGGGGCGACGAGGACGCCACGGACGAGGAGCTGCGGGAGGCCTGCCGGCTCGCCCAGGCGGACGAGTTCGTGATGGCCCACGAGGAGGGCTACGACCGGCACATCGAGCAGGGCGGCACCAACGTCTCCGGCGGGCAGAAGCAGCGGCTCTGCATCGCCCGGGCCCTGCTGAAAAAGCCCAAGATCCTCATTCTGGACGACTCCACCAGCGCGGTGGACACCCGGACCGACGCCCTGATCCGCAAGGGCTTCCGGGAATACATCCCCGAGACCACCAAGATCATCATCGCCCAGCGGGTGGCCTCCGTGGAGGACGCGGACTTGATCCTGGTCATGGACAACGGCCGCATCGTGGAGCGCGGCACCCATGCCGAGCTGATGCGCAAGGGCGGCATCTACCAGGAGATCTACCGCCAGCAGACAAGGGGAGGTGAGCAAGATGCATAAATCCCGCGGCGAAATGCTGAAGGAGAACTTCGGCGCCATCAAGTGGACGCTGAAAAAGTTCTTCGGCTACTACCCCCGCCTGGCCCCTCTGGCCATGGTCTGCATCCTGTTCTCCGCCATCGTGGCGGCCATCCCCTCCATCTTCATCCAGAAGATCCTGGAAGTGATCCAGAACTGGGTGGAGAGCGGCGACTGGGCCGCCGCCAAGGCGGAGCTGCTGCCCTACATCCTGCTGCTGATCGGCCTCTATGTGGTCTCCATCTGCTCCCTGACCCTGGAGACCCAGCTCATGGCGGTCATGACCCAGGGCTTTCTGGACAAGATGCGCCGGGAGATGTTCAACGGCATGCAGGATCTGCCCGTGCGCTACTTTGACAGCCACAAGCACGGCGACATCATGAGCTTCTACACCAACGACATTGACACCCTGCGCCAGCTGGTGTCCGGCTCGCTGCCCTCGCTGGTGCGCTCCATTGCCATCGTGCTGGCGGTGTTCTTCATCATGCTGTGGTTCAGCCTGTGGATGACCCTGGTGCTGCTGCTGGGCGTGGCGGCCATGTTCTATGTGACCAAGACCATCGGCGGCAGCTCCGCCAAGTACTTCATGAGCCAGCAGAAGGCCGTTGGCGCCATGGAGGGCTTCGCCCAGGAGACCATGAACGGCCAGAAGGTGGTCAAGGTCTTCTGCCACGAGGAAAAGAGCATCGAGGACTTTGACAAGGTCAACGGGGAGCTCTTTGAGGTCAGCTACCGGGCCAACGCCTTCGCCAGCACCCTGGGCCCCATCATCGGCAACATCGGCAACATCCTCTATGTGGGTCTGGCCCTGGCCGGCGGCGTGTTCATCCTCACCGGCGTGCCCAGCGTCAGCCTCTCCGGCAAGCTCTTCGATATCACGGTGCTGGTGCCCTTCCTGAACATGGCCCGGCAGTTCACCGGCAACGTGAACCAACTCAGCCAGCAGATCAACTCCATCGTCATGGCCGGCGCCGGCGCCCAGCGCATCCTGAGCCTGGTAAACGAGCCGCCGGAGGTGGACGACGGCTACGTGACCCTGGTGAATGCCCGGGTGCAGCCCGACGGCAGCGTCACCGAGACCCAGGAGCACACCGGCCACTGGGCCTGGCGCCATCCCCACACGGCGGACGGCAGCGTGACCTATACCCCGCTGCTGGGCGACGTGCGCATGGTGGACGTGGACTTTGCCTATGTGGAGGACAAACCCGTGCTTCACGACATCTCGGTCTACGCCGAGCCTGGCCAGAAGGTGGCCTTCGTGGGCGCCACCGGCGCGGGCAAGACCACCATCACCAACCTGATCAACCGCTTCTACGACATCGCCGACGGCAAGATCCGCTACGACGGCATCAACATCAACAAGATCAAAAAGGCGGATCTGCGCCGCTCCCTGGGCATCGTCCTGCAGGACACCAACCTCTTCACCGGCACCGTGATGGAGAACATCCGCTACGGCAATCTGGACGCCTCGGACGAGGAGTGCATCCGGGCGGCCAAGCTGGCCGGGGCCGACGACTTCATCACCCGTCTGCCCCAGGGCTACGCCACCGAGCTGCAGAATAACGGCGCCAACCTCTCCCAGGGCCAGCGGCAGCTCATCGCCATCGCCCGGGCCGCCGTGGCCGACCCGCCGGTGATGATCCTGGACGAGGCCACCTCCTCCATCGACACCCGCACCGAGGCCATCGTGCAGAAGGGCATGGATAAGCTGATGGAGGGCCGCACCGTCTTCGTCATCGCCCACCGACTCTCCACCGTCATGAACTCGGACGTCATCATGGTGCTGGACCACGGCCGCATCATCGAGCGGGGCAGCCACGAGAAGCTGCTGGCCGAGAAGGGCACCTATTATCAGCTATACACCGGCGCCTTCGAGCTGGAGTGAAGCAAACGCACAGCAAAAGAGAGACTTCCGAAAGGAAGCCTCTCTTTTGCTGTGTGGAGGGAAGAGTGAAAAGTGAAGAGTGAGGAGTGAAAAGTGAAGAGTGGAGAGGGAAGAGTGGAGAGTGACGAGTGCAGAGTGAAACGTGAATGGTGAA
>JAFRQP010000039.1 GCA_017428565.1 Oscillospiraceae bacterium
CATGAAAACACAGAGATCCTTTTTTGAGCAGAACGGCGGCACTTATTCGCGAGTTGGCGATGTGCTTCTTCCTAACCTCGTCATTGAGAACGCGGAGCAAAGACCTCTTGGCAAATATGGTCTGAAGCGGAAACGCTATTTGAAAGAGCGGCATCCCGTGATCTTTTCCGAGTTGCTGCTGTCGGGAAAACTGTATCCGCATCTTTTGGAAATCGACGAGGCCTGTGAAGGTCGATTGGAACTGCTTATCCTGCAAATGGCCAAGAACGAAGGTGTGACCGAAGCGCTCAAAGCCGCCGAGCAGATGGAATGGGTACGCCGCATGAACAGCATCCGCAGTCGAGCCGAGGAGATCGTGCTGCATGAGCTGGTCTACATCGAGGAGGCCGAAGATGCAGATACTTGAAGACCTTTACCTTGGTGATATCCGCCCCAACGAGCGCTTCTTCAAGCGCAACAGTCAGTACGCAAAAGCTCTCGATGAGGTCGTCAAGGTCGGCGATACGCTGACCGAGTCGCTGAACGAGGAGCAAAAGAAGCTCTTTGAGGACTTCATGGACGCCCAGCGCGAGGTCACCGTCCTCACGGATTGCGAGACTTTCTGCTACGCCTTCAAGCTCGGCGCGAAGATCATGCTCGACGTGCTGACAGATGGGCAAATGAAGGAAATATAAAACAGGGTCCGAACAGAATCTCACGATCTGTTCGGACCCTTTCATACTGTATTCTCAGAAAAAAATCCCAAACACAAACTAAAAACAAGACGTCGAGCGATGATAGAACGCTCGGCGTCTTGTTTTTCGCGGCAATTATGCTTTCGGCGGCATAACGGTCGCCTTGCCCTTGATCACAACGTCGCCGTTCTGATTGGTGCAGACCGTGTCAAGAATGGCGCGATTTTTCTCGGGGATCAGTTCAGCCACCGTAGCCGTGGCCGTGATCGTATCGCCGATGGCAACGGGCTTGGTGAAGCGGAGCTCCTGCCCCATATAGATGGTGCCGGGGCCGGGCAGCAGCGTGCCGAGCACGGTGGAAATCAGGCCTGCCGACAGCATGCCGTGGGCGATCCGCTTGCCGAACATGCCTTTTTCAGCTTCGGTCTGGTTGACATGGGCGGGGTTGAAGTCGCCGCTGATGCCGGCGTACAGATACACGTCGGTTTCGGAAATGGTCTTGGTGAAAGAGGCGCTGTCGCCGATCTTCATTTCTCCGATGGTAATGCCTTTCATTTCAAAGCCTCCTGAATATCAGATTTGATCGTGAAAGACATGAATAGCAGTTCATGTAGAATCATATCACGAGCCCTGTTTGCTGTCAATGCCAAAAACTTATATGTAATTTTGTACAAACTGTCAAAACAATAATCCAGGCGTTTTCGTTGACATTGAAGATTCACATTGATATATTTATAGCAGAACATGAATAGCAGTTCATGTGAATTATAATTCGTTTGCGGTAAGGAGGACAATCATATGAGTGATAAAGTTCCCGTAGGCATCGTAGGCATCGGCATCTATCTTCCGAAGAAGATCATGACGGCGAAGGAAATATCCGACGCCACCGGAGGCGTCTGGAGCGAGGACGCCGTAAAGAACAAACTGGGCATTATTCAGAAGTACGTTCCTTCCGACGAACCCTGCGACGGAACGCAGGAAATGGGCGCTCTGGCTGCGCTGGACTGCCTGAAGAACACGGGTATCGATCCGCTGGATATCGACGCGATCCTCTGCTTCGGCGAGGAATGGAAGGAGTATCCGCTCACCACCTCGGCCTGCTACATTCAGGATCGCATCGGTGCGAAGAACGCCTGGGGCATCGATGTGCAGAACCGTTGCTGCACGACCGTCTCCGCGATGAAGCTTGCCAAGGACATCCTGCTGGCTGACGACGAGGTCAATACCATTCTGGTGGCCGGCGGATACCGCAACTGCGATTTCATCGACTTCACCGACAGCGGTGTTTCCTTCATGTTCAACCTCGCCGCGGGCGGCGGCGCGGTAATCCTGCAGAAGGGCTATGAGAAGAACCAGCTTCTCGGCACGCATATCATGTCCGACGGCTCCGTTGTCCATACCTGCGGCTCGAAGGTCGGCGGTATCTCCGATCCCGTTACCGCGGAAAACGTCAAGGAATTCGGCATGCTCCGTCTGATGGACTCTCCGAAGATGAAGGGACTGCTCAACACGGTCTCGATGCCGAACTGGTATCACTGCATCGACGAGGCGCTCCGCAAGTCCGGCAAAACGCGCGCGGATATCGGCTATCTCGACATCCTGCACATCAAGCGTTCCGGCCACCTCGGCATGCTCAGGGACCTTGGTCTCACCGAAGACCAGACGATCTATCTGGAAAACTACGGACACGTCGGCCAGGTCGACCAGCTCCTGTCCCTTAAGCTCGGACTTGAGGCGGGCAAGGTCAAGCCCGGTACCGTGGTCTGCATGATCGCGGCGGGCATTGGCTATACCTGGGCAGCCAACGTGATCCAATGGGGTTGATTTTTTGTTTATTTCTTTTCTCTCAACAATTTGCGGCTCGCTTCTGAGCATGTGCGTGACGGCATTGGCCGCCTTTGCCGTGACGATCATCTTCCGCACGTCCACGACGGCCAATTTCGCACAGGGGGCGATTTCTGCCTTCGGCTGCTATGTCGTCGCAGACCTGCTGAATAAGCATGGCATCCCGGTCTGGATCGGGGTGTTCGCCGGCGTGCTGGTCGGCGTAGTGATCGGTGTGTTTATCGATCTACTCGTCTTCAGACGCGGCCGCCATGTGAACGAGCTCGGCAAGCAGATCATCACCATGGGCTTTGTATCGCTGTTCTTCGGAGGCATCCCACTCGTATTCGGTACGCCCGAGCGCATCCCCTTTGAGGCCTTTTACAACACGGTCAAGGCCAAGACTTCGCCGAACTTCGTCATCCCCGCGCTGGGCGGCGAGATCGTCATCACCAAGCACGCGGTCATCTGCCTGGGCATCACCGTCGTTGTGCTGGCGGTCCTGTTCCTGCTGCTGAAATACAGCAAATGGGGCCTCGGCGTCCGCGCGACGGCCTCGAGCGAGTTTACGGCGGAGCTCATGGGCATCGACACGCACGTCATCACCGCGATCTCCTGGGCGTTGGCCTGCGGTTTGGGTGTTCTGGCGGCGGTCATGTACGCGGGCGGCGGTACGTCGATTTCCGCGGCTTTCATGACGACGATCCAGGTCAACGCTTTTCTCGCCTGTATTCTCGGAGGCTTCTCTACCTTTTACGGGCCGGTGATCGGCGCTGTGCTGATCCCGCTGGCTGCAAGCTGCGTGGGCTTTTTGGCAAACTTCAAAGGCTTTTACGGGATCTCACGCTGGCAGATGGTCATTGTCTATGTCCTGCTTCTGATCGCGATCCTGATCAAGCCTGAAGGGCTGTTTGGCAAAAAGACACTCAAGAAGGTATGAGGTGTGCTATGGATATCAAACAGGAATATCTCAGCGCCGCATACCCTGGGGGCGCAAAAAAGAATATCGGCTCAAACATCCGCGCAGTCTTTGCCAATCCCTTGGCGCAGATCGCGCTTGTCGGCGTCGTGCTTGCGCTCGTGCAGTTTCTGGCGCTCGGCGGCATGATCTCCTCGGCTTTTGCCTATGCGCTCGGGAATACGCTGATCTATGCGATTGTGGCGATCGGCTTTTGCCTGCTGCTCGGGTATTCAGGCCTGGCATCGCTCGGAACGGCGGGCTTTATCGGTCTTGGTTCCTATGTCGCTTTTTATCTGATCGAGGGGATGGGCGCACCGTATTATGTGGCGCTGCTGGTGACACTTGCGGTTTCGATCACGATCGGCGTGATCGTGGGCTTCATCTCGCTGAGGATAGAAGGCATCTATCTGGCAATCATGACGCTGGCGCTGGCAGAGATCATCCGCAGCCTGCTCATGGTGCTCAAGGCGACGATCAAGATCAACATCAACAACATCGTGCTCTTTGGCGTCAACGTCAATGAAAAGGCTGTCTATCTGCTCATCACGGCAACCTTTGTGATCCTGATGGTACTGACTTCAAACCTCATCCGCAGCCCGGTCGGGCGCGCGATGCTGGCCATGAAGGACAGCACCTCGGCCTCCCAGGCGATGGGGATCAGCCTGATGAAGTATCGTCTGCTTGCCTTCGTCATCTCTACGGTCTATGCCGCTATGGGCGGACTGCTGTACATGATGTACGTGCGCAACATGACGACAGCCACCTCAACGCTGCTCACGCTGAGCACCTCGCTGAATATTCTCGGCGCGGTCATTATCGGCGGAGCAAAGTCGCTCTGGGGCACAACCTTAGGTACGTTTATCATTTACGGTCTTCAGTCCATGTTTCTCAGCAAAATCCGTTTCTTTGTCGATCACCCCGCCTTTATCACCATGATCACGGGACTTTTGATCATCCTTGTCGTGATGTTCTTCCCGGGCGGCTTTGCCCAGATGCTTGCAGCCTTCAGAGGTTGGCTGCGCAGGAAACGGATAGAAAGGAGGATCCGCGCGTATGTCGATGACAGGAACTGAGCGGCGACTCCTGAAAAAAGCCAGACGGCTGAAGACCGAGATCGAAATGCTGACCGCTTCCCGAGATCTGAGGATCGAGCGGGAAACGGAAAAAACAGCAGCTCGCCGCGCGGAGCAGCTCCGTCAGGAAGGGCTGCGGGCGGCGGAGGAAAGCTTTGAAAGTTTAGGCGCCGACGAGATCCGCCGTGCGATCACAGAAAAACGTCTGCGCGAAGAGAACGAACGCTATGCCGCGCTCCGCAAGGAGATCCTCCTTTGCGGCTATCTGCTGAGCGACGAGGAAAACGAGGCGCTCGCCTCCGCGCACGAATCACATCTGGAGCGCATCCGTGAGAAGACGACCGCGGAGCTCAGCTCTCTGTCAAACCCGAGCGCCGGAAAGAAGCTCGAGCTTCCCGCTGTCGCGGAGGAGGGCGCGGCGCCGGATACGACGAAGCTCCGTGAGCGCTGCGACAGAAAAATCGAAAATGCGAAAGAACGCCTGAGAAATGTCGAGCGGCGACTGGAAAGCAGCGGGGCATCGAACCGTCAGGCGGAATTGGAAGAAGGCATCATCCTTCGCATTCAGGATTTGAAAATGTACTTCGGCGGCGTTAAAGCCGTGGATGGGCTAAGCTTCGATGTACATGAGGGTGAGATCTTCGGCCTGATCGGTCCGAACGGCGCGGGCAAAACGACGGTCTTTAACTGTATCACGCAGTTCTACAAGCCCACCGGCGGTACGCTGCTGTTCCGCGGCAGAGAAAATGAAGTCGTAGATCTGACGAAGGAAAAAGTGCACGACGTCATCCTGCACGGAATCGTGAGGACCTTTCAGAACGTGGAGGTGGTCCCGGAGCTGACGGTTTTGGAAAACCTTCTGATTGCCGGACACCGCCAGTATTCTTCCGGGATCGCGGCCAGCGCCCTGCATCTGCCGAAGCTCCGGCGAGAGGAGGACGTGATCCGCTATAAAGCAGAGAAAGTTCTCTCATTCATGGGCCTGAGCGCCTATGCCGGCGCGTATGCTTTCGGCCTTCCCTACGGCATCCTCAAAAAGATCGAGATCGCCCGAACGCTGATGTGCTCGCCGCGGCTGATCATCCTTGACGAACCGGCCGCCGGTCTGAACGACACGGAAACGGCGGATCTCGCGCGGCTGATCCGCCGCATCCGCGAGGAGTACAGCTGCACGATCCTCCTCGTTGAGCACGACATGGGTCTCGTGATGGACGTGTGTGACAACATCTGCGCCATTTCCTTCGGAAAGCTTCTTGCTTTCGGTACACCGGAGAAGATCCAGACAAACCGCGATGTGCAGCAGGCATATCTCGGCGTGGATGAGGAGGGCGAGAGCGATGGCACTGCTTGAAATCAGAGACCTTAAGGTCAACTACGGGCCGATCCAGGCGATCCGGGGGATCGATCTCGACGTCGAAGAAGGCAGTATCGTTGCGCTTCTCGGAGCAAACGGCGCAGGAAAGACCACTACGCTGCGCACCATCAGCGGCGTCATCAAACCGGGTGGCGGGAGTATTCACCTTGCCGGGCAAGAGATCTCCCATCTTCGTGCCTGTAAGATCGCTCGCATGGGCATCAACATGTCGCCGGAAGGACGTCTGGTCTTCAGCGGTCTGACCGTGGAGGAAAACCTGCGTGCAGGAGCCTATTGCATTCGCTCGCGTACGGAGACGGAGAAAAACATGCGCCGTGTTCTGGCGCTGTTCCCGCGTCTGGAGGAGCGGCTGCGGCAGCAGGCCGGAACGCTCTCTGGAGGCGAACAGCAAATGCTGGCGATCGCGCGGGCGCTGATGGCAAGCCCTAAACTGCTGATGCTGGACGAGCCGAGCCTTGGCCTTGCGCCGCTGGTGATCAAAGACATCTTCCGTACACTGCAGGAGATCCGTGCCGAAGGCACAACGATCCTGATCGTGGAACAAAACGCTTTGGCCACACTGAAGATCGCAGACTACGGCTATGTCCTCGAGCTGGGTAAAATCAGTATGAAGGGGCCTGCGGACGAGCTGATCCACGACGAAAAGCTCATTGAGGCCTATCTTGGCAACAGGAAAACGTAAGCTGTCGCGAAAGCGATAAATAATATGAACAAATACAAAGGAGGAAGCAAAATGAAAAAAGTTCTGGCACTTCTACTGGCTCTCGCGCTCTGCCTGTCTCTGGCCGCCTGCGGCGGAGGACTGACCAATGAGCAGCCCGCGACCCCGGCCGACAAGCCGGCGGATCAGCCGACACAGGCCGACACCCCCGCAGACGCTCCCGCGGACACCCCCGCAGACGCTCCCGCGGACACCCCCGCAGACCAGCCTGCTGAAGCGGGCGACGGCTACGCACCCTTTGTTCCCGTTCAGGGAGTGGACGACACGACGATCCTTGTCGGCAACACGGCTGCCACGACAGGCGCTTTTGCCACGGTCGGCATTCCGTTCAACGCCGGCATGGAGGCCGCGTTCATGGCCTATAACCTCTCCGGAGGCTTTGACGGCCGGTCCATCCAGCTCATCCACTATGACGACGGCTTCGACGCCGCGCAGGGCCTGACCTACACGCAGACGCTTGTGGAGACCGATCATGTCTTCGCCATTGTCGGCCACTTCGGCACCAACACCGTCGGCGCCACGCTCGACTACCTCAAGCAGATGGGTATCCCCATGGTCTATGCCGCCACCGGTATTGCGGAGCTCTATCAGGAGGGCGCGACCGGCAACGACAAGGTCATCTACCCTGTTCAGCCCATTTACAACTCCGAGGGCCGCGTGCTGCTCGCCCGCGCGCTCGCTCCCGTTGAGGGGGGCATGGGTCTCGGCGGCACCAAGATCGGCGTAATTTCCACCACGGACGACGCGGGCGTCGGCCTGCTCTACGGCGTGCAGAAGCAGAATGAGACGCTGGGCGTCGAGATCGTCTATCAGGAAGTCGACGCGGCGGCCACCGACTACTCCGCGGCTGTGAACGTGCTGAAGAACGCCGGCTGCGATGTGGTCATTGCCTGCATGAACCAGGCGCCGCTTGCGATCCTCATGTCCTCTATGCGCGACGCCAACTATAACGCCAACGTCGTGACCTCCTACGTCAATGCCTCCGCGGTCACGCTGGGCGCTTTCGTGGAGAACGGCTCCGTGACGGAAGACCGCCGCGTGTATTGCACCGCCTGGCTCGACACCAGCACCGAGGAAGGCATGAACGGCTACCTTGAGTTCTACGCAGCCATGAGCGCCTGGGAGCTTGCCAACGGCGGCTCCGGCAACGACAACGCGCTGAACTCCTATGCGATGGCGGGCTACATCGCCGGCAGCCTGTTTGTCCAGGCACTGCAGGCCCTGCACGATCAGGGCCTCGAGCTCAACTGGGCCAACTTCAACGACGTGATGGAATCCACCGATTTCATGATCCCCATGGGCGGCGAGATTAACTACCACAACGGCGACCGTCTGGCTATCACTTCTCTGGCGCTGAACACCATCTCCCTCGAGCCGGGCGAGAGCGGCTACTATGAACTGCAGATCGTCAGCCCGATCATGAGCCTCGACGACGTGCTTGCAACGATCAAGTAACTGTGTCATAATCGGATAGGGCTGCGGCATCAGCCGCAGCCCAGTGCAAAAAATCGGAGGACAGATCATGGATTATACGTCTAAAATCATCTCTCTGGAAAAGGCTCTGTCGCTTGTAAAAAGCGGCGATATCATCGTCACGGGCCTCGGCGCGGCCGAGGCGGGCCTGATCATGGAGAACATCCATACGCTCAACGGCAAAGTCAAGGACATCCGGATCGTCAACTGCAACCCGTCTCATACCTGCGAGTTCTACAAGCCCGAATATGCGGAGAACTTCAGCGTGGACGGCTGGTTTTACGCGACGCCGCTGCGCAAGGCTCACGCGCAGGGCAACATGTCTTATATCCCGAACAATCTGCATTTTGCGGCTACCAAGTGGCTGTACCGCAACAAGCCCAATATTTTCTGCGCATCAGCTTCCATGCCGGACAAAAACGGCTTCATTTCTCTGTCTACCTCCAATACGTATGAGCGCCGCATGATGGAGGCCGCGGACATCACGATCCTGGAAATCAACCCGAATTTCCCCTTTGTCTACGGAGACATCGTGATCCACTATACAGACGTGGATTATCTTCTGGAAGCGGATTATCCGGTTCCCACGCTTCCCGACGTGCCCTTCAACGACAAGGACCGCGAGATCGGCCGCCTGATCAGCCAATACGTGCCGGACGGCGCCTGTCTGCAGCTTGGCATCGGCGGTATTCCCAACGCCGTGGCCGAGTACCTGAAGGAGAAGAACGATCTTGGCATCCACACGGAGCTGATCACCAGCGGCATGGCGGAGCTTGTCAAGATGGGCGTCGTCACCAACAAGCGCAAGAACATCAACCGCGGGCAGATGGTCGCCACGATGATCCTCGGCAGCAAGGAGCTCTTTGAATTCTGCGATCACAACTCCGGCGTAGCGCTTTATGACGGCGCATGGGTGAACGATCCCTATACCATTGCCCAGAACGACAATCAGATCTCGATCAACACGAGTCTGGAGGTCGATCTGACCGGCCAGTGCGCCAGCGAGTCGATCGGTTCGCGTCAGTTCTCCGGCACGGGCGGCCAGGCGGACACCGCCATCGGCGCGCAGATGTCCAAGGGCGGACGCTCGATCATCGCACTCTACTCCACGGCCATGATCAAGGACAAGGCCACCGGCGAGCGCCACGAGGTCTCCAAGATCGTTCCGCAGCTCCAGACCGGCGCGGCTGTCAGCCTCTCCCGCAACGACGCGGATCTGATCATCACCGAGTACGGTGTGGCGGATCTGCGCGGCGCGACCATCAAGGAGCGCGTGGAGAGCTTGATTGCGATCGCGCATCCGAAGTTCCGCGACGAGCTGTGGGATCGCGCGCTGGAATGCGGCATCATCGGCAAGAAGTGGTAAACGGCATGGCGACCTTTGGCTTTGAAGGAAAGCAGGTCTACTACGAGACCTACGGAGAGGGCAAGCCGCTGCTTCTGCTCAACGGCATCATGATGTCCTGCGCGAGCTGGAAGGAGTTTATCGAGCCGCTGAGCGCGTTCAACCGACTGATCCTTGTGGACATGATGGATCAGGGGAAGACGGACAAGCTTTCGGAGTCCTACGACCATGCGGTGCAGATCCGGCTGGTCCATGCGCTGCTGGAGCATCTGGGGATCGAGAAGCTCTGCATTGCCGGCATTTCCTACGGCAGTGAGATCGGGCTGGAATATGCCATCGAACACCCGGACCGGGTGGAGCGGCTTCTCCTCTTCAACGCCACGGCCGCGACCGGCCCCTGGCTGGACGATATCGGCAAGGCGTGGAATCTGGCGTCGTCCGATCCAATGCAGTACTACTACACGGCGATCCCCGTGATCTATTCGCCCCGCTTCTATACGCAGAACAACGACTGGATGGAGCGGCGGCGAGGACTGCTGGGGCCTGTATTCGGCAACCGGGATTTTATCGAAGCCATGATCCGGCTGACCAACAGCTCGTCCAATTATGACGTGCGCGACCGGCTGGATCAGGTCCTGTGCCCGACGCTGATCGTCTCCTGCCGCCAGGATTATCTGACCCCTGCGGAGGAGCAGCAGTACCTCGCGGCCCACATCCGGGACAGCCATTACGTCATGATCGAAAACAGCGGCCATGCCTCCATGTACGAGCAGCCGATGCTCTTCGCCAGTCTGATCGTCGGCTTTGCCAACGCCTCAAAGGACAGCTATCATATCGTCTGAGAGAATATGAGGGATTCCCACGGCTCCTGTTGAATTGACTGGTTTTTTATGTTAAAATACCGCCATCAAAAACAGGACGGAGCGTAAGAAACGTGGACGAATTACTGAAAATGCCTCAGACCGCCAAGGGAATGGAGACCCTGAACAATATCCTGTCTGCCGCAGCGCAGCTGATTTACGAAAAGGGTTACTACGGTGCGAATATCGCGGACATTACAAAGCTCGCGGGCGTGGCGACGGGGACCTTTTACGTGTATTTCAGCAGCAAGATAAGCCTGTACCGCTATCTCCTGCTACAGTTTGGGCACCAGATCCGCAAGGAGATGTCCCAGAAGACGGCTGACTGCCGGACGCGGCGCGAGGCGGAGCGGGAAGGCCTGAAAGCCTGGCTGCAATATGTCCAGAAGCATCCCTATGTGTACAACATCATCTGGGAATCGCTCTATGTAGACCGCAATCTGTTCAAAGAGTACTACGAGACCTTCAGCAAAGCCTACTGCGCAGGCCTCCGCCGTGCTCAGGAAGACGGGGAGGTCAAGGATGTTGATTTGACGGTGCTGTCCTATATGCTGATGGGCATTTCCAACTTCGTCGGTCTGAAATACTGCCTTCTCGGCGACGGAAGCGCGGATCTGGACCAGGTTGTGGACGAGGCGATGCGCGTGCTGGACGGCGGCATGTTTACCGACGAAGCTCCGACAAGACAGGAGCGGGTTTCCAAACCGAAAAAAGATATGAACTTCCGCGTGGAAGTTGACTTTGGATTTCTCAACAACAGAGAACGCGAAGGAGATCAATAAGCATGTTTTATGAAGTACAAAAGGTGGACACGCCCCGGCTGACGACCGCCTGTTACCATGCTGGACAGCCCGGCATGCCAAAGCTGCTGCTGATCCACGGCAACGCCTCCTCCGCAAAATTCTATCTGCCGCTGATGAAGCGGCTTGAGGATCGTTTTGAGTTGGTGGCTCTCGATCTGCGCGGCTTCGGCGACACCGAGCCCAAGCCCATCGACGCCAGACGCGGTATGCGCGATTTCTCCGACGACGTGGACGCTCTGGCGGAAACGCTCGGCTGGGATCGCTTCAGTCTGCTCGGCTGGTCCATGGGCGGAGGCGTCGCCATGCAGTATGCTATCGACCACAGCGAGAAGCTCGAAAGGCTGATCCTCGAAGCGCCGCTTTCTCCCTTCGGTTTCGGCGGCACCTATGATGCGGACGGAAAGAAACTGCAGCCGGCCGGCCTGGCAAGCGGTGGCGGCTGCGCCAACGCGCAGCTCATCGCCTGCCTGCAAAGCGGCGAGCGCAGCTTCATCGCGCAGACCATTGACGGCGTTTATGTCGCTCCGCCCTATCAGATCGCACCGGAGCTCAAGGAGATGTTCATCGACAGCGTCCTTTCTACGCGCGTCGGGGACGGCCTGTATCCCGGCGACAAGACCGCGGCGCCGGTCTGGCCCTTCTTTGCCGCGGGCGAAAACGGCGTCTGCAATACGATGGCCCCCAACTACTGCGACCTCTCGCCCCTTTCGGAGATCCCCAACAAGCCCCCGATCCTCTGGATCCGCGGCGCGTCGGATATCATGGTCTCCGACACGAGCCTGATGGATCTGGCATGGCTCGGCCAACTCGGTTATGTGCCCGGCTGGCCCGGCGCGGAGCTCTGCCCGCCGCAGCCCATGCTGCGCCAGACGCGCTATGTCCTGGATCGCTATCAGGCAAAAGGCGGACGCTACAAGGAAGTCGTGATCGCCGGCGGACACGGCCCGATGCTGGACAACGAGGACGGCTTTGTTGCCGAGCTTCTGCAGTTTTTTGAAGAATAAGAAAAAGAAAGGCGATGCACCTTGAAGGCAGTTTACGCGGGGAGCTTTGACTGCTATACCAACGGGCATCACGACATCGTGCGCAAGGCGTGCCGTCTGTTCGACGAGGTTCATATCGTGATCGCGGTCAATTCGGCCAAAACACGGACCTATCCTGCCGAAGAGATGGCCGAGGCCATCCGGGCGGCACTCCGGCGCGAGGAGATCGAAAACTGTACCGTCGCGATTTACTGCGGTCTGGTTGCGGAGTACTGTCGGGAGCAGGAGATCGATTATTTTATCCGAGGTCTTCGCAACAATCTTGACTACAATTACGAGGAGAATGTGGCCAATGTCAACAAGCTTGTCATGCCGGACATGGACACGATCTATTTTCGCGCGGTAGCGCCGGCGATCTCCTCCTCGATGGTGCGCGAGCTGCACTCGTTCGGCAAGGACGTCTCTGCGTACGTCCCCGCCGAGGTGTGGGATTGCATCCAAGCTCAGAGAAACAACTAAGTAAACGCTGGTCAAATGCCACTTCGGCGCCTTGCGGCCTTTTTCCGCCATGATTTTGTCTCAAAACCTTGAAATACACAAAGTATTCCTGCGGTTTTTCGCCTTCATCCCGGCGAAAAAATCCTCGCAATCCGCTTTCGTGGATTTAATCATCGTTTACAAAATTTTTTTTACCCCTGAAACTGAATGACAATTCATATTTGATGAAGGAGAATAGCTATGTTCAGACTGGATGAAGAGCATCTGGAGCTTCAGGCATCCTTTAAGGAATTTGCGGAAAACGAGATCAAGCCCCTCGCCAAGGAGATCGACGAGACCGAGCGCTTTCCGCTAGAGAGCGTGAAGAAGATGGCCGAAATGGGCATGATGGGCCTGCCTATCCCCGAGGAATACGGCGGAAGCGGCATCGACCAGCTTGGCTACGTACTGGAGATCGAGGAACTGGCCAAGGTCTGCGCGACCACCGCGATCATCGTTTCGGCGCATACCTCGCTCTGCTGCTGGCCGATCCTTAAATTCGGCACGGAGGAACAGAAGCAGAAGTATCTTGTTCCGCTGGCCCGCGGCGAAAAGCTGGGCGCCTTCGCGCTCACCGAGCCGAGCGCCGGCACAGACGCATCCATGCAGAAATCCACGGCCGTTTTGGACGGCGACGCCTATGTGCTCAACGGAAGCAAGATCTTTATCACCAACGCCGGCGCGGCTGACGTGTTTATCGTCTTCGCCATGACCGACAAGGAGCAGGGGACCCGCGGCATCTCCGCGTTCATCGTGGAGCGCGATATGCCCGGCTTCAGCATGTCCAAGCCCGAGAACAAGATGGGTCTGCGCGCCTCCTCCACCTGCGAGCTGATCTTCGACAACGTCCGTATCCCGAAGGAGAATCTGCTTGGCCAGGAAGGCAAGGGCTTCAAGATCGCCATGGCGACGCTGGACGGCGGACGTATCGGCGTGGCCGCTCAGGCGACCGGTATTGCGCAGGGCGCGATCGATGAGGCAGTCAAGTACACCACCGAGCGTATTCAGTTCGGCCGCCGTATCTCTCAGTTCCAGAACACCCAGTTCACCCTGGCGGATATGCAGACCAAGACCGACGCCGCGCGCCTGCTGGTCTGGCGTGCTGCCGCGGCCGAGCAGGACGGCCAGCCCTACACCGCTCCCGCCGCCATGGCAAAGCTTTTTGCCGCGGAGACGGCCTCTTACGTCACCAACCGCGCGGTGCAGCTCTTCGGCGGCTACGGCTACTCGAAGGATTACCCCGTGGAGCGCATGATGCGCGACGCGAAGGTCACGGAGATCTATGAGGGCACCAGCGAAGTCCAGAAAATGGTTATCTCCGGCTTCATGGGCGTGAAGTAAGGGTATGAAAATACTGGTATTTGTCAAACAGGTTCCTGATACCGACGATGTGCAGCTTGATCCCAAAACCGGTAATCTGCGCCGCGACGGCGTCAAGAGCATGATGAACCCCATGGACGCCAACGCGATCGAGGCAGCGCTCCAACTCAAGGAGAAGCACGGAGGCAGCGTAGTTGTCGTGACCATGGGCCTGCCGATGGCGACCGAGGTGCAGAAAAAAGCTCTCGGCATGGGCTGTGACGAGGCTTTTCTGCTCTCCGACCGGCCTTTTGGCGGCGCGGACACGCTGGCGACCTCCTATACGCTGGCCAAGGCGGCAGAGAAGATCGGAGACTTTGATCTGCTGCTGTTCGGCCGTCTGGCAACCGACGGCGACACGGCGCAGACCGGCCCTGCGGTCGCGGCACAGCTCGGCATCCCGCAGATCAGTCTGGCAAGCTCCATCGAGGTTAGGGACGGCTGGGTCTACTGCGATCGGGATCTCGGCGACCGTGTACAGCGTGTGCGGGCCAAGCTGCCTGCCGTGGTCACGGTCAACGGCGGGATCAACAAGCCGCGTTACGCTACGCCCATCAATATCATGCGCGCGCAGAAAAAGCCGCGCACGACCTGGACAGCGGCGGATCTCGGCTGCGACATGACGAAGATCGGCACGCCCGGCTCGCCCTCCTCGACCAAGAAGGTCTTTGAGCCGGAAAAGCGCAATACCGACACGCAGTATCTGACCGGCAGCCCGGACGAAATGGCAAAAGCGCTGGCTGATCTGCTCGAAGCAGAGCATCTTCTGTGAGAGGCTGTGAAGACATGAAATCAGATTATAAAGGGATTTGGGTCTTTGCCGAACAGGAGAACGGCAAGCTGCACCAGACGGTATTGGAGCTCCTGGCAAAATCCAAAGAGCTGCAGAAACACAACGGGGAGAAGATCACGGCCGTTCTGCTCGGCGCGGACGTCGCGGCTCTGGCGGATACGCTCTTCGCTTACGGCGCTGATGCGGTTTTGCTGGCGGAGTCTGAGGCGCTGCGCGAATACAGCGCGAGGCCTTACCAGAAGGTGCTGACAGAGCTTGCGGAGAAGTACAAGCCCTCGATCATCCTCTACGGCGCGACGCCGCTGGGACGCGATCTCGCACCGCGTATGATGGTGGCTCTGGATACGGGCTTGACCGCGGATGCGATTGACCTTGGCTTCGACGAAGACGGCGTGTTCTACCAGACAACGCCGGGCTATGGCGGGAAGATCCTGGCGCACATCGTGATTCTGGAGCGCAGACCTCAGATGGCGACGGTCCACCCGCAGATCTGCGAACCGCTCGAACCGGTGAATGGCGCGAAGGGCGAGCTGCTCGTCGAAAACCTGGCGGTGGAAGGAGACGCGGAATACGAGGTGCTGGAGACGCTGCCGGCCGAGAAGAGCGGAGAATCGCTGACTGAGGCCAAAGTCGTCGTAGCCGGAGGAAGAGGCGTTAAGAACGAAGACGACCTCACCATGCTGCGCGAACTGGCGGAGCTTTTGGGCGGGCAGATCGCCTCGTCCAGACCGCTGGTGGACAACGGTATGCTGCCGCATGACCGACAGATCGGACAGAGCGGCACGACAGTCACACCGCAGCTCATGTTCAACATTGCGATCTCCGGATCTGTGCAATATCAACTCGGCATGCAGAAGGCCAAATGCATCGTCGCGATCAATCAGTCGGAGGACGCGCCGATCTATGACATCGCGCACATCGGTGCAGTCGTGGATTACAAGAAACTCATTCCAGCCTTGATTGCGGAAATCAAAGCAAGAAGACAGTAATGCGAAACAAAAGCGCCTTGGGTTTTTCCCGAGGCGCTATCGCTAAAAGCAAACTCAAGCAAAGAGTTTTAAATATATATTGACACAGACTGTTTCTGATGCCATACTCCTTATCAGAAACAGTCTGTTTTCTTTGGAGGTTCTCATGAGAAGAAAAAAACGAATCGAAGAAACCGATCATCGTGAACTATATCAACGATTTCTTTTACGAGCATGATAAGGTCCCCACCGTGCGTGAGATCGTAAACGGGACCGGTATTCCGCTTTCGACCGTTCATCGGTATCTTTTGGATATGCAGGAGAAAGGCGAGCTGAGTTACAACGGATATCGCAGCGCACGCACGAAAGAGATGAGTGAGGTCTCGCCCATTCATGGGATCGCAGTTTGGGGAACGGTCGCTTGTGGCCCCGGTCAGGAAGAGGAGCAGCGTTTCATTGAAACGATCCGTATGCCGGAGAGCTTGGTGGAGAAGGGAGATTACTTCGCGCTGATTGCCAAAGGCGAGAGCATGATCGGCGCAGGCATCTTCCCCGGCGATTATGTTTTTGTGAAGCGGCAGCAGACGGCAAACGAGGGCGATCTCGTCATCGCGCTCTTTGACGGAAAGAACAATCTGAAAAAGCTTGACTTCGATCAGAAGAATAAAAAGTATATTCTCCATTCCTGCAATCCAAACACAGAGATGTATCCCGATATCATCGTGGATGATTTGCAAATTCAGGGCGTTGTGAAAGGCTCGTATCATAAGCATTGATCACGGAGGAAACAGAACAAAATTGAAAAACGCTATCGCAGAAGATCGTCTTCGACTTCCTTCTTTCGATTGTCCGAATCCAAATTGCACGGCAAAGAATATCGCCTTTGCAGTCAGCCGCGAAGCGAAAAACGAATCGGAGTTGATCCCGCTGGAATGCATTTCTGAGAATACACCCGCGGATTTCGCAGTCGTCTGTCCGAAGTGCAAACGCAAATATGTTTTGTGCAGGCACAGAACTTCACCGATCATTCCGTTTTGCGATCTTCCTCTTTACGGCAGAGTCGCCACATAGAAAACAAAATACTTTGGCATAGTGAGCCGTCCTCCCACCCGTGAATGTGGAAGCAAAGGGCAGGTATCAAGTCCAAAAAAGAATCACACAGCATGAGAAGTTGCGCGTGATCTTTGGCTTGATGCCTGTCTTCTTTTTTCAGTTTTTTGCGTGAGCATGACTTTCTTCGACAGCATTTTTTATCAGGAATCAGTTAGATTCGGATGAAGAAACGTGAAAAATCGGAGCGCGGGGTAACGGTCAGGTACTAAGAGCAAGTATCGACCTGTGGCCCAAATTTCAGCATTTGCTTCTTCGGTCCCGGTCAAAACTTGTTGGGGAGTGCCTTCCCCAAACCCAGCAGAACGAAAGAAACAAAAATTCTTCGCACAGGAGCTGCTTCAAAAATGCGAGGAACATACGATACGCCCAAGCGCGATCATGTCATTAAAACGCGCCTGGACGATGACGAATACGAATTCTTTTTTACGGAAGTGCAAGGTCTATGGGATGAATCAATCGGAAATGATCCGCGCGTCTTTGGACAAGCTCGTCATCAACCCCGTGATCAAATTCTCCCCGGTGAACAAGGAGCTTCTTTCCAAAATTGACGAGCTGATCACCGAAGGAAAACGCATCGGGAACAATCTCAATCAAATCGCCCGTGCGCTCAATTCCGGTTTTCCCGATCAATCTGTTGACTCGGAGATCCGCCGCGCGCTTGGTGATCTGGCGGAATGGAAATACACGATTTTGCAGGAGGTGGGAAGCGCCATTGGCAACGATCAAACATTTGAGCTCGAAAAACTCGGACCTCGGGGCCGCCGAGCGTTACTTGATCTTTCAGCACGACGAGAGCAGCAACAAACCGGTTCTTGATGAATACGGCTATCTCATTCCGCGTGAGGATTATCGCATCGACACGCTCCTCTGCGGCGACGAAGATTTCGCCATCTCCTGCATGAAAGCGAATCTCGCCTATAACAAAAATCTCTCTCGCGGCGATGTCAAGACGCATCATTACATCATCAGCTTCGATCCCCGCGACGCGGAAGATAACGGCCTGACGATGGATCGAGCGCATGAGCTGGGACTCGAATTCTGCAAAAAGCATTTCCCAGGCCATCAGGCTTTGGTTGCAACGCACCCGGACGGCCACAACAAAAGCGGCAACATTCATGTGCATATCGTCTTCAACAGTCTGCGCATCGAGCGCGTTCCGAGAATGCCGTACATGGACAAAGACTGTGATATGCTGCCCGGCATGAAGCACCGATGCACTTCGGCTGCGCTCCGTTATTTCCGTGCGGAAGTGATGGAAATGTGCCAGCGCGAAGGACTGTATCAGATCGATCTTCTCAACGGCAGCAATAACAGAATTACCGAACGCGAGTATTGGGCGCAGAAGCAGGGGCAGAAAAAGCTCGACGAAGAGAACGCCGAGTTGATCGCAAAAGGCGAAGAACCGAAGCAAACGAAGTTCGAGACGGACAAACAGATTCTGCGTCAGCAGATTCGCGCAGCGCTCAAGAAATCCAAAACACTGAAAGACTTCTTCGATTTTCTTTTGGAGGATTACGGCATTGCGGTGAAAGAAAGCCGCGGACGATTCAGTTATCTGACGCCGGAGCGCACGAAGCCGATCGCGTCCCGAAAGCTCGGCGATGACTTTTCCAAAGAAGCGATCCTCGCAGCATTGGAACAAAACGCAAAACAGATCCTTCCTTCCGTCAGTCAGAGGCCAGACACTTTTGTCACACCCGCAGCAAAACCGGAGATCGAAAAGCTGATCGATCTTGAAGCCAAGCGTGCCGAAGGAAAGGGCGATGGCTACATCCATTGGGGCAGGGTCTTCAATCTGAAAACGATGGCGAAGACGCTTTTGTATTTGCAGGAAAACGGCCTGACCGATCTCGACGCGCTCGACGCCGCGCTTGCGGAATCGCATGAGAAAGCAAAAACAGCCCGCACCGAACTGAAAAAGATCGAGGCAGAGCTGAAAACGAAAAAGGAATTGCAGCGGCATGTGCTGAATGCCCGCGACGCGAAAGATCTGCACGCGGAGTATCTGAAGCTGCCGAAGAAAAAGCAGGAAAAGTTTTACGAAGAAAACCGTCCGGCGCTTATGCTTTACGACGCGGCTATGCGGTATTTCAAAGAAAACGGAATCAAGACCATCCCTGCCGCCAAGCGAATCCAGGATGAGATCGAAGATCTGACTTCGCAGAAAAACGCAGGGTACACCGAGTACCGTGCGAGCCAGAAACGCGAAAAAGAACTGCAGACTGTCAAGGCCAACATCGAAAAAATGCTCCGGCTGCAGGAGCCAGAGATCGGGCAGGAGCACAAAAGAGACGGACAGGAATTATAGCTCCGACTTCACGCTTTAGGCTTTAAAAAATCCAGCGATCATGCGGTTTCCTGAGCGAGCTTTTAGCAGGACAATACGATTTGACCTACGCCCCGGGTTTCGGGTTTTAGAGCGTGACATTTTCAAACGGCATGGGCTGCGGAGTGGACAATTAGAGCATCAAAAAGCCTGTCATCATGCGGGTTTCAAGACGCGATTTTGATGAGGGAATACGATTTCACATCCCCCTTCGATTTCGGCATTTTAAATGCTAACGAGTTATCAATCAGAGGAGTATATCATGAAAAGAAAAGATGAAAACGATATCGATCTGTGCGCTTGTTATGAGCCGACCGAGCCTGTTCCCGAAGAGTTTATCGATCCAGACGATCGGGAGCCGACGCTTGCGGATACGGCGATCTATATCACAGACGAAAACGGCGTTGAATACTACTGCTGCGGGAATACAAAGATCAAGATTACGGAGCATTTCGCAGAAGAAGGAAAAACGATGGGCGAGCTTCTGGAAGAGATGATCATCCGCGAAGCAAAAAAGCAGCCATAGAATAACGCTTTAAATCGTTAAAGTTGCCAATGGATTCTTGCTCACGCTTATTGTATAATACCGTCAGGAAGTATTGTAAGCGTGGGTTGTTTCGCACGAAGGAGGATTATCTATTTGAAGCAACCGTACAATACCGCACTATACATGAGACTCAGCCGTGATGACGAGAAATACGGCGACAGCGTTTCCATAGAAACACAGCGAACGATCCTCCGACAGTTCGCAAGCGACAACAATCTCCGCGTGGTCGATGAATACGTAGACGACGGATGGAGCGGAACCAATTTCGAGCGTCCGGACTTCAAGCGCATGATGGATGATGTGGAGGCCGGGAAGATCAACTGTATTGTCACGAAAGACCTATCCCGTTTTGGCCGCGAGCATGTGATGATGGATTATTATCTGGAGTTCATGTTCCCGGAGAAACATATCCGCTACATCGCCGTCACGGAGAACGAAGACACCGAAAAGGGCCTGAGCGATTTCGTCCCTTTTAAGAACCTGTTCAACGAGTGGTTTGCCAAGGATACCAGCAGGAAGGTTAAGGCCGCATTGAAAGCCAAGCATACAGCCGGGGAACGGACGTCTACCTATGCTCCCCTCGGATACAAAAAGGATCCTGACGAGAAAAACAGGATCGTGATCGACGAGGAGACCCGATGGGTCGTCGAAAAGATTTTTGATCTCGCCGCCCATGGCTGCGGCGCGGCCAAGATCGCCCGGGTGCTGTATGACGAAAAAGTCCCGACTCCGGCCTTTTGGCTATTCTCACGTCTGGGGAAGTTCGATTACGTTTTCGCAGATGCCCCGCCGGATAAAGCATATTCCTGGTCACTTTCGGCGATAAAGAACATCCTGAACGACGAGACCTATATCGGCAACACGATCCATCACAAACAGTCGACCATATCCTACAAGAATAAGAAGGTCGTTCAGAATCCGAAGGAAGAGTGGGTCCGGGTCGAAAATACGCACGAGCCGATCATTTCCAAGGATTTGTTTTACCAGGTTCAGGATCAAATCGCCGCCCGACGCAGGATTCAAAAGGACGCGACAACGAGAGATCTTTGCCGGATTGCTCAAATGCGCTGACTGTGGATGGTCGATGAGCTATGGCCGCAACAATGCCGGAAACAGATCATTCGCCTATTACATCTGCGGAAAGCACAGAGCGTATCGCTACAAAGGCGGAGAATGCACCAGGCATTACATCCGGTATGATGTGCTTTACGCCTATGTGCTGGAACGAATCCAGCATTGGGCGGTTAGGGCCGAAAAGGATGAAGACAGACTTTTGGAGGATCTGCTTCAGTCCGGAGATCGGGAACGCGCCGCCGCAGCCAAAAAACAGACCGCAGAGCTGAAAAAGGCGGAGAAGCGCAAGGCCGAACTGGACAATATGTTTGCCAAAATGTATGAGGATTGGGCGGCGAATCGCATCACGGAAAGCAACTTTAACATGCTCTCTCAGCGGTATCAGAAAGAGCAGGAAGATCAGGAGCAGAAAATCGAGACCTGCAAGGCTGCTTTGTCTGCCGGGAAACAGACCGTTGAGGACGCCCAGAAGTGGGTCGAGCTGATCAAACAGATCGGCATCCCGAAGGAACTGACCGCGGAGCTTCTAAATACCCTGATCGAGAGGATCGTCGTCCATGAAGCAACGGAAGACGACTTCGGCTTCCGACAGCAGGAAATCGAAATCATCTTCCGTTTCGTAGGCAAGATCGACTAAGCTATAAAGAAGTATCCTTAACTAAAGGAAACGGGGGAGGGTATGCCCCCCTTCACGTTCCATTTACGCAAGAATGGGAACTTTTTTCGGAAGTTCCCATTCTTGCACTCAAGCTGTCGACACTTTGTCGACAGCTTGAGGCCGGGCATCTTTTGTGATGCCCGGCCTTTTGCTTTTTTATTCCCAGGTTTTCCAGATCTCCGGGCAGTAGCCCACGGTGGCCTGCTTGCCGTTGCGCACAACGGGGCTGCGGATCAGCTCCGGGATCTCAAAGAGCTTTTCCATTTTGGCCTCCGTGCCCGCCAGATACTGGAACAGCGGGTAGTCCCGGTCGTCCTTGTTCACCAGATTCTCCAGCCCCACCGCGTTTTTGACCGCGTTCAGCTCTCCCCTGCTCATGCCGTAGCGCACAAGGTCGATGTACTGGTATTTGATGCGGCGTTCCTTGAACCAGCGCTCGGCCTTTTTGGTGTCGAAGCACTTGCTCTTGCCAAAGATCTGGATGTTCATATCGTTTCCCTCAAATCTCGGAAATCACGGGCAGGATCATGGGGCTGCGGCGGGTGGTCTTATACAGGTAGCCGGCCAGATCGCTCTTCACCCGGCTCTTGACGGTGGTCCAGTCATAGATGTGCCTGGCCTGGCAGGCGTCCACCGACTCGACGGCCACCCGCTTGAGCTCGGCCATCAGCTCCTCCGCCTCCTTGACGTAGACAAAGCCGCGGGTGATGATCTCCGGCTCCGCCATGAGGCGGTGGTCGTAGGAGGAGAAGGGCATGACCACCACGATCATGCCGTCTTCGGCCAGCTTGTGCCGGTCCCGCAGCACCACGCTGCCCACCTCGCCCAGGCCGCCGCTGCCGTCCAGCAGCACGGCGCCGGTGGTCACGGTCTCCTCCACCTTCATGCTCTTTTTGGTGATCTCGATCACGTCGCCGTTCTCGGCCACCAGCACGTTTTGGGGCGCCACGCCCATCTCTTTGCCGATCTGGGCGTGCTTGACCAGCATCCGGTACTCCCCGTGGACGGGGATGAAGTACTTGGGCCGGATCAGGGCCAGCATCATCTTCTGCTCCTCCTGGGAGGCGTGGCCGGAGACGTGCAGGTCGGTGTGCCGGTCATAGATCACCTCCGCGCCCTTGTGGAAGAGCTCGTCGATGACGCGGCTGATGGTATTCTCGTTGCCGGGGATGGCGGAGGCGGAGATGATGACCCGGTCCTCCCCGTCCACACGGATCTGCTTGTGCTCGGAGAAGGCCATGCGGTACAGGGCGGACATGGCCTCGCCCTGGCTGCCGGTGGAGAGGATGACCACCTGCTCCCGGGGCAGCTTGTTGACCTGGTCCAGGTCCACCATCACGTTCTCCGGAATGTCCATATAGCCCAGGACCATGGCCACCCGCAGCACGTTTTCCATGCTGCGGCCGGTGATGGCCACCTTGCGCTTGAATTTGGCCGCCACGTTGATGATCTGCTGCAGCCGGTGGACGTTGGAGGCGAAGGTGGTGATGATGATGCGCTTTTTGCAGCCTATGAAGAGCTTTTCAAAGCCTGCGCCCACCTTCCGCTCGGAATCCGAGTGGCCGGGCTTTTCCACATTGGTGGAGTCCATCAGCAGGGCCAGCACGCCGGCGTTGCCCAGCTCGCCGAAGCGGGTCAGGTCGATCATGCCGCCGGAAATGGGCGTCACGTCGATTTTAAAGTCCCCGGTGTGGACCACGGTGCCCAGAGGCGTCTTGATGGCCAGGGCCACCGAGTCGGGGATGGAATGATTGACGTGGATGAACTCCACGGAAAAATAGCCGAGGCGGAACACGTCGCCGGCCTTTTTAGTGAAGATCTGGGAATTGCGCAGCAGATCGTGCTCCTCCAGCTTCAGCTCCACCAGCGCCGCGGTGAGGGGCGTGGTGTAAATGGGCACGTCCAGCTCCTTCAGGACGTAGGGCACGGCGCCGATGTGGTCCTCGTGCCCATGCGTCAGAATGATGCCGCGGATGCGGGAGGCGTTCAGCTTGAGATAGCTGATGTCCGGCAGGACCACGTCGATGCCGTACATGTCCTCGTCGGGAAAGCCCATGCCGCAGTCCACCACGATGATGTCGCTGCCGTATTCAAAGGCGGTCATGTTCTTGCCGATTTCTCCAAGACCGCCCAGGGGAATGATTTTCAGTTTTTGTACCATTATTGCTCCAATCTATAGGTTATTGCCATGCTGAGACAGTATGTATGCTTATAGTATAGCCGGGACGCGGAGAAGCTAATCACATCTCCGTCCGGCCCTCGATGGCGCGGTTCAGCGTCGCGTCATCGGCAAACTCCAGGTTCGAGCCCACGGGGATCCCGTAAGCCAGGCGGGTCACCCGGATCTGGAAGGGCTTGAGCAGCCGGGAGAGATACATGGCGGTGGCCTCTCCCTCCGTGTCCGGGTTGGTGGCCATGATGACCTCGCTCACATCCTCCTCCGCCACCCGGTGCAGCAGCTCCTTGATGCGGATATCGTCCGGCCCCACGTGGCTCATGGGCGAGAGGACCCCGTGCAGCACGTGGTAGGTGCCGTTGTATTCCCGGCCCCGCTCGATGCTCAGCACATCCCGCGGCTCGGACACCACGCAGATGGTGCTGTGATCCCTCCGGTCGCTGGCGCAGATGGAGCAGAGCTCCCCCTCCGTCAGATTCTGGCAGACGCGGCAGGTGTGCACGTTCCGCCGGGCGTCGGTAATGGCGTCGGCAAAGGAATAGGCCTCCGCCTCGGGCAGGGACAGGACGTGGAAGGCCAGTCTCTGGGCGCTCTTGCGGCCGATGCCGGGGAGCGAGGCGAATTTATCGATCAGATTTTCCAGGGAAGCAGGAAAAAAGGACATGGTTGATTCTCCCTTATTTCGTTTCGCCGCGGATGGCGCAGATCGCGGCGGCCCGATCCGTCCGCTTGAACACGGCGCTGCCCGCCACCAGGACCGTGGCGCCCGCCTCGATGCAGGCGGGGGCGGTTTCCGCGTCCACGCCGCCGTCCACCTCCAGCTCGCAGGCAAGGCCCCGCTCCTCGATCCAGCCGCGAATGGTCCGGATCTTGGGCAGCATATCCGCCATGAAGCGCTGGCCGCCGAAGCCGGGCTCCACCGTCATCACCAGCACCTGGTCCGCCTGATCCAGCCAGGGCAGCACCGCCTCGGCGGGAGTGCCGGGCTTCAGGGTGAGGCCGGTCTTTTTGCCGAAGGCGCGGATCTTCTCCAGCGCCTCGGTGATTCTCTCCGGCGTGTCGGCCTCCACATGCACGTTCACCAGATCCGCGCCGGCCTTGCAGAAGGCCTCCACATAGCGCACGGGCCGGTCCACCATCAGGTGGGCGTCCAGGAACATGTCCGTCGTCTTCCGCAGAGAGGCCAGCACCGGGATGCCGAAGGAGATATTGGGAACAAAAGCGCCGTCCATCACGTCAAAATGCACGTAGTCCGCGCCGGCGGCGCGGATATCCGCCACCTCCTGCGCCAGATGCGCCAGATCAGCCGCCAGGATCGACGGGGCAACCTTGATCATGTTTGTTCCTCCTTCGGATGGCGCGGGGCGCGCGCCGCTTGATGACGGGTCATTATACTACATTTTATATTTAAAATGCAATACTCTTGACGATAAGAACTTTTCGATATAAAATAGTTTGATAAAACTTGGAGGATACAAGCTATGGCCAGACGCAACAACAGACGTTCCGGCGTAAAGCCTTTCTATACCTTTGCCCTGAGCTGGCTCTTCCTTTCCGCTTTTCTGCCCATGTTCCGCCTCTCCACCCTGCTGCTCAGCCTTGGCCTGTGCGGCGGGCTCTCCTACCTGCTGGGACGCAGCCGGGGACGGAAGGAGCGGGAAGAGGAGGAGGCCGCCCGCAAGGCCCGTGTGGAGGCCGCCCAGGTGAAGCCCCAGTACACCTCCCAGCGGGTGCAGCAGCAGAACGCGCCCCAGTACACCTCCCAGCGGGTGCAGCAGCAGGCCCAGCCCCAGAAGAAGAGCTACGGCCCGGAGGTCGACCCCATCGTGGAGGAGGGAAACAGGGCTCTCAGCGAGATGGGCAGGATCTACATGTCCGTCAAGGATCCCAACATCCGGGTGAAGATCAACGAGCTGATGCGCATCACCGACAAGATCACCCAGGACGCCATCGCCGATCCCTCGGACATCCCGCAGATCAAAAAGTTCATGAACTACTATCTGCCCACCACCATCAAGCTCCTGAACGCCTACGACCGGATGAGCTCCCAGGGCATCGAGGGGGAGAATCTGGACAAGACCATGAAGAGCATCGACACCATGCTGGACGACGCCATCGTGGCCTACAAGAAAATGCTGGATTCCCTCTTTGCCAACCAGGCTTTGGATATCGAGACGGATATCGCCGTGATGAACACCATGCTGGCCCGGGAGGGTCTGTCCGGCGTGAAGGACTTTGACGTGAAGCCGGCGGAGCAGCCGGCAGCGAAGCCGGCGGAGCAGCCCGCCGCCGCCGAGGGCGGCGTCCCGGTGGGCTCCAGCGGCATCACGCTGCATTTCTAAGCGTTTAATAACCTTTTGCCATATTATCTGTAACAGAAAGGAACATGTGACATGAGCGAAGAAACGAAGATCCCCTTCCTGACTCTGGATCCCAACGCAGCCGCGGCAGCCGTGCAGGAAGCGCCCGCCGAAGAAGAGGAAAAGGTCGAAGAACAGGCTCCGGCGGAAAAGCTGGATCTGAGCAACCTGTCCGAGGCAGAGCAGGCCGCCGTCCGCGAGTTCTCCGAGAAGATCGACGTGCTCAACACCGAACAGGTCATGAACTACGGCGGCGCCGCCCAGAAGAACATTTCCGAGTTCTCCGACGCCGCGCTGGCCACCGTGCGCACCAAGGACCTGGGCGAGGTCGGCAATATGCTGGGTGACCTGGTGGTGGAGCTGAAGGGGCTGAACTTTGACGCGGATGAGAAGAAGGGCTTCCTGGGTCTGTTCAAGAAGAGCCAGCAGGGCCTGGCCTCTCTGAAGGCGCAGTATGACAAGGCCGAGGTCAACGTGGACAAGATCGTGGACTCTCTGGAGAAGCACGAGGTCGTTCTGCTCAAGGACATCAGCATGATGGACAAGATGTACGAGAAGAACGAGGAGTACATGAAGGAGCTGACCATGTACATCCTGGCCGGCAAGCTGAAGATCCAGCATCTGCGCCAGGTGGAGCTGCCGGAGCTGGTAAAGAAGGCCAACGAGTCCAACCAGCCCGAGGACGCCCAGGCCGCCAACGACTTTGCCAACATGATCGGCCGCTTTGAGAAGAAGATCCACGACCTGGAGCTGACCCGCATGATCTCCGTGCAGATGGCGCCCCAGATCCGCATGGTCCAGAATAACGACAGCCTGATGGTGGAAAAGATCCGCACCTCCATCGTCAACACCATCCCCCTGTGGAAGAACCAGATGGTCATGGCCCTGTCCCTGTACCACTCCGAGCAGGCCATGAAGGCCCAGCGGGAGGTCACCGACGTGACCAACGCCCTTCTGCAGAAGAACGCCCAGACCCTGCACCAGGGCAGCGTCGCCATCGCCAAGGAGTCCGAGCGCGGCATCGTGGATATGGAGACCCTGCGCAAGACCAACGAAGAGCTGATCGCCACCCTGAACGAGGTGCGCGAGATCCAGGATCAGGGCCGCATCCGCCGCGCCCAGGCCGAGGAGGAGCTGGGCCGTATCGAGGGCGCCCTGAAGCAGAAGCTGCTGGAGATGAAGGGCTGAGAACCCCTTTAGGTATTTCGTATGAAGTTTTTCAAGAATCGCACGGTAGCGCTGATCCTGTGTCTTTTGATCGTCGTCTGCGCGACGCTGCTGAACACCCATGTGAAATTCGGCGGGCTCTGCCGGGAGCTGACGGACGAATTTTACGGCGAGGGCGGCATCGCCCCGGATCTGGAGATCATCCAGGAGCAGGCGAAGGTCCTGGCCGCCATCGGGCAGGCCAACGGCCTTGACGTCTCCGCGCTGCGCACCGCGACGGACAATATGCAGGGAATGCTGAGCCAGAGGAGCGTCGGCGCGGCGGAGCTCTACCGCTACTACGACGCGCTGGACCGGGAAGTGAAAACCGTGTCCCTGCAGCTGGTCGCCAAGGGCTGCCCCGTGGACGCGGAGCGCTTTACCGCCTGCCTCTCCGCCATCAACACCGCCCAGGAGCGCATCCGCGTCTCCGGCTACAACGCCCGGGTGCGGGACTTCCTGCAGGAGAACGACCGCTTCCCGACGGGTTTGCTGGCAAAGCTGGCCGGCGTCAGCATGCCGGAGGAATTTGCCTGAGCTCCAGGAACGCAAAAAAGAATCACGGGACCGCTTCTCAGGAAGCGTTCCCGTGATTCTTTTTTGTCTGCCAAAGCCACCAGGCCAGCCAGCCCAGGCAGGCGCCGGGCACATTGAGGATCAGATCGTCCACGTCCAGAGAGCCCCGCCGGGTCCAAAGCTGCAGCAGCTCCACCGCGCAGACGGCAAGCACGACCGTCAAAAGAAAAAGCCAGATGTTTCTCTGCCGCCTAAACAGCAGCGGGAGGAACAGGCCCAGAGGCACAAAGGCGAAGATGTTGCCCAGGAAGTTGACCCAGCCGTAGGTCCGAAGGGAGGCCTCCCAGGGATTGCGCATCCGCATCACCAGAAAATAATCCCGGATGGTGGCAAAGGGGATCAGATTGTACTCATGGCCAGCCCGGGGCCGGCGGACAAAGAGCAGGAGCAGCAGCAGCACCGCATAGGTCCCGAACAGGAGCCAGAGCGCGCGCCGGATTCGTTTTTCTCTCATCCTTCACCTCTTGAGCCGCTGCACCAGCGCCTCGTCCGCCTGGGTCAACAGGGTCCTGTATTCGGTATAGATCACCTTGCCGGGCAGGGCGCCGGAGGGCTTGCGGACGTTTCGCACCATGGCGCAGTCCACGGGCACCTTGCCGCCCTCCCGCGCCTGGGAGTACCAGGCGGCGATGGCGGCCGCCTGGAGCAGGGCCGTCTCGCCGGGCTCCTCCCCCTCGCAGCGGAGGATCACATGGCTGCCGTGGATCTTCTGGGTGTGGAGCCAGTAGTCGCTGCGGCGGGCGATCTTGGTGGTCAGCTCGTCGTTCTGCACGTTGCTGCGGCCCACCAGCACCTCAAAGCCGTCGTCGGTGACAAAGCGCAGGGGGGCCTGGGGCCTTCCTTTTTCGTTTTTCGCGCCGCGGCTCTTTTTCAGATAGCCCGTTTCCGTCAGCTCCCGGCGGATGTCCGCCAGGTCCTTTTCGCTCTCCGCCTGCTCCAGCTCCGCCAGGACGCTGTTGAAATAGTCCAGCTGCTTCTCGCCCTGGTCGATCAGCTCCGTCAGATGGAGCTCGGCGCCCTTGAGCTTGCGGTACTCCTTGAAAAGGGCTGCCGCGTTCTGCTGGGGCGTTTTCAGCGCGTCCAGGGGGATGGTGATCTCCGGGCAGTCCGGCTCATAGTAGTTCTGGCAGGTCAGACTTCTATCACCCTTCTTGATCCGGTAGAGATTCGCGGTGAGAAGCTCCGCCCGCTGGCGCAGCTCCTCCCGGGTCTCCGTGCGCTTCAGCTCCTCCCGCTGGTTCCCCAGCTTCCGGGCAAGCCGGTCCCGGGCGCCGCGGATGGAGCGGGTCAGCTCATGGCTCCGGCGGCGGCGCAGCTCCGCCTGGTCCCGCCGGGTATAGAAGGCGTCCAGCAGCTCCGAAAAGCTGTCAAAGCGCTCGAATTGGGTCTCTTTTCCGTACTGGCCGATGGGCAGGAAGCTGAAATCCTGGGGCTTTCCGTCCCGGATCAGCAGCGTGGGGGCAAAGTCCCCCGCGGCCACCGTCTCCTGCAGGGCCTCCATCTGGGCGGGCAGGGCGTCGTAGTCCTCCCCGCAGCGGAAGGCCAGCTCCCGGCAGAGGAGCGGCGAGAGGCCGGAGAAGCTGTCCAGCAGCCACTTGTCCGCGGGGCGGCTCCGATCCGCCCGGGCGGCCAGGCTCCGCAGCTCCGCCGGCTCCGTCTCAAAGAAGGGGCGCTTCTCCTGCCGGGGCGGCAGACGGTAGAGCATGCCGGGCTGCAGGATGCGCAGCGCGTCCCCCGCGAAATCCACCCGGCGCATACAGTCGATGATCCGGCCATCCTCGCCCACCAGGATCAGATTGGCGCTGCGGCCGATCAGCTCCGCCACCAGGCGCTTGCGGGAGGCAACGCCCAGCTCGTCCCGGGCGTCCAGCTCCAGGATCAGCATCCGCTCCCAGTCCGGCTGGGTGACGGAGACGATGCGCGCGCCCACCAGGTGCTTGCGCAGGAGCATGCAGAACATGGGCGCCTCCGCCGGGTTTTCATAGGAGGCTTCGGTCACGTGGACCCGGGCGTTGCCGGAGCCGGCGGCCAGCAGCAGGCGCAGATTTTTCCCCTTGGCGCGCAGGGAGAGCAGCAGCAGATCCCGCTCGGGCTGCTGCACCTTGTCGATGCGCCCGCCGGCGAGACTTTCCTCCAGCTCCGCCGCCAGGGCGTGGATACATACGGCGTCAAGTGGCATGATCGGCCTCCGTGATCGCGGTGAAGAGCGCGTCGATCCGCTCCGTCCGGCCCAGCAGATAGAGCCAGCCGAAGAGAGCCTCCAGCCCCGTTGCCGCGTGATAGTCCGCCAGCGACCCGTTGTGGGGTACGCTGTTCACATGGGTGTTTCGCCCCCGGCGGTAGATCGCCAGCTCCTCCTCGTTCAGCAGGGGCAGGATCGTCTCCGCCGCCCTGGCCTGGGCCCGGGCGCAGACCCGGGCCACCGTGAGCCGGTGCAGCTCCTGGACGCCCGTGTGGCCCTCCCGGCAAAGGAAGCTCCGGTTCAGCAGCTCATAGACCCCGTCGCCCACGTGGGCCAGGCCCAGCATGCTGATGCGGTTGACCTCCTGCGGGCTCATTTCCGGATTCAAACAACTCATAAGATTACCCGAAAGGGGCGCCTCCGCGCCCCTTCCCTTCTGTCAGATTATTCGTCAAAGGCCGAGAAATCCGCGCTCTCGCTCATTTCCGCGGCCAGGGCCATGTCGCTGTCCTGCGCCAGACCCAGCTGCACCTGCAGCTCCTGCCAGCCGGCCCGGTCGATGGTCACGGCCCGGGGCTTGGCTCCCTCGTAGGGGCCGACCACGCCCAGCTCCTCCATCTGATCCACGATGCGGGCCGCCCGGGAATAGCCCAGCTTGACCCGGCGCTGCAGCATGGAGACGGAGCAGGAGCCCGCCTCGATCACGGCCTCCACCGCCTGGGGCAGCATCTCGTCATAGCCGGAGGCGGACATGCTGTCGTCCTTGGCGCCCTTGGCGCCGTCGGCGCCGGCCTTGTCCTCCGTGGCCTTGTTCATGAACTCCTCGATCTCGCTGTTTCGCTGCACATCGCCGGAGCTGTCCTTGATGAACTGGATGACCTCTTCCCGCTCCTCGTCGGAGACGAAGGCGCCCTGGATGCGGGTGGGCTTGCCGCTGCCCAGGGGAGCATAGAGCATGTCGCCCATGCCCACCAGCTTTTCCGCGCCGCTCTGGTCCAGAATGATGCGGCTCTCCATGGCGGAGGACACCGCAAAGGCGATGCGGCTGGGGATATTGGCCTTCATGAGGCCGGTGATCACGTCCGCAGAGGGGCGCTGGGTGGCGATGACCAGGTGGATGCCCGCGGCGCGGCCCATCTGCGCCACGCGGCAGATGCTCTCCTCCACTTCCTTGGAGGCCACCAGCATCAGATCGGCCAGCTCGTCGATGACGATGACCACCTGGGGCAGACTCTCCTCCCCGGCGACCTGGGCGTGCCTGTTGTAGCTCTCCAGGTCCCGCACGCCGATCTCGGAGAAGAGCCGGTAGCGCTTGAGCATCTCCACCACCGACCACTGCAGCGCGCCGGCGGCCTTCTTGGGATCGGTCACCACCGGGACGTAGAGGTGGGGGATGCCGTTGTAGATGCCCAGCTCCACCATCTTCGGGTCGATCATGATGAGGCGCACTTCATCCGGCCGGGCCTTGTACAGCAGGCTCAGGATCAGGGAGTTCATGCACACGGATTTGCCGGAGCCGGTGGTGCCGGCGATAAGCATGTGGGGGAGCTTGGAGATATTGCCCACGATGCAGTCGCCGCCGATGTCCTTGCCGATGGCGAAGCTCAGCTTGGACTTGGCGCTCTGGAAACGGGGAGACTCGATGATCTCCCGCAGATAGACGGTGCTGACGATCTTGTTGGGCACCTCGATGCCCACGGTGGAGATCTTGTCGGGGATGGGGGCGATGCGCACGTTCACCACGCCCAGAGCCAGGGCCAGGTCGCCCGCCAGGTTCGTCACCCGGGAGAGCTTTACGCCCTGCTCCAGCTCCACATCGTAACGGGTGACGGTGGGGCCGTGGGTGACGCCCACAATGGCGGCGTTGATGCCGAAGCTGTGCATGGCGCCCTGCAGACGCTCGCCGTTGAGCTTGATCTCGTCCCGGGCGTCCACCTTGCCGCCGCTGCCGCTGCGCAGCAGCTCCATGGGCGGGAACTCGTAGGCGGGCTTCTCCTCCGTTTTGGCGATCTCCGCCGCGACGGCCTGGGTCTCCTTCTCCAGCTCCTTTTTGCCCATCTTTTTGGGCTTGGGCTGCTCCTTGGGGGGGTCCTCGATGGCCGCCGTCATGGGAACGGGGGCATTGGGGGTCCTGGGAACCGGCACAACGGGGATCGGCTGAAGGATCTCCGGCTCCTCTTCTCTCCGCCGGGGCTCCTCGTCGGGGAAGCGGAAGCTCTCCACCTTGGGAGGCGGCGCCTTGCGGCGCACGGTGGCGCGCTTCGCCGCGGGATCCTTCTCCGGCGGACTGGGGACGAAGGACACGCTGGGTCCCTTCAGACTCAGCTCCTCCTCGTCCTCCCGCAGGGGCACATCCACCGCGTAGGAGGGACGGCGGGGCTTGCGCTCGTCTCTGCGCTCCGGGGCCTTCGGGCGGGGCTTGGGCTCCTCGGGCTCTTCAAAGTCCTCCGGCTCCTCGTCCTCCGCCTCGCGGCGCTGACGCTGCTCCTCCCGCCGCTGGGCGGCGGCCTCCTTCACGCCAGCGAAGAGACCGGAAAGTCTCCCGCGGACGGCCAGGATGGCAAACAGCACAAAGCCCACCAGCAGCATCGGGAAGGCGCCGTAGATGCTGAAGGCGGAGTCCAGCCCCTCCCCCAGCAGGCCGCCCAGGGCGCCGCCGGATTCCAGGCCCTTGCCGCTCTCAAACAGCCTTGTGGCCAGCTGCTGCAGGCCCAGGCCCTCCAGCCCCTTGGGACGGGCCACCAGCTCCGTGATGGCGCCGAAAAACAGGGGCAGCAGCAGCGCCGCGCTGACGCGCAGGCCCGCGGACTGCTCCCGCCGGAACAGCAGGACGACGCCGGCGAACAGGAAGGCCGGCACGGTGAGCCAGAAGCCCCGGCCCAGCAGCCCCTTGAATATGTCCGCAAAAAACCTGACGAATTTCCCGTCCGTGCTGAAATAGCTGATGGTCAGAATGACGCCCAGCGCCAGCAGGATCAGGCCGAACAGGACACGAGCGTCGCCCCCGGCGGGCTGTGCGCTCTCCTCCTCGGGCTCGGCAGCCTTGCCGCGTCCCTTGGGCTCCGGCTTCCTGGCCTTCGCGCTGTTCTTCGCCGGGGCAGAACGGCTTGTTTTTTTCTTGTTCGTGGTCTTTTTCTCCGCCATGGTATCGTTCCTTTTCTCAGAAAATCAGGGTCAGGATGATGGCCAGCACGCCCATCACCCAGCAGTAGTAGGCAAAGCCGCCGAAGCGTCCCTTTTTGGCGATGGCGTGGAGCAGCCGGATCGAGGCGATGCCCGACAGCGCCGCCACCGCGGTCCCGATCAGATAAGCCGGCATGAGGGACCAGTTGATCCCCTCCTGCAAGGCGTCGATCAAGCTCAGAAGATTGGCGCCCAGAACCGCCGGAATGGACATCAGAAACGCGAATTTCACCGCGAAATCCCGGTTGAGACCGGTGGAAATGCCCGCCGTGATGGTGGTTCCGGAGCGGGACAGGCCCGGGATCACGGCCGCGCACTGGCACAGGCCGATGATGAGGGCGTCCAGCACCGTCATATTGGTCTCGGTCTTCTTGCCGGGAACCATCCTGTCGGAGACGTAGAGCATGCAGCCCGTCAGGATCAGGGCGACGCCGATGAAAATGCTGTTGTAATACAGGCTCTCCAGCTCATCCTTCATGGGCAGGACCAGCACCAGGGGCAGGGTGGCCAGGACGATCATGAGGAAGAGTCTGGCCGCGGGATAGCGGCGCTTCCGCTCCCCCGCCGCCGGGCCGATGCGGACAAAGCCCAGCACCTCGTTGATCATCGCGGCAATATCCTTCCAGTACACCACAAAAATGGAAACCAGCGTTCCCAGATGCAGCAGCACGTCAAAGAAAACATGCCCTTCCTCCGCCGTGCTCAGCCCGAAAAGGTTATTCAAAATGGACAGATGCCCCGAGCTGGATATGGGCAGGAACTCCGCAATGCCCTGAATCAGGCCCAGAAGGATGGCATACAGGATGGTCATGGTCAAGCCTCCAGAATGTTCGTAAAAGTTATTTTACCATAGATCGCCCGCAAAAACAAGTGCAGATGCTCGGGAAAAAGCCCGCGCTTCCGCCTCTCCCCGCGCAAAAACGCCGTCTGCCGAAGGGCAGACGGCGTATGCGTTTACTCCTGTTTTTTCTGAACGAACACCCAGTATTTCTGCACCAGGAAGTTCACGATCATCATGACCACGTCCACCGGGGCGTTGATCAGGGTGTGGAGCGCCGCGCTCTTGACCCGACTGAAGCCGGCGGTGAGCTCGTCGATCCTGGTCCACTTCGCCACCAGGGCCAGCAGGCCGGCGGAGGCCAGCATGGAGGGAACCACCAGGCAGTAGTACTTCAGCAGCTTTTTCCAGTAGGACTCGTTTCCGCGGAAGACCAGCCAGTTGTTCATGTTGAAATTGTAAAAGGAGGAGATGAGCCGGGCGATCACCTTCTGGGGCATCTCGCTCAGAACCGCGCCGAAGAAATACTCCAGCGCAAAGAGCACCAGATACTCCAGCAGGAAGGAGGAAAGGGCGCAGAGCACGTACAGGATCGGTTGCTTCGCCTTTTTCATGCCTCAGCTCCTGTCGAACAGGCCCTTGAACATGACCTTGAAGATGCGCCAGGAGTCCTTCACCGCGTTGTAGTGGGAGCTGTAGTCCTCCGGGTCGTAGACCGTGGCGATGGGCTGCTCCAGGAAGGGGATCCCCCGGTGCTTCATTTTCAGGAGCATGTTCATCTCATACTCAAAGCGCTCCCCGTGGATCCGGGAAAAGCTCTCCAGATACTTTCGGGGAATGGCGCGCAGCCCCGTCTGGGTGTCGGAGAGGCGGATGCCATAGAACAGCCGGAACATGTGGGAGGTGACCTTGTTGCCGGTCACGCTGCGGGCGGGGACGCCCTCCTGGTCAAAGTTCCGGCAGCCCAGCACGACCTTGTCGCCCTCGGCCAGCATCCGCTCGCCGCAGGCCACAATATCCTCCAGCAGATGCTGCCCGTCGCCGTCGATGGTGATGACGCCGTCCAGCTCCGGAAGCTCCCGCAGCACGTGGGTAAAGGCGTTTTTCAGGGCGCAGCCCTTTCCCATGTTGCGCTCATGGTGGAGCACGGTGCAGCCGGGAAGGGCCGCCGCTTTTTCAAAGTGCGTCTGCTTTTCGGGGGCGCTGCCGTCGTCCACGATCACCAGGTGCCGGAAGCCCCGGTCCACCAGGCCCTGCACCACCCGGTCAAATTTCTCGTCCGGGTCCAGAGACGGGAGCACGATCGCCAGATCGCGCAGGGGGGATTTCATATCAGCCATCCTTGTTCTCTACCGTGTTGTAGTCCTCTGCCGAGAAGGCAAATACCTCGTCCGTATTCGGGCGGTACTGCACGTAGACCAGCATATCCCGATGGACCTTCACTCTGCCCACGGGCATGTGGGAGCTGGAGTCCGTGGAGATGTCCAGCACGTAAATATCGTTGCCCAGAGGGGTCACGCCGTTGAGCGTGGCGCCGTTGAACTCGAATTTCGAGTTGTGCTGCCAGCCCAGGTAGCTGTCGATCATGCGGTAGCAGCGGTCATGCAGATCGCTGCCCTTCAGCAGATAGGGCTCCAGCTCCACCCACAGGGTCCACATGTCCCGGGTGCCGGCGCAGAACTCCAGATAGCGGTAGGCAAAGCGGGGCACGAAGTCCGTAAAGCGGGCCACCAGCTCGTCCGAAACCGGGGGAATGAACTGGGAGTCATCCCGGTTCGGGTCGATCTGGGTGGGATTGCCGCTCTCGTCCAGCAGCTGATAGTCCACATGGCCGAAGATCTTGTCGGCGTGATAGGTCACCTTGGTGGGCAGACCGTCAAAATCGTCGTAGAACTCCTCCAGCACGTCGTAGTGGATCCCGGTCTCGACGATATTCTCCTCCGTCAGAGCATGGCCGTTGAGCAGCACCGTGTACTTCTCCGGCACGGTGATCTCAAAGCTGGTATAGAGCTTGTCCATATTCAGCTCGAACCGCACGCTGTTCGGGTCCACCTCCCAGGGATAGAGGGAGCGGTACTCGATCAGCCAGTTCAGAAGCCAGTCCTCATTCGGGGTGAACCTCCGCTCGACCAGAGTCACCTGGCCCAGACTGCTTTGGCCGCAGAGGATGTTATAGGTCTTGGTGCCCGGGCCGGCGGTGGCGATCTGACAGCTCAGCTCCTCCTGCAGCATGCCGCGCAGGACTTCCACGCATTCGTCGTCCGTCTGATAGGGATGCTCCATCCCCGAGACGGCGCTGCGGATGCCGTTTTCGCCGTCCTGCCACATCCTCACCGAGATCTCGTCCAAAAAGGCGTCCAGCTTGGGCTCGATCTGCGCCGCCTCATGGTATTCGCCGAAGCGCATCGCGTCCTTCCAGATATAGGAGGTCACAAAGGCCAGCAGGCCGATCCAGAGGACGAGGAACAGCCAGAACAGAATATTGCCGCTTCTGTTCCTGCGTTTTTTCGTATTCTGCATCACGCTTCCCCCCTCTTAACGGAACAAAAAGGCGTCGGGCAGGCCGCGGGAGTAGCCGCTCTGGGAGGAGGGCTGATTCACCAGCTCGCCGTTCAGATACATGACCGTGGAAGAGCCGCCGTCCAGGTTCATGGCGTTCACCGCGCCGAACTGCAGCATCACCTCGATCAGATCGTCATAGGTAGCGCCGGCGCTGGAGAGCTGCCGTCCGTCGATGACCAGCATCAGCACCGCGCCGTCCGCCCGCTGGCCGATGGCCGTGCGGGGGTTCACGCCGCTGGGGCCGGGATTCTGGGGCACACCGTTGATGATCAGCGGGGGCGAGAAGGTCACGCCGCCCACGATGCCCAGATTCAGACAGTCGGCATAGCTGAAGTAGCCCACGTGCAGGATGCCGTCCGCGTCAAAGCCGGCAAAGCTCTCCCGATCCCAGCGGGCGGCCTCGATCATGGCGCCGTCGATGATGGTCAGGCCCTCCGGCTCCTTGCCGGAGCCGCTGCCGTCCGGATCCACAAAGGCGCCGGCGTTGATGCCGCCGATGGCTCCATTGCGCTCGGCGATCATGTTGATGGTCTGCCCCTCGCCGCCGCGGGCCACGAAGCAGCGCTTGGGATCCAGCACGATCAGCATATAGCCGTTATAGCCCCGGCCGCTGACCGGGACCAGGATATAGCCGTCCCCGTCCTCGTCCACGATGCCGTAATCGTCCGCGCCCGGCTGGGCCGCGGACTGGCCGGGATCCTGCTCGCCGGACTCGTTCAGCGCGGGATCGGGCTCGTCATTCGCGGCAATGTGGATCAGAGAGGGATCGGTGGCCATGTCCGTGTCGTTTTTCCTGCGGGCGGCGATCGCGGCACGGATCGGTTCGTATTCCTCCTCCGACAGGAAGATGCGGGAGACGAATTTGAAGCGGCGGGTCTCCTCCATCGTCGTCACAAATTTCTCGCGCAGGTAGGGATAGTCTTTATTCGTGAGGATCATGCCCACGCCCACGCCGGCGATCCCCAGCATCATTCCCGTGACGAGAAGGACGCCGAAGACCCGGTTCAGAAAGCGGTTCACCTTTCTCCAGGCGGATCTTCTTTTTCTCTTTGCCTCGCTGCCCGGCTCAACGCTCTCCAGCGTTTCCGGAACGGGCTCTTCCATCCGATGTTTCTTCACTAAAAAGCACCTTCAAATCAAGTTTTGTGCAGAGCAATCTGCACTCAATCTCTAATATTTTACCATAGGCCGGCCTTTATGACAAGCAGTATTTGCGAAAATTCTGAAAAAGCGCGGGATCCCTTCTCCTGTACAAGCAGAAACAGGATCTGTGTCGGAAGGACGCAGATCCTGTTTCCTGCAAATCGCCTGTTCTGCTTATTTGGCCAGGTAGTTGCGCAGCAGCTCCTGCAGCAGCTCGTCCCGGTCGATCCGGCAGATCAGCTGACGGGCGTTGTTGTAGTTGGTGATGTAGGTCGGATCCTCGGAGAGGATGTAACCCACGATCTGGTTGATGGGATTGTAGCCCTTGACCATGAGGGAGTTATACACGGACGACAGGATCTCGCGCATCTCCGCTTTACTGTCCATGGCTGCAAATTTTCTGGTGACGTCCTCCATGACGTTCCCTCCTTTCCAATGTCCTCGATCCCATTATAACAGATTTTTTCGTCAAGTAAAGTCGAAAAAAGGCGGGAAATGCTTCTTTTTTCGCTCAGCGCATGACGGCGTTGAATTTCTCCTTCAACAGCTTCAGCACACGGGCGACGGTCTCCTCGGCATGCTCGTCGGTCAGGGTCTGGTCCTCGGCCCGCATGGTCAGGGAGAAGGCCACGGACTTCATGCCCTCGGCGATATGGTGGCCGGTGTACACGTCGAAGAGGGCGCAGCCCTTCAGATACTGGCCGCCGCCGGAGAGGATGGCCTCGGTCATGTCGCCCACGGGCACGGAGGCGTCGCAGACCACGGCGATATCGCGGGTCACCGCCGGGAAACGGGGCAGGGGCTTGAAGACGGGGATGCCGCCCTGCGCCGCGCACAGCGCCTCGAAGGACAGCTCCGCGCAATAGAGCTCCGCGTCCACGCCGTAGTTGGCCGCCGTCTGGGGATGGATCTGGCCCAGCACGCCGATCTCGCTCTCACCCACGAAGACTTTGGCGCAGCGGCCGGGATGGTAGGCGCTGTTGCCGCGCTCCGCCACGAAGTGGGGCTTGGCGGCGCCCAGCTCCTGCAGCAGGTTCTCCACCCAGCCCTTGAGAACGAAGAAGTTCATCTTCGGCCCGTAGGCGCCCAGGGAGACGATCCTGGGCTCGTCCGCCAGGCCGTCGGGGCGCTTTTGATAGATGCGGCCGATCTCGTAGAGGGCGGCCTCCTTGTTGCGGTAATTGAAGTTGCGGGTCAGGATCTCCAGCATGGAGGGCAGGATGGTGGTGCGCATGATGGAGGTATCCTCGCCCAGGGGGTTCAGGATCCTCAGGCTGTCCCGCCGGGGATCGTCCTTGGGCATGCGGATCTTGTCGTAGTAGGAGGGGCTGATGAAGGAGTAGGTGATGATCTCGTCCAGGCCCATGCTGCGGCAGATCTCCCCGATGCGCCGCTCCGTCTGCTGCAGGGGGCTGTAGCCGCCGGCGGTGCTGATGCCGCCGGAGAAGGCGGTGGGGATCTCGTTATAGCCGTAGAAGCGGGCGACTTCCTCGGCAATGTCGGAGTAGTGCTCCACATCGCCCCGCCAGGAGGGCACCAGGATCGTGTCGCCGTCAAAGCCGAAGCCCAGGTCGCTGAGGATTTTGCGCATGGTCGTCTCGTCGATGTCGGTGCCCAGCAGGCCGTTGATCTTCCCGGGCTCCAGCTTCACCCGGGTCTGCGGCTTCTTGCCGGGGAAGACGTCGATCACACCCTCCACCACCTGGCCGCAGCCCAGCAGCTCCACCAGCTCGCAGGCCCGGTTCACGGCCTTCATGGTGCCCTCGGCGTCCAGACCCTTCTCGAAGCGGGAGGAGGCGTCGGTGCGCATGCCCAGGGCGGTGGCGGTGCGGCGGACGGAGGGGCCGTTGAAGCAGGCGCTCTCAAAGAGCACCTTGGCGGTGTCGCCCACGATCTCGCTGTTCTCGCCGCCCATGACGCCGGCCACGGCCACGGGCTTCTCCGTGTCGCAGATGCAGAGCATGTTGGGGCTCAGAGGCCGGTCGGTGCCGTCCAGGGTGCGGATGCTCTCCCCTTCCCGGGCGGTGCGGACGCGGATCTCCCCGTCCTGCACGCAGCTGAAATCAAAGGCGTGCATGGGCTGGCCGTACTCCAGCATGACGTAGTTGGTGATGTCCACCAGGTTGTTGATGGGGCGCATGCCCGCGTTGCGGATCCGCTCCCGCATCCAGGCCGGAGAGGGGGCGATCTTCACGTTCTTCACCATGCGGGCGGTGTAGCGGGGGCAGAGAGCCGGGTCCTCGATGACGATCTTCGCCATGTCCGCGATGCTGCCGCCTGCCTTGGCCTGCACCGCCGGCTCGTGGAGCTTCAGCTCCTTGCCGAAGGTGACGGCAACCTCCCGCGCCAGGCCGATCATGCACAGGCAGTCGGGCCGGTTGGGGGTGATCTCATACTCCACCACATGGTCGTCCCGCCCCAGCAGCTTCGCCATATCGTCGCCGGGCCTGCAGTCCTCGTGGAGGATCAGGATGCCGTCCTCGATGCAGTTGGGGAACTCCTTCTGCTCGGCATGCAGGTCCTGGAGGGTGCAGATAGCGTCCTTTTCGGTGTTGTAGGCCACCAGATCGCCCTCATGGACGTTCTGGCAGTCGGTGACGGTCTCCGTCCCGGTGGCGAGGCTGCATTTCCACAGATTCACGCCGGCGTTTTCCACCTTGGTGACCTCCGCCGCCACCACCTTGCCGAAGATCCGGTCCCCGCTCTTGATGAGAGGCGAGACGGAGGGCTTCAGCGGGTCGATGGGGTGGTAATTGTTCAGCAGAGCCGCGGCCTTGATCTGGCCGTAGGGGAAATCGTGGACGTCGGCGGCCAGCTCCTTGAGAGAGCAGAGCATGCCGAAGGACTCTACGCCCCGCAGCTTGCCCTTTTCGATCTTCGCGCCGCTGGGCAGCAGGGATTTGTGCAGCGCCACGGGGACCAGGTCGCCCACGTGGACGTTCCAGGCGCCGGTAACGATCTGAACGGGGGCTTCAGCGCCCACGTCGATCTGCGTCACCAGCATGTGGTCGGAATTGGGGTGCTTCTCCAGGGACAGGATGCGCCCCACCTTGACGTTATGGATGGTCTGGCTCAGATCCTCGGTGACCTCCACCTTGGAGCCGGAGACGCTCATGGCCTCGGCAAAGGCCTTGTCTCCCACTTCCTCCAGAGGCAGATTGACAAACTCATTGAGCCACTTTCTGGGCATTTTCATATCAATAATCCTCCTTTTTGGCTCCCCCCCCATGGGGGAATTGCGGACTCGCGCTGCCAGTGGCAGGAGAAGCGAGCCCGGAATTTCCGCAGCGGTCGAAAAATGCAAGGAGTTGTGAGAGCCCGCAGCATTTTTCGGGCACCGCAAGGCGGAAGCTGGCGCGTAGCGCCTGAAGGGGCTGTTCGATAAAGCCCCCTATCGCCCCTGCGGGGCACTTCCCCCCAAGGGGGAAGCAAGTCAGAACTGTTCCAAGAACCGCACGTCGTTCTCGAAGATCAGACGCAGGTCGGTGATCTTGTATTCGCCCATGGCAAGACGCTCCAGGCCCATGCCGAAGGCCCAGCCGGAGTACACGTCCGGGTCGATGCCGCAGCCGGAGAGCACCTTGGGGTGCACCATGCCGGCGCCCAGCACCTCGATCCAGCCCTCGCCCTTGCAGGTGCTGCAGCCCTTGCCGCCGCACTTGTGGCACTGGATGTCCAGCTCGCAGCTGGGCTCGGTGAAGGGGAAGTGATGGGGGCGGAAGCGGGTGACGGTGCCCTTGCCGTAGATCTTCTCCACCACCAGGTTCAGCGTGGCCTTCAGATCCGCCATGGTCACGCCCTTGTCGATGACCATGCCCTCGATCTGATGGAACATGGGGCTGTGGGTGGCGTCCACCTCGTCCTTGCGGTAGACCCGCCCGGGGGCGATGATGCGGATGGGCAGGGGCCGGGTCTCCATGGCGTGGATCTGCATGGGAGAGGTCTGGGTGCGCAGGAGAATCCGGCTGTCCGGCGTGAAATAGAAGGTGTCCGTCCACTCCCGGGAGGGGTGGCCCTCGTCGATGTTCAGCTTGGTGAAGTTGTAGTCCGCCAGCTCCACCTCCGGGCCCTCCACGATCTCAAAGCCCATACCGATGAAGATGTCCTTGATCTGGTCCAGCACGTTGTACATGGGGTGCTTGTGGCCCAGATGGGGCTTCTCGCCGGGCAGGGTCACGTCCAGAGACTCCTTCTCCAGCTTCTTCTGCAGCATCGCCTCGGTGACGACGCGCCTGCGCTCGTCCAGCAGGTTTTCGATCTCGCCGCGGATCTGGTTGGCCATCTGGCCCATTACGGGGCGCTCCTCCGCGGAGAGCTTGCCCATCTGGCGCAGGATCCCGGTGAGCTCGCCCTTCTTGCCCAGGTACTTGATGCGAAGCTCCTCCAGCTTCTCCACGTCCTCCGCCTCGAAGATGGCCTGCATGGCAGCATCATGCAGAGACTGCATCAACTCTCTCATGCTCATATTCAATCTCCTTTCCTTGTAGGCTCCCCTGCCTTAGGGGAGCTGTCTGGCCGTAAGGCCAGACTGAGGGGTATCCTTTCCTTGTAGGCTCCCCTGCCGAAGGGGAGCTGTCCGGCGGCGTGTTGCGGTCCGCCGGATGACTGAGGGCTATTCCATATTCATGCGGGCCGCCGTGGGCGTCGGCCCCTACACAAAAACAAAAAATGAGCCTCCGTCCCGCACAGGGACGAAAGCCGTCGCTTCCGTGGTACCACCCACATTCGATTCCGCAGAATCGCACTCTCGGTGCTGTAACGCGCACCACGCGCCGGGGATTGGCCGGAGCTCCCGGGCGAACCAAGCACCGCTGACGCAGAGGGCTCACAGCCGCCGACCCTCATTCTCTGTGCGCAGATGGAAGTGCTATTTTCCCGATCACAGCAGGCATAGACTATCACAGTTCTCACAAAAATTCAAGTAGCTTTTTGTGTTTTCTGTCCAAGAATGATTTGACGGAGCGGCCCACAGGCATTATAATGGGAAAAACGCATAAGCATGGGTACTACTGCTTTTCGGAGGTACCCATGAAAAAATCCCTTGTCCTGATCCCCCTGCTGTTCGCGCTGCTGCTCTCCGGCTGCGGAAACGCCGCCCGGGAGCGCTTTGAGGCGTTTTCCCGGGAGCTTGCCCAGAGGGACTCGCTCAGCTTCACCGCCCGGCTCACCGCCTCCTATCCGGATCGCAGCGCAAGCTTTACCCTGCGCTACGCCCTGGAGGGGGAAGTCCAGCGGGTCACGGTGCTGGCGCCGGAGCGGATCTCCGGCATTTCGGCCCGGGTGGAGAAGGGCGGCACCGCCCTGGAGTATGACGGGCTGATCCTGGACACCGGGGATCTGGACGCCTACGGGCTCACGCCCATGTCCGCCCTGCCCCTGCTGACGGACGCTCTGCGCTGCGGCCATGCGGACGCCTTCTGGGAAGAGGACGGCTGCGAGGCGGTGGAGCTGCAGATCAGCGACCACACGCTGGCGCGGGTCTGGTTCCGGGAGGGCGTGCCCTGCCGGGCGGAGCTGCAAAGCGACGGCAGGGTGACCGTCGCCTGTGAAATCGAAAACTGGAGCTAACGAAGAGATATGAACGATCTGCAAAAGAGAACCTGGGCGGAGATCTCCCTGCCCAATATCCGACACAATTACGAGGCCATCCGCGCCGCCCTGCCGGCGGGCTGCCGCTTTCTGGGCGTGGTGAAGGCCGACGCCTACGGCCACGGCGCGCTGCCCGTCTCCCGCCTGCTGCAGGAGGCCGGGGCGGAATATCTGGCCGTCTCCTGCCTGGACGAGGCGCTGGAGCTGCGCCGGGGCGGCATCCGCATGCCGGTGCTGATCCTGGGGCACACGCCGCCGGAATACACGGGCCTGCTGATCGAGGAGAACTTTACCCAGACCGTCAGCGCCCTGGCCAAGGCCCGGGAGTATTCCGCCGCGGCTGCCGCCCTGGGAAAAACCCTGCGGGTCCACATCAAGCTGGACACCGGCATGTCCCGGCTGGGCTTCCTCTGCGCCGGGGACTATTTCGATCTGGGCGTGGGGAACGTGGTCGCCTCCTGCAAGCTGCCCAATCTGGAGCCGGAGGGGATCTACACCCACTTCGCCGTGTCCGACGAGGAGGGCGAGGAGAACGAGGCATACACCAGAGAGCAGTTCAGCCTCTTCCTCCGGGTGGTGGAGGCGGTGGAGAGCCGCTGCAGCTTCCGCTTCGCCCTGCGCCACTGCGCCAACTCCGGCGCCGTGCTGCGCTATCCCGAGATGGCGCTGGACATGGTGCGTCCCGGTCTGCTGCTCTACGGCTACGGGGACGACAGCGGCCGCCTGGGGCTGAAGCCCTGCATGCGCCTGGTCAGCACCGTGAGCACCATTAAGCACTACGAGGCCGGGACCTCCGTCAGCTACGGCCGCCGCTTTGTGACGGAGCGGCACACCCGCATGGGCGTGCTGGCCATCGGCTACGCCGACGGGCTGCCCCGCGTCCTCTCCAACCGCTGCAGCTTCGCCGTGGCCGGGGGTTTCGCGCCCCAGCGGGGCAGCATCTGCATGGACATGTGCATGGCGGATCTGACCGATCTGCCGGAGGCGAAGGTGGGCAGCGAGGTGGAGATCTTCGGCGAGCAAAACGATCTGGACGCCCTGGCCCGGGAAGCGGGCACCATCAGCTACGAACTGCTGTGCGCGGTGTCCAAGCGGGTGCCGAGAGTGTATCAAAAGTGAAAAGATAAAAATGAAGAGTGAAGAGAGTTATGCTCCCTTCACTCTTTTTTCTATCCACAAATACACGTCCAACCGCAAGGGCGTAGGGCGCCACTTGGATCCATCGGGTTCTTCCCTGTCGTAGGGCCGACCATTGGTCGGCCGCTCCGTCCCAGGAAAGTGCTGACGGGGAAAGGCGGACGAGCGATGCTCGTCCCTACGGCTGGTGCGGCTCGACTCCCCCGAAATCCTCATCCCACCAGAAGAAGCCATCGACCAGCTTTCCCTTTTTGTCATACAGTCTTCCGTTTTCGGAGTAGAAATTGCGATTTGCCGGGTCGCAGTTGACGTAGACCCGGACCACATGGACTTCTCCCCTGTCTCCGCCCGTATCAACGTAATGAGCATCCTGGCAGGCATAGATTTCCCGTATATTTTCGCCCAGGTTCAGCGTAACATCATGATAGATGACGTCAACATTTTTCCCGTTGACCTTTCCAAAGATCCCGGCAGCAGACGGAGAAAGCCCCAGCGTAGAATGGATTCCCTCCACTTCGATTTCAAAGGGGCAGGGGGCGCCTCTTCCCACGTAACCGCCCAATTCCACCACAGGATAATCTCCATAGGAATCCGGGATCGTGAACTCTGTCAACCCACTTTCCGGATCGTAAATCAGGCCGGTAACGGCAGCCTTTTTCCCCTCGCTGCGATAAAACAGCGTTCCCTCCCGCTCGTCCCGGGTCAAATACAGATAGCAGCCTTCTTGATCACTGTCCGTATAATTCAAGTTTACTGCGTTAGTCAAGCCGACAAAGACCAGTCCATAGCCCAGTGCGGGCAGCAGCAGGGCGCCGATCAGCAGGACCAGGACCAGCGTCAGCAGGATTTTCCCCGCCGTTTTCATCGGTATCTCCTCCTTTCTCCGCTAATAGAACGTGTGAGAAGGTCAAAAGGTTTCAACGGCAATGGGAAAAGCGGGACTCTTCTTTTCTCGGGCCGCCGAGGGCGTCGGCCCCTACAGGATCATTCTTCCACCACCCAGGGGAGGTCCACGTAGGTCGGCTCGTGTTCCAGGGCGGGCAGGATCTTTTCAAAGAGATCCTTGGTCGTAAAACGCAGGCTGGAGGTGTTGATGCAGGGGTGGCAGCCGAAGTATTCCTCCCGCAGCAGGTCCCGGTCCACCAGGAGCCGGACCTGTTTTTCTTTGTCGTTCATCAAGCCCAGGACGCTGACGGAGCCCGGGGTGATGTCCAGAAGCCGTTCCATGTGCTCCGGTCCGGCGAAGCTCAGCCGGGCGGAGCCGATCTGCTTGGAGAGGAGCTTGGTCTTGAAGGGCTTCTCCCCCGGCATGATGAGCAGATAGAAATCCGTCTGCTGGCGGTTGGTGAGAAAAAGGTTCTTGCAGATCCTGCAGCCCAGCAGTCCCTCCACCAGCTCGCAGTCCGGGATGGTGTCGGCGTGCTCGTGATCCACCCGGTAGTATTCCAGCCCCAGGCCGTCCAGAAAATCATAGCAGCGCGTCTCCTTGGGGATGCGCTCCCCCGCTGGGCGACCGCGGTATAAGGTGTTGTCAATGGTCATGTTGTCTCACTCTCCGTAGGGACGACCATTGGTCGTCCGTCTCCTCTGCTTCCCCTGCACGCGGACGAGCAATGCTCGTCCCTACCAGTTATCTCTTTTTCGACGGCAGCCAGATATGCTGCTCCTCGGCCTTGCGGATCAGCTCCTCCCGGAAATCGGGATGGGCGATGTCGATGAGCCTGGCCGCCCGCTCCCAGGTGCTGCGGCCGGTGAGCTCCGCCGCGCCGTACTCGGTGACGATGGTGGGCGCCTGGCTGCGGGGGGTGGTGATGATGTCGCCCGCCATCTGGGGCAGGATGCGGGAGTGGAGCAGGCCCTTCTTGTCCGTGAAGGTGGAGGTCAGGCACAGGAAGCCCCGGCCGCCTTTGGACATGGCCGCGCCGGTGACGAAGTCCAGCTGGCCGCCGGTGCCGCTGATCTGGCGGGTGCCCGCGCTCTCGGAGGCCACCTGGCCGTAGAGATCCACGTTCAGGCAGCCGTTGATGGAGATCATTTTTTCGTTCTGCGCGATGACGAAGGGGTTGTTCACATAGCTCAGCGGAGCGCCCAGCACAGCCTCGTTCTCGTTGACCCAGTCAAAAAGCTCCCGGGAGCCGATGGCCAGGCCCAGCACCCCCTTGCCGGGGTGCTGGGTCTTTTTCGCGTTGGTGAGCTTGCCGGCCTTGAAGAGGGCCAGGTAGCCGTCGGAACAGAGCTCGGTGTGCATGCCCAGGTCCTTCAGATCCGACTCCGCCAGCAGCTCGCCCAGGGCGTTGGGCATGCCGCCGATGCCCAGCTGGATCACCGCCCCGTCGGGGATCAGAGGCAGCACGTGGCCGGCGATCTGCCGGTCCAGTTCCGTGGGCTCGGGAGACTTCATTTCCCAGAGAGGCAGGGCTCCCGCCTCCACAATGGCGTCCACCCTGCTCAGCGGGACGGAGGTCTCCGCCGGGTCGCCCTTGATGCGGGGCAGGTTCTCATTGACCTCCACGATGATCTTCTTCGCCGTGTCCACGATGCCCCGCTCCGCGCCCAGGGCGCCGGAGAGGTTGAAGAAGCCCTTCTCGTCCATGGGAGCCACGGAGAGCATGGCCACGTCCACCGTCAGGAACTGGTGATAATAGCGGTCCAGATCCCGGAAGAGCATGGGGGTGAAAAAGGCGCGGCCCTGGTCGCAGAGCTTGCGCTCGTAGCCGGAGCAGTGCCAGGTGTTGTAGACAAAATGTTCCTGGCCGGGGTCGCATTCCACCACCGCCAGCGGGCCCCGCAGCAGATTGCCGCGGACCTTTACGTGCCTAAGCTCGTCCCGCCGGGCGGCCAGCGCCGCGTCCAGGGTGGGAGGATAACCGTTGTTGGAGCCGTAGTCCACCCAGTCGCCGGATTTGACCAGGCGCACCGCCTCTTCGGCGGTGCAGAGCTTGCTGCGATATTCGTTCATGAGATCCATGAAGCATCACCTCTGGGAAAGTATACCATAACTGCCCTTGATTCTACAAGTCCATGTAGTATCGATCTTGCGTCCATTTTGCAGGATTATCCTGAATATATTTCCAAATCATTTGAAAATCAGCTTCATCTCTTACGATATGCTCATAATAGCCTCTCTGCCAGATATTCGAGCCGATTTCCCGTCCGATCCTTCTTTTCCAAGTAGAAACAAAAGCGGGAACCTTCTCTGCTGTACGGGCCGGCGTCCTCGACGGCCCTTCGTTCCCCCCTGCCGTAGGGGCCGGCGTCCTCGACGTCCCTTTTTTTCGTTTCCTTTTTTCCGGCCTTCAGGGCCGCCGGGAACGTCGATCCCTACGGAAGCAGGCTTAGAAAAAAGGGCTGCCGAAGCAGCCCTTCATTTCTGAGGAATCTTTTGAAATTGCTATGTTGCGGGGAATCAGGCCTGAGCCTTCTTGCCCTGCTTGGACAGGGTCTTGAAGCCCTCGATGACCAGGATGACGGCCAGGACGATCAGGCCGATGGACCAGATGGTCTGGAACCAATCGCCCCAGGCAGCGCCGCCGGCGCCGATCTTTCCGAAACCGGCGATAACGGTCATGGTCAGAGAGGTCAGGGTAGCGCAGAGCATGAAGATCATCGGGAAGAAGAACATCTTGTTGTTCTTGCCGATCTGACCCAGCCAAGCGCAGACAGCCAGCATAGCCAGGCCGGCCAGCAGCTGGTTGGCAGCGCCGAACACGCCCCAGATCTGGTTCAGCTTCAGGAAGCCGATGCCGCAGCCGATGATGACCATGAGCAGGGTGGAGACCAGGGGGTGAGCAAAGAAGGCGCGGACGCCGGTCAACTCCTCGCGGGTCTTTCCTTCGGGAACAAACAGCTCGCCGAACATGTAGCGGGACAGACGGCAGGCGGAGTCCAGAGAGGTCAGAGCGAAGACGGAGACGGCCAGGGTGAACAGGGTGTAGATCACGCCGTAGCTGGCCTCACCGGCGAAGGACTTGAACAGGGTGGCAATACCACCGGCAAAGATGGTGGGAGGAGCGTTCAGGCTGAACTTGGCGCCCTCGCCCTGGGTCTGGCCGAAGATAACGGCAACAGCGATCAGGGAGATGATGCCCAGAGCAGACTCGACGATCATGGAGCCGTAGCCGATGATCTTGGCGTCCTTCTCATTGTTCAGCTGCTTGGAGGTGGTGCCGGAGCCGATCAGGGCATGGAAGCCGGAGACGGCGCCGCAGGCCACGGTGATGAACAGGGTCGGGAAGAGGTACTTGCCGGCGGCGTTCTGCCAGGTGGCAACGGGCATGGTGGGATCCACGAAGGCAGCCTTGGTGAAGGTGCCGCCGATGATGGCGATGATGGCCAGGATCATCATGCCGTAGAGCAGGAAGGAGCTCAGGTAGTCACGGGGCTGCAGCAGGATCCACACGGGCAGCAGGGAGGCCAGGGTGACGTACACGGCGATGAAGATGACCCAGAAGGTGCGGCCCATGTTGAAGCCCAGGTTCAGGCCGGCGAACACGATGGCGATGATGCCGATGATGCCGATGATGGTGGCGATGCCGACCTTGGCGTTCTTGCGGTACACAAAGAAGCCGAAGATGATGGCGATCAGGATGAACAGCAGGGAGGTGGTGGCGGTGGCAGCGTGGTCAGACACGTTCTCCATACCGGTGGTGAAGATGGGAGCAGTGCGGACACCCTCAGCGTCAACGCCAGACTCGAAGGTACCGGCAACGACGGAGGTGAAGGACGCAATGACCAGGATCAGCACCAGCAGGGCGAAGATGGTGAACAGGCGCTGCGCCTTGACACCCATGGAGTCCTTGATGACCTCGCCGATGGAGCCGCCGTTATGACGGATGGAGGCGAACAGGGCGCCGAAGTCGTGCATGGCACCGAAGAAGATGCCGCCCAGGACACACCACAGGAACACGGGGACCCAGCCGAAAACAGCGGCCTGAATGGGGCCGTTGATGGGGCCGGCGCCGGCGATGGAGGAGAAATGGTGGCCCATCAGCACGGCGGGGTTGGCGGGAACGAAGTCCTTGCCGTCGTAGCTGGTGTGAGCCGGAGTCTCGCGATTGGGATCCACGCCCCACTGCTTGGCCAGCCAGCCACCGTAGAAGATGTAGCCCAGAGCAAGCAGGACGATGGCGCAAAGGAGAATCAATAATGCGCTCATACTTTTCACTCCTTAAATGAAAAAGTTTTTTATTCCTATTTGATCTCAGCCTTCCTCTTTTCTGAGATCAAACAGTTTACGAAAGAATTTTTCCAGGTCGTGCCCGACCTTGTTGGGATAAGCCTTCCTCTCCCCCAGATCCACGGCGGCGGTCAGCAGATTGCTGAAGCCCCAGAGGGAAAAGTGATAGTTCTTGGTAAAGCTCTTTTTCTGCACCAGCTTCCTGGTTTCCTCATCAAAATGATCCGCGATCAGGATCGCCTTGATGTCGGTGTGCTGATGCTCCTTGTGGGGCTTTACCCGGGGCAGCCCGTCTTCCAGCGCGAAGGCGATGCACTTTTCCGCCAACTCCGGCGTGAAGCGCTCCGCCGAGAAAACATAGGCATACTCGCCGGTCTCGTTCCCCCAGATGGGAATGCTCTTGGTCAGCCAGTAACGTTCCTCCCGCTTGCGGTAGTCCCCGCGGAAGACCAGCGGCAGCTCCGGATTCTCCTGCTCTTCGATATCATAATAGGCAGTGAAGGAATCCTCCAGTATATTCAGAAACTGCTCCCGATCCATGGACATGGCTTTCCTCTCGCAAAAATGAACAATTTATGACCATAGCTTACTATACCTCCAAATACTAAAAAATTCAATAGTTTTTTCATCCTTTTTTTATATCAGTTCTTGATGAATCGACCAAAATTGAGCAAGTTTTTCTGTGAATTTCGCTGAATCCCGTTTACAAGTTTCGATTCCTATTGTATAGTAATAGCGTTTGAAACGATCAGTTTTTTGCATCGAGGTATTTATGAATCATCAATTTTGCGTCCCCTGTCTCTTCGGTCTGGAGGGTCTGGCGGCGGATGAGCTGCGCCGCATGAACGCCCAGCAGGTCGCCGCCGAAAACGGCCGGGTCTATTTCTCCGGCGGGGAGGAGCTGCTGGCCCGGGCGAATCTCTGCCTGCGGACCGGCGAGCGGGTGCTGCTGGAGCTGGGCAGCTTCGAGGCTTTGACCTTCGACGCCCTCTTTGAACAGACCAAGGCCCTGCCCTGGGAGCGCTGGATCCCCAAGGACGCCGCCTTCCCCGTCACGGGGCACAGTCTGAACTCCAGGCTCTTCTCCGTGTCCGACTGCCAGAAGATCATCAAAAAGGCCGTGGTGGAGCGGCTCAAGAGCCGCTATCATCTGGGCTGGTTCGCGGAGAGCGCCGAGACCGTGCAGATCCGCTTTTCCATCATGAAGGACCAGGTCTCCCTGTGCCTGGACACCAGCGGCGAGGGGCTGCACAAGCGGGGTTACCGCCCGGCCCACAACGCCGCACCCCTGCGGGAAACGCTGGCCGCCGCCATGGTGATCCTTTCCCGCTATCGGGGACGGGACGACTTTGCGGACCCCTTCTGCGGCAGCGGCACCATCCCCATCGAGGCCGCTCTGATCGCCCGGAACATCGCCCCCGGGCGGGACCGGCACTTCGCCGCCATGGACTGGCGCACGCTGGACCGGGGGATCTGGCAGCGGGAACGGGAGGCTGCCGCCGCCCGGGAGTTTCACGGGGACTACCGGATCCTGGGCACGGATCTCGATCCCAAGGCCGTGGCCATGGCCAAAGCCAACGCCGAGCGTGCCGGGGTCTCCGACCTCGTCCGCTTCGAGACCGCCGACGCACGGCGCTTTGACCGGGAGACGGAACGGGGCGTGATCGTCACCAATCCCCCCTACGGGGAGCGCATCGGCGAAAAGGAGGAGGCGGAGAGCCTCTACCGCGCCTTCGGCGAGGCGTTCCGGGGTCTCCGGAACTGGCAGCTCTACCTGCTGTCCTCCCATACGGAGTTTGAGCGCTGCTTCGGCCGGGAGGCCGACAAAAAGCGGAAGCTGTATAACGGTATGATCAAGTGCGACCTGTTCATGTACTATAAATAAAAAAGAGGGATACAAGATGAAGCATCTGTTTATCGTAAACCCCATCGCCGGCGGCAAGGACAAGACCGAAGAGGTGCGGGGCAAGGTGGAGGCCGCTTTTCAAAAACGGGGCGGAGAATTTGAAATCTATGTGACCACCGCCCCCATGGACGCCACCCGCAAGATCGAAGAAGAAGCGGCGAAGGGCGAGCATCTGCGCATCTACGCCTGTGGCGGCGACGGTACCCTCAACGAGTGCGTCTGCGGCGCGGCGCTGAAGTCCAATGTGGCCGTCTGCCCCTTCCCCACCGGCACCGGCAACGACTTCTGCCGCATGTTCGGGGAGGAAAAGGATTCCTTCCGGGATCTGGAGGCCCTGCTGGACGGCACGGAGCACGCCATTGACCTGCTGGAATGCAACGGCCGCTACAGCGCCAACATCTGCTCCGTGGGCGTGGACGCCCGCATCGGCACCGACGTGCACAAGTACAGCGGCATCCCCCTCATCGGCGGCGCAGGCGGCTACGTGATCTCCGCCGCGGTGAACATGTTCAAGGGCATCGCCACCGAGATGGACATCAGCTGCGAGGATTTTCACGCCGACGGCAAGCACACCCTGGTCTGCGCCTGCAACGGCCGCTTTTACGGCGGCGGCTTCAATCCCAGCCTGGAGGCCATGCCGGACGACGGGATCATGGACGTTTACATCGTCAAGAAGGTGAACCTGATCCAGTTTGCCGCCCTGATCGGCAAGTACTCCAAGGGCAAGGCGGACGAGCTGCCCAAGTTCATCACCCATCTGCGAACCGCGGAGGAGGTCGTCATCCGCTGCGACAAGGAGGACGTGGCCCAGCTGGACGGCGAGGCCCTGCGCGCCACGGAGTTCCGCTTCCGCATGGCGCCCAAAGCGCTGAATCTGATCGTGCCCAGGGGAATGAAGTTCTTTGAGAAATGAAGAGCGGCTGCGCAAGGGGCAACCCCTCCGTCACCCGGCTTGCGGGGGACGCCGGGCGACACCTCCCCTTTCAGGGGAGGCCGGGAAGCGCTGCCTTCATTCCGAATTCCGAACTCCGAATTCCGAATTGATCTTGTCACAAAAAGTTTAAAACTATTTTTCCCCGGGGGCTTGCAAAAACAGAAAAATGTGGTATAGTTAGCACCGTTAGCACTCATAGGTTTTGAGTGCTAACGGTGCTGAATTTTGGTAAAAACTTTATGGAGGTATAGAAGCAATGAAACTGAAACCCTTGGCTGACAGAGTCGTGCTGAAGCAGCGCGCCGCCGAAGAGCGCACCGCGTCCGGCCTTTTCCTGGCCTCTTCCGCCCAGGAGAAGCCCGAGATCTATGACGTGATCGAGGTCGGCCCCGGCGGGCTGGTGGACGGCAATCAGGTCGAGATGATCGTGAAGGCCGGGCAGCAGGTCCTGGTTGGCAAGTACAGCGGCAGCAAGGTCAAGCTGGAGGACGTGGAGTACACCATCGTCCGTCAGTCCGACATTCTGGCCGTTATTGAGTAAGTAAGGAGGCAATTTCATTATGGCTAAGCAGATTATTTACGGAGAAGAGGCCCGCAAGGCCATTGAGCGCGGCGTCAACCAGCTGGCGGACACCGTGAAGATCACCCTGGGCCCCAAGGGCCGCAACGTGGTCCTGGACAAGAAGTTCGGCACTCCCCTGATCACCAACGACGGCGTGACCATCGCCAAGGAGATCGAGCTGGAGAACGCTTTTGAGAACATGGGCGCGCAGCTCATCAAGGAAGTTTCCACCAAGACCAACGACGTGGCCGGCGACGGCACCACCACCGCCACCGTGCTGGCCCAGGCCATGATCAACGAGGGGCTCAAGAACCTGGCCGCCGGCGCCAACCCCATGGTCATGAAGAAGGGCATCCAGAAGGCCGCCGCCGACGCCGTGGAGGCCATCAAGGCCGTGTCCCAGCCCGTTTCCGGCACCAAGGACATCGCCCGCGTAGGCACCATCTCCTCCGGCGACGAGCACATCGGCGCCCTGATCGCCGAGGCCATGGAGAAGGTCAGCCAGAACGGCGTCATCACCATCGAGGAGAGCAAGACCGCCGAGACCTACAGCGATGTGGTCGAGGGCATGCAGTTTGACCGGGGCTACCTCTCCCCCTACATGGTCACCGATCCCGACAAGATGGAGGCCATCATCGACGACGCGCTGATCCTCCTCACCGACAAGAAGATCTCCAACATCCAGGAAGTGCTGCCTCTGCTGGAGCAGATCGTGCAGCAGGGCCGCAAGCTCCTCATCATCGCCGAGGACGTGGAGGGCGAAGCCCTGGCCACCATCGTGCTGAACAAGCTCCGCGGCACCTTCACCTGCATCTGCGTGAAGGCCCCCGGCTTCGGCGACCGCCGCAAGGAGATGCTGCAGGACATCGCCGTGCTCACCGGCGCCACCGTGGTGTCCAGCGAGCTGGGCATGGAGCTGAAGGAAGCCGGCCTGAACGTGCTGGGTCAGGCCCACCAGGTCAAGGTCACCAAGGAGAACACCGTCATCGTCGACGGCGCCGGCTCCCCCGCCGAGATCGCCGCCCGCCGCGCCCAGATCTCCCGCCAGATCGAGACCACCACCTCCGAGTACGACAAGGAGAAGCTGCAGGAGCGTCTGGCCAAGCTCTCCGGCGGTGTGGCCGTCATCAAGGTCGGCGCCGCTACCGAGACCGAGATGAAGGAGAAGAAGCTCCGCATCGAGGACGCGCTGAACGCCACCCGCGCCGCTGTGGCCGAGGGTATCGTCCCCGGCGGCGGCAGCGCCTACGTCATCGCCGCCAAGGCCGCCGAGAAGCTCACCGCCACTCTGGAGGGGGACGAGAAGACCGGCGCCGCCATCGTGGCCAAGGCGCTGAAGGCCCCCATCATGCAGATCGCCGCCAACGCAGGCGTGGAAGGCGCCGTGATCCTGAACAAGGTCGCCGACGCCGGAAACGTCAACTTCGGCTATGACGCCGCCAACGACTGCTACGGCGATATGATCAACCTGGGCATCGTGGATCCGACCAAGGTCTGCCGCAGCGCCCTGGAGAACGCCGCCTCCGTGGCCGGCATGGTGCTGACCACCGAGAGCCTGGTGGCCGACCTGCCGGAGAAGAATCCTCCCGCTCCCGCCGCACCCGACATGGGCGGCATGTACTAAGATGTAACTTTCGAGTGAGAAAGCAAGCAAATTAGTATCCATTCTTCATGAAAACGCAAACTTTTAAATGTGAAAAGTTCGAGCTTACGCAGACCTTACGCAGAAAGCTTTGCGCCTAATGAGTAACTATGAAGAAGCCTCTGAATCATCAAATGGTTCAGAGGCTTTTTCATTACTGGATCTCAAACGCTGCAAAGTCCAGGCTTCCGCCGCCCTCGTAGACGAAATATAGATCCCCCAGGGAATGAGCTTTCGCTCGTCCCCTGGGGGATTATCGATCAAAGCGTATTGCTCAAGAGCAGCAGGTTCTTCCCTTCTCTCGATCCATAGTCAGCGTTTCCAGCATCAGAGCAAACCTACCAGGTTGAAAGCCAGGATCAGGCCAGAAAACACGATTGAGACCGTGGAGCAGAGCTTGATCAGAATGTTCAGGCTTGGGCCAGCGGTGTCCTTCAGCGGGTCGCCCACCGTGTCGCCCACAACAGCAGCCCTGTGCTGCTCGCTGCCCTTGCCTCCGTGGTGCCCC
>JAFRQP010000040.1 GCA_017428565.1 Oscillospiraceae bacterium
CGGGGGAGCTGGAGCAGCTGTTGGAATGAAGACGCCGCGCGCATGAAGAAAGGAAGAGCGGCTTCGCGGCACACCATTATTGGCCCGCAGGGCCCTTCATTCCTTCATAGAAAAAGAATCCTCTTTGACAAGCGTCAAAGAGGATTCTTTTTCATCTGCGCCCATTTGCGGGGGTACTTTTTCGGTGTTTCGGAGACTTTGCGGATCAGCACCGCGTTGTGGCGCAGCTCCGTGCCGGGGACGGGGTATTCCGCCACCCGCTCGATCTCTCCGCCCAGGAGCCGGAGACCCTTTTCCGCCTCCCGCAGCTCCTCCGCAGCGTCCGGGCCCTTCATGGCCGCGAAAAGGCCGCCCTTCTTCACGAAGGGCAGACACAGCTCCGCCAGCAGGTTCAGCCGCGCCACCGCCCGGGAGCAGGCCAGGTCAAAGCTCCCTCGCAGCTGGGGCGGCGCCTCCTCCGCCCGGGCGTGGAGGCACAGCACATCGTCAAAGCCCAGCTCGGCGCAGACGGTTTTGAGAAAGCGGACCCGCTTTTCCAGACTGTCCAGCAGCACGAGCTCCGTTTCCGGGCAGAGGATCTTCAGCACCAGGCCGGGAAAGCCCGCGCCGGTGCCCACGTCGATGACCCGCTTCCCCCGGAGCTCCGTGAGTCCGGCCAGGGCCGCGCAGTCCAGAAAATGGAGCCGGGCCGTATCCTCCTCGCCCGAAATGGCCGTCAGGTTCATGACCTTGTTCCACTCGGTCAGCAGCTCGTAATAGCGGCGAAAGCGCCCCAGGGCCCTCTCGTCCAGAGGCAGGCTCTCCCGCAGGATGTGCTCCAGCATGGCTTATTCCCCGGCCAGACAGGCCTTCAGGGCCTTGGCCAGCTGATCGGGGCAGGAGGTGGGCTTGCCGCCGCAGCGGATGCCCTCCATGCGCTCGATGGCATCTTCGGCCCGCATCCCCACCACCAGGCGGGAAATGCCCTGCAGGTTGCCGCTGCAGCCGCCCAGTACCTCAACCCGGCGGATGACGCCGTCCTCCACTTCCAGGTCCATGCGCTGGGAGCAGACGCCCCGGGGATAATAGGTATAGGTCATAGAAATCAACTCCTTTCCCGGCGAATATAGCATAAAACGCAGGCATTTGCAAGCCGGAGCGCTATTCTCCGCCCCGCCGGCATAGAATGGGAGCCGAGAAGAAAAGGGAGGGGGCTTTTTGCATGCGGGGCACCGGGAAACTTGTCGTATTCGGCGCGGCGGCGCTGCTGAGCCTGCTGCTGTCGGCGGCGGGGGTCTATGAGCGGGCGGAGGAGCTGAACCGGCAGCGGGTGGAGGCGGGCCGGATGCGGAACGTGGTGCTGCTGACGCCGGAGGAGCGCGGGCCGGAGGAGCCGGTGCCCGCCCCCGTTTCCACGGCCCCGGCCGCCCCCGCCGGGGAGGAAGGCGCGCCGGAGATCCTCTCCTCCGTGATGGACAGCTCCCCCGGGGAGGAGATCCGCCGGACCACCATCCCCGGCGGGCTGCAGCTCAAAAACGAGACCGGCTACGCCGTGGACGCGGAGCAGATCCTGGCGGAGGGTCCCCGGGTCCGCCTGCCCGCCGAGGGGCCCCAGATCCTCATCGTCCACACCCACGGCAGCGAGGCCTACACCCCCGCGGGGCTGGACCGCTACGAGGCCAACGACGCGAACCGCACCGAGGACACCCACTGCAACGTGATCCGGGTGGGCGACGAGCTGGCCGCCCGGCTGGAGGAGCAGGGGCTGCGGGTGCTGCACGACCGGGAGATCTACGACTACCCCAGCTACACCGGCTCCTACGGCCGCTCGGCGGAGGCGGTGGAGCGCTATCTGGCGGAGTACCCGGACATCGCCGTGGTCATCGACCTGCACCGGGACGCGCTGGGCGAAAACGGCGTGGTCTACAAGACCATGGCCGAGGAGGAGGGCACCGTGGCCAGCCAGATCATGATCCTGGTGGGCACGGACGACAGCGGCCTGGAGCACCCCGACTGGCGCAGCAATCTGTCCCTGGCCCTGTACCTGCAGGAGGCCGTCATCCGCGCGCACCCCACCCTGATGCGCCCGGTTTCCCTGGTGCCCCAGCGCTACAATCAGCAGCTCACCGGCGGCTCGCTGATCCTGGAGGTGGGCTGCAGCGGCAATACCCTGCAGGAGGCTCTGGCCGCGGTGCGGCTCTTCGCCGCCGCCGCGGGACCGGCGCTGCTGGCCCTGGCGGAGAGCCCCGGCGAATTGTGAATTTTTTGCGGAGAGCTTTACAAAGGCCTCCGTTTCTGCTACATTGGAGCCAAGCGAAACCTCGCTAAAACAACTATAAAAACAGGAGGATTCTTTACCATGAAGAAATGGGTTTGCCCCGTATGCGGCTACGTCCACGAGGGCGATACGCCCCCCGAGAGATGCCCCGTCTGCAAGGTCCCCGGCGAGCGCTTCACGCTCCAGGCTGAGGAGCTGAGCTGGGCCGCCGAGCACGTGCTGGGCGTTGGCAAGGTCTTCGGCGCCGACGTGCCCGAGGATGTGAAGGAGACCATCATCTCCGGTCTGCGCTCCAATTTTGAGGGCGAGTGCAGCGAGGTTGGCATGTACCTGGCCATGGCCCGCGTGGCCTACCGGGAAGGCTACCCCGAGATCGGCGCCTACTGGGAGAAGTCCGGTCTGGAAGAGGCCGAGCACGCCGCCAAGTTCGCGGAGCTGCTGGGCGAGGTGCTGACCGACAGCACCAAGAAGAACCTGCAGATGCGCGTGGACGCCGAGAACGGCGCCACCGCCGGCAAGTTCGAGCTGGCCAAGCTGGCCAAGAAGTACAATCTGGACGCCATTCACGACACCGTCCATGAGATGGCCCGGGACGAGGCCCGCCACGGCAAGGCCTTCAAGGGCCTGCTGGATCGGTATTTCAAGTAAGGCGCGAGATCTGGACGGCTCAGCCTTTTCACGCGGAACAAAATCGATCTTTCCCTCGTCTTAAGAACGAAGAAAGATCAAGCTGTGATCGGCGGGAAAGGAGGTGCAGGTCATGGGGTTCTTTGGCAAGCTGTTTTTTGGATTTCTGCTGGTAGTCGCCGTGCTGGCCGTCATCGGCTATCTGCAGACGAGACGTTCCCCGGCCGATAAGGCAGGGGACGAGGTCCTGTCCCAGAAGACTGTGGATAACGTTCTCGACCTGAACGATCACTTCAACCGCGCCAGATACCAGGACAAGGACGGCGAGTGAGCCGCGGCAGGGCTTGCCGGGTCATCGGATCATCGTATTATTGTCAACGAAAGGGTATCCGTGACATGAAAAAGCTTTTGATCGCAATGCTCATCGCGCTCAGCATCTTTGCGCTCTCCGCCTGCGGGGGCGGGAAATACATTACCCGCTGCGCCCGCTGCGGGCGGGAAATCGAGCTGCCCTCGAAGCCCGCTTCCAACATGGTGGCCTACTGTGTGGATTGCCTGGGCGAGGTCAACGCCGAGAACGCGGCAGGCTAAGCATCCCGCGCAATTGTTCTATCGACAGAATCGTTTTTTCGATTTTCCCGACAAAAGCAGATCCTATACTATTTTTTTTACTGGGAGGTACCAAGAATGAAGTATGTTTGCACCGTTTGCGGCTGGGTCTATGACGAGGACGAGGCCGGCGTGAAGTGGGAAGATCTGCCCGAAGACTTCGCCTGCGAGCTCTGCGGCGTCGGCAAGGACATGTTCGAGCCCGAAGCCTGATCGAAAAATCACAAAAAGCAGCGGCCTGCGCAGTACGCGCAGGCCGCTGTGAGACTGTCAAAAAACCTCGCTGAAATGTCAACGGACAGAGCAGCAGGGGAGCTCGAGGGGGCAAGGCCCGCCTCGAGTACAATAGCCCGCCGCTCGAAAAGCCTTGAAAACCAAGGC
>JAFRQP010000041.1 GCA_017428565.1 Oscillospiraceae bacterium
GAACAGTCGCCATTTTTTCTTGCTCCGGACGCTCTGCCTCCGCATGAATCGTCCTCGCGGCCATCCGCTTCGGGATGTCCCGCGTTACGGCAGGTCTCCACACTGCCGCAGCCCGAGCCGGGCCTTTTTCCTCCTTTTTTCGGAAGCTGCGCCTATATTTGTGGAGTAGGCGCAGCTCCCGGAAATCATAAGATCAGTCGAAAATGGATTCCATTGTCGCCACATAGATCCCGACGATGGTCACGTCACCCTCGGCGAAGAGGCTGATGGCCTGGGAGTTGTGGTCCTCGGGGTAGGCGCGGATGCTGATGACCTTGGAGTTCTCAAAGAAGCCCTCCACCAGAGAGCGATCCAGATAGATCTCCAGCGAGAGGATCTGATCGTCGTTGCTGAGCGCGCCGGACACGGATTTGACCTTGGCGCCCTCGCCCTTGTTCTCCGTCCGGCCCTGGATCAGACCGCCCTTCACGTCATAGCTCAGACTGGTCTCGTCCCAGCGGCCGCCCTGCAGCATGGTGATGCCGAAGGAGCTGGCCTTGCTCACGTCCACATCCAGCCGGATGTAGAGCATGTCCTCCCGGACCTCTGCCAGCTTGCTGTTGGCCTCCTCCAGGCTGAGATTCTGCTCGTCGATCAGCACCTGGCCTTCCAGACTGTGCAGCGCCTCGATGGGGGCGATGCAGAGATCTGTGCCGTCGTCATTGAGCCAGATCCGACGGGCAAGACCCACGGTGTGGGCCCAGCCGGATGCGCCCTGCTCTGCCGCGCCGCGCTGGTCCTGCATGATGGAGAACATGTAGATCTGGCCGCTGACCGGATCCACCAGGCAACTGGGGCCGGTGAAGACGTTGTCGCCGTAGTCCAGCACGTGGGGCTCGCCCTGGAAGGCTTCGTCCGGGGTGAACTTGCCGGTTGCCAGGTCAAAGTCGCCGATCCAGTAGTAGACCTTGTTGTCGGCCACACTGGCGGGAGCGGGGGAGATGGAGAAGAAGTACTTGGTGATGGAGCCGGCCTCGTTGCTCACAGGCAGGATGATGGGCAGCTCCCAGCTGGAGCCATAGAGCGCGGACGGGTTTTCCATCTCATAGACCGGGCCCTTATACTGCCAGTCCATGTTGACGGCGCCGTCCACCAGCTCCAGGGTGTCCGTGGTGTAGAGCAGAGCCGTGCCGCCCTTTGTCTTGGCGCTGCCGGAGCAGACCAGCATGCACCAGGTGTCTCCCTCTTTCCAGATGTGGGGGTCGCGGAACTCGCCCGGGCGGCCCTGACCCTGCTTCTGGATCAGAGCAAGCTCGTCGCAGACGATCCACTCGGTCAGCTCGGGATCGCTGAGATCGGCGGGATAGGCCACGCCGATGTTCTGGTTGGAGATCAGACCCTCCACCTCGCGGAAGCTGTCGTTGCCGGCGGTGAAGAACAGCAGGGGAACGCCGTTCTTGTCCAGAGTGGCGCCGCCGGACCAGACGCCGTCGGGCACCACGCTGTCCTCCATGGGCACGATGGCCTCCTTCACGGGCTTCCAGTTCACCATGTCGGTGCTCACCAGGTGACCCCAGCAGATGTTGCGCCAGTAGGAGCCGGTCATGTTCTCCTGGAAGAACAGGTGGTACATCCCGTTGTAGTACACCGGGGCGTGGGGCTCGTTCATCCAGAACTGATAAGGGCCGCCGTGGAACTGGGGCCGGGTGAAGTCGCTGCCCAGGATGTTCTGCAGCCAGATGTCCTCAAACTTGATCTCCGGCACGGTGACGCTCTTGTAGTAATCCCGGATCTCCGTCTCGGTCAGGGGAACGGAGTAGAGCTTCACCTCGTCGATGAGGCCGCTGGCCACGTTGAGATAGCCGGCGGTGAGCCGCTGGGCTCCGTCGTTGCGGCCGACCGTCAGCGGAGCGCGGTTGGCGCCCTTGATCTCGGCGCCCTTGGGCACCGAGCGGGAGGCGATCAACTCGCCGTTCAGGTAGAGGCACATCTCGCCGCCCTCTGCGTCGAAAGTGGCGGTGACGTAGTTCCACGCATAGCGGCTCAGATTGTCGCCGTTGGACCAGACCGTGAGCCAGTCGTCTCCGGTGCCTACCTGGAAGGTCAGGCGGCCGAAGCGTTCATAGCCCAGCAGGAAGCCCTGGTTCTTTTCCTTGTTGGACTGGCTGATGATGCCGGTGGGGGCGTCCGTGCCGTTTTCAACGGCGTGCGGGTCGTCCCACTCGAACATGCGCGGCGCGATCCAGACAGAGATCGTCAGAGCCTTGCCCTCTACGGTGATGTCGTTGCGGTTGTAGCTGAGATAGGTGGAGCTGCCGTCCAGCAGCAGGCAGCCGCCGCTGATGCCGCTCTCGCGCCACTGGGGCTCCTGGTCCTCCGGCATGTAGGCGGCGTGGGCGAGCTCGTAATTCAGGGCCGTGTCCGGAAGATTTCCGGAGGAGTCCTTCACGGTGAGTCCCTTGCCCTCGTCAAAGCTCAGGTGCAGCAGGAGCTGGTCGCTGTGCGGGTCGCTGCTGCCCCCGCAGGCCGCGAGAGCCAGCATCATTGCCACGAGGAGCACCATGCAAATTGCTTTTTTCATTGCGTTCCCTCCTTGTAGAGTGTGAAACCAACATGTCATTCTGAGAAAGCGAAGCAAGCGGAAAACGCTGCTTTCATTTTTCGCCGCTCCGCTCCTCGGAATGACGGGAGGAGGAAGATTACTTCAGGTTGACAGCGAGCTGCCAGGGGATGTCCACGGTCTCGTCGGTGCCGCCGTCCTTGACGGTCTCGAAGAGATTGGCATAGTCGGGAGCCTCCTCATAGAAGGTCACGACCTCGTCGAAGAAGGCGTGAGCCCAGCCGCCCTCGATCACCTCATCCTCCAGGACGAGGTAGAGCTCCTGTCCGATGTACTCGCTCAGATCGATGACGTAGGTGCCCATGTCGGCCCAGGAGCCGCCGGCCGCCAGAGACGGGAAGTTCTGGTCGGCAAAGCGGGTCTGCCGATAGAGGCCGATCTCGGTTCCGTCAGCCAGGTACACGTGCACTGCGGCCGCGTTGCCGCCCATGCGCAGGGAGATGAAGCCGGAGCCGCCCAGCACGAAGTTGGTGGAGCGGAGCGCCCAGCCGTCGGGCTCGGGGATACCGGTGTTCCAGCCGTCCAGGTGGAAGTCGCCGCCCTGGTTGTAGGGCAGCTCCTCGCCCCAGTAGCTGACGGCGCTGATGACGCCGGGCAGCTGACCCTCGACGGGCGCCCAGTTGCCGGCCACAGGGGTCCAGCCGGCCAGGTTGCCGCTCTCGAAGCCGCCGTTGGCGATGCTGCTGTGGTCGTCCATGGCCACAACGGTGAAGCTGGCCTCGGCGGTCTTGCCGTTGAGCTCGGCGCCGTAGGTGACGGTGTAGAAGCCGGGCTCGCTCATGTCGACGGCGGCGGGATCGGCCACGGGCTCGCCGTTGACGGCGGTGATGGCCACCTCCACAGCCTCTCCGCCGTAGGTCGCGGCAGCGTCGGCCACGAAGGCGGTGAGATCCACGGTGCCGCAGTCAATCACCTGGTTCTCCGCGTAGGCGGTGAAGGTCAGGGACTCCAGAGGCACGGGATAGGGATAGTTGCTGTAGTAGTTGCGCAGGCTGGTCAGATCGTCATAGGAAGCGGAGGTGTAGGTCTCGTTCTGGATCTTCTCCATCTGCTCGACCTCCAGAGCCGCGACCTCGTCACGGGTCAGGGAGACGCGGAAGTCGTCCACGTTGATGAAGGCGAAGCCGCCGTTGGAGCCGTCGTTGGCGTCCACGACCTTCAGGTAGACCACGCGGCCCAGGTACTCGCTGCCGTCGATGTACACGCGCAGCAGGGTCAGAGCCAAGGCGGGATCGCTGAAGTACTCGTTCTCGACCTTGATGAGCTCTTCATCGGTGTTGCCGTCGCACAGGGCCACATAGGAGCCGCCGTTGCCGGAGCCAATCATGAAGCTGATGTAGCCGTCGCCGCCCAGGGTGAACTTACTGGAGCGGATGGCGCCGGTCAGATTCTCCTGGATGGCGCCGTTGTTGCTGCCGTCCAGATAGTACTCGCCCTCGCCGTAGACGGCGCGGTCGCTCCAGTAGTACTGGCTGGTGGGCACGATGGCCGCGCGGGAGAGCGCGGTGCCGTCCAGAATGACCCAGCCGCTCAGGTCGCCGGACTCAAAGCCGGGGTTCTGGATCTCGTTGGAGGTCTCGTCCTCCACAAAGGGCTTGGGACCGAACTCCTCGATCTGGCGGGCGTAATCGGCCTGGGCCGCCGCGACCTCGTCGTCGTTCTGGCAGACCTTGAAGGCGTCCACATTCAGATAGGAGAGATCGCTGCCGTCGTCGTTATCGGTGATAACGATGTAAATGTTCTTGCCCTGGTAAGCGGACAGGTCAACCACCTTGGTCAGCAGGTGCTCGGTGATGTAGACGCCGTCGCAGTCCTCATTGACCACATGGGCGATAGGCGTGTCGTTGCCTTCCTCAAAGAAGTCCACAAAGCACTTCTCGGTGTCCTTGCCGCCGCCCATCTTGAAGGTGATGAAGCCGTTGCCGCCCAGCTTGAACACATCGGAGGTCAGCGTGCCGCGCATGGGGGGATTGCCGCCCACGGTGCCGGCAAAGTAATACTCGCCGGACTTCTCCATGACAACGCCGGCAACCTTTTCCTGGTTGGTCACGCCGCGGAAGTTGAAGGCCGCGTCATGGCGGGTCCAGCCGACCCACTGACCCTCGCTGACTTCCTCGAAATCGCCGTTGACGATATCGTCGGCGCCAGCGGTGCTGCCGGCGGTCTCGCCGGAACCCTCGCCGCAGGCGGCAAGGCCAAAGACCATGCTGAGGATCAGCAGAGCAGAGAGCAGCTTCAGAATACTCTTTTTCATATTTGCATCCTTTCTTTTTCGTGTTTTTTTGGTTTGCTTTGACAGAGGTTTTGCGAGGCTTTGCGGGGAAGATTTGGTTTGCTTTGGTTGGGACTTGCGGTTCAAAATAACGTTTCACGAGGAATGCGATTTTAGTATAAAGTCCGTGGGAATCCTTGTCAAGAAAGAATTCAAAGTGCTGAAACAAACTGTGCTTTTTCATTAAAGAAGGGAGTATGATTTGTGCAAAATACCTATTATATGTGCGTGCCACTTTATTTCGCGAATGTGAAACGATATTTCAAGACTGGTTTCCGCAAAAAAACCGCGCTCCGCTCGGTATCACCGATCGGAGCGCGATTATGTGGGGCTGCGGTATTATTTCATTTCTGCCAGCGTGGGCATGGCGGGGATGGCGCCGTGCCGGCTGGTGGTGATGGCGGCGGCCTTGTTGGCGAAGCGCAGGATATCTTCCAGCTCCTCCGCCGTCAGCGCGTCCAGACTCTCCGCCCGGACGAGCCTGGACAGAGCTGCGCCGAAGAAGGTGTCGCCGGCGCCGTTGGTATCGCCCACCTGGACCTTGACGCCGGGCACATGGCCGATCCTGCCGCCGAAGCGGTAGAAGGCTCCCTCGGCGCCCAGAGTCACCAGCACGAGGCGGATGCCCTTCTCGGCCAGTCTTGCGCTGCCCCGATCGGGATCGCTCAGCCCGGTCAGCAGGGGCAGCTCCTCGTCGGAAACCTTCAGAATGTCCACCAACGGCAGCGGCTGCAGCATCTGCCGCACAGCCGTGGCCTCGTCGGGCCAGAGACTGGCGCGGTAGTTGGGGTCGTAGCTGATCAGAGCGCCCTTTTCTCTGGCTTCCCGGGCCGCCTTGAGTGTGGCGCTGCGGGAGGGCTCAGCCGTGAGGCTGACGGAGCCGAAGTGCAGCACCCGGGTATCCGCCAGCAGCTCCGCCGGAACGTCCTCGAAGCGCAGATTCACGTCGGCGCTGGGGTCCCGATAAAAACTGAAGCTGCGCTCGCCCCCTTCGTCCAGAGACACGATGGCCAGCGTGGTGTGCTGCCGGGGATCCACGCTGAGCCCGGAGACGTCCACGCCGTTCTGCTCCAGGGTGCTTCGCAGGAAATCGCCGTAGCTGTCCCGGCCCACCCGGCCGATGAAGGCGGTCTTGGCGCCCAGACGGGAGGCGGCCACGGCCAGGTTTGCCGGCGCGCCGCCGGGGTTGGCGTCGAAGCGGGGGATGCCCTGCTCCGTACGCCCGGATTGGGTCAGGTCAATGAGTATTTCGCCGATGGCAGTGATGTCAGTCATGGGATGCGTCCTCCTTTTGCGCTTGTTCGATCAGCCGCAGAACGGCCTCTTCCGTGCCCTTGGTAAAGGCGTCGTGCCGGAGCATGACGCCGGTTTTGTCTTTCGTGATCAGCAGCAGGAGATGCTCTGTGTGCAGGCAGTCCGCGATCTCTCCGTAGGGGAGACTGCGCAGCTTGCCTTCCACCTCCACCTCCAGATGGTCTTCCAGAAAGCGGGTCAGGCGCTGGGCCTGGGCTGTGCCGGCGTTTTCCATGGCCTTGTAGGCCCGCCGGGTCTTGCTGCGTGGCAGCAGCACCGCCAGCCACAGGGACACCGCCGCCAGCACCGCAAATTCCATCAGCATATAGGACAGACTGCCGCTCTGCCACAGGGTCCAGGCGCTCAGCGCAAGCCACAGCAGGGCCAGGAGCAGCAGCGCGGTTTTCAGGCTTTTCCGGTAGTATTCCCGGGAGACGCGGCGCATCCCCTCATAGAACAGTTCCTTGCTCAGCGTGAAGCGGTTTTCCGCGATGCATTCTCTCATTCCTCGATCCTCCCGGGGAATTTCTCCTCGATCTGCTCCTCCACATGGAAGTCTTCGTCCAGCTTGGGATAGATCAGGTGCAGGGCCACAAAGAGGACGTACCACAGCCCGATGATGGGAACGAGGAAGGCCGTCCAGGGCAGAAAGAGCACGATTACCGCCCACCAAAGCATCTGCACCAGGGCGGAGAGCAGTGTTTTGCCGAAGTGGAATATGCAGAACAGAAGGGCGTTTTTCACTTGCTGCAGCGCACGCTGCTCAAAGAGAACCACCTGCGCCCACCAGACGGTCAGCACCATGGTGGCCAGAACGACCGAAAAGCCCAGCAGCAGCAGGGTCCCCGGGGTGAGCGGCGCCGCCATCATTTCGATCAGCGCGATGATGAAGGTGACCATGGCCAGCAGCAGGCCCTGCACCGCGCCGGGCAGCAGGGAAGCCTTCCAGTTCTGCCGCAGGGCGCGCTTCCAGCAGAAGCTCCAGTCGTCCTGATCGTTGCGCAGCCGGCGCAGGATCAGATCCACCATACAGGCGTAGCCCGGCCCGGAAAACGCGCCGCCCGCAAGGCCGGCCAGGATGGCAAGCAGGGCGCTTTTCGTGCCCACCGCGTAGACAAGCCCCGCCCCCAGGGGAATGATAAAGACCAGGGTGATAAAGCCGACCTTGATGAAATCCTTCCAGTTGCCCTCCAGCACTTCCCGATAGCGGGGGAAGCCCCCCTTCCGCACGCCGGGGATGACCCGATCGTCGTCCCCGCCAAGAAATAGACCCATTCCTCGCTCCTATTCTCCGTAATGGATTCCGTTCAAAAACTGCTCCAGGATCGCCTGGGGATCCCCCGCGAAGTCCTCTGAGCACAGCAGTTCCGCGCTGATTGCCAGACCGTCTCGGACCGCAAAGGCGGCCGCGCCGTGGGTATAGGGGTTTCCCTCCCTGCCCGACAGCAGGGGATAGGAGGCGAAGGACTGCCCCGCGGCGTCCAGTTCCCGGCGGTCTCCCATGGTGTAGTTCTGCCCCTCCCGGGCCTCCCAGTCGCGAACGTTGGCCCGGGCCTCCGCCTCGCTGCCGCATTCCTTCAGCACCAGGAAGAGCTGCGCGTCGTAATAGACGATCTCCTCGCCTTCCTGTTCGCCCGGCAGAGTTTTGGGCTCGTCTCCGCAGTTGAACATCACGTACCAGATCCCCTCGGGGGACAGGACGTCGTTATATTCTCCCAGCGTGAAATCCGCCGGGGTCTCCATGGCCATCAGATTTCCGAAGCGCAGCCAGGCCTCCGGCCACTCCGGATGGAGGTCCGCCTCCGGCTCGCCGCAGCCGGCAAGCAGCAGCGTCAGGAGCAGCAGCCCGATCCAGATCCTCTTCATCGCGTCGCCCCCTCGGTCATTCGCTCCCACAGGAGCTCGTTTCCGCGCTGTGCCTCGGCCTCCCGCTCTGAATAGAAGCAGCGGCGGCCCAGATACAGGTTTTCAAACGGCGCCGGGTCCAGCTCAAGCGCTGCCAGCGCCGGACAGTCGCCCCAGCGATAGACCTTGTCCATAGCCTCGTAATCTTCGTCCTCCGGCGGGCTCCCGTCGTCCCGGGCATAGATCTGATAGGCCAGCTGTACGCCCTCCGGGTCCTCCGTCAGGAACAGATAGCTCTCGGCCTGGGTGATGTCCGCCATCAGCTCCGTGTTGGCGGCATAGTTGTAATAGACCACGCTGGCCGGGTCGCCGCTGCGATTGACGGCGTACTGCCGCAGCTCCACCACCACGCTGCCGTCCCCGTTGCGGTCCTCAGCCAGGGGAGCGAGGGCAAGCTCAAAGGCTCTGGCGGCCTCCTCCGGGATGGGATCGCGGCCGACATAGGCCACGATCACGTCCGGTTTTACCTGCCCGATGCCCAATACGTTCCAGAGCATGCTGCCCACGATCCACAGCAGCACCGCCCCGATGATCAACCAGAGCTTGTTGTAGTGCAGCCAGTTGAGCAGCTTTTCCTTTTTGGTCCGCTCCCGCGGAGGCGGCGCGGGCTTTTCGTCCCGCGCCTTCCATTTCAGGTATTCGCTTGCCATGGCTCACTCCCGTGTGGTCCCGCCCCAGCCGTAGCTGACTGGAAGGCAAATGAGCGCCGGCGCGTTCTCGCCCCGGGGGGAGAGAACCAGCTCTACACAGTTGGCGGCAATGGCCTCCAGCGGCTGCACAATGGTGGAGCAAGTGTATTCCAGGTCGCCGAAGTGCCGCACCCCGTCGAAGCCGATGATCTGCACGTCCTCCGGGACGCGCAGCCCCATGTGCTGCGTCAACGCGCCGCGGATCACGTGTGCCATCGAGTCCGTCACACAGAAAATACCGTCAAAATCCAGCTTTCCGTCGTGGAAATGCTCTTCGAGGAATTCGAAAAAAGCGGTATACGGCGTGCCGTCGTCGATGATCTTCAGCGTATAGGGCACGTCAAGCGCCTCACATCCGGCGATAAAGCCGTCCTTGCGTTTGTTCGGTTCATTGGTGAGCTTGGAGCCGATGCGCAAAAAAGCAAGGTTTTTGCATCCGTTCTCCACCAGCTTCTCGGCGGCAAGCCTTCCGCCGCCGTAGTTGTCGCTGGCCACACAGGGGATCTGCGCGCCGAAATAGCGGTCGATGGAAACCAGCGGCACATCCGGCGAGACCTGCAGATGGGGATTGTAGCTCAGACAGATGATGCCGTCCACCTTCTGCTGCTCGGCCAGATGAACCAGCTCCTGCTCCTGGGCCGGATCGTAGTCCGTGGCATAGAAGAGCATACGGTACTTGCGGGCTGAGAGCTCATGATTGATGCAGTTTACCAGCTTGGAAAAGAAGGGGCTGATCAGATTCGGCACCATCACGGCGATGGTATAGGTCTTGTTGCTGCGCAGCCCTCGGGCGTAGCTGCTGACCCGGTAGTTGAGCTTTTCGATGGCCTTTTCCACCCGCAGGCGGTAATCCTCGCCAACGGGCAGGCCGTTGACGACCTTGGAAACGGTCCCCAGGGCGACGCCGGCCTCCCGGGCCACATCCTTCATGGTGGGGACGCTTTTGCTTTCGGACATAGGAGGACCCTCCCGATTTCATGAAATGGAGTGAAACATTACACGGACAGTATAAGCGGTTCCCTCGGATTTGTAAAGGGTTTCGCGAAACGTTTTCATCCGGCAAATCACCCAAAAAAGAGAGCCTGTCTTTGGCTATTCCGGCAAAAATACGATTTGTTCTCTCTATAACCGGAATTTTTTATTGACGGAAAGCCTTGCTTTGTGCTACTTTTATTATGTTCAAAAATAACGTTTCACGAAGCTCGAGGCTGCGGATCACAGGCTGGTGACCCGGATCCGGAGACGAGGGCGAAACCCCGCGAATCCAGCAAATCCACTGAGAAAATTGAAGAAAAGGAGGGATCCTCTGCGTGAGTTCCTTGGCAGAAAGCAAAGTGCTTGAAACGCCTAAGAAAAAAGCGCCGAAGAAGGCGCCGCCTCACGGAAAAACCCTGGGCCGCAGAGTTACGGAGAACTGGCAGCTCTATCTGATGCTTGTGATCCCGGTGGTCATCACGATCATCTACAAGTACATCCCCATGTACGGCATTCAGATCGCTTTCCGTGATTACAAGGCAGCGCAGGGCTTTTTCGGCAGCAAATGGGTCGGCTGGGAGTGGTTTGAACGTTTCTTCAGCAACCGCAACTTCGGCCGCATGATCGAAAACACCATCAAGCTGAGTGTTTACGGTCTGCTCTGGAGCTTCCCGGTGCCCATCATCCTGGCTCTGGCCATCAACCAGATCCGCTTCAAGCGCTACAAGCGCGTCGTTCAGACCGTTCTGTACGCCCCGCATTTTATCGCCATCATGGTCGTCTGCGGTATGATCCGCATTTTCCTCAGCCCCAACGGCGGCCTGATCAACATCCTCTTCAACAGCGCAAATCCCGTGGACTATCTGACGGAGCCAGGCGCCTTCCGCACCATCTACATCGCTTCGGGCATCTGGCAGGACGCCGGCTGGGGCACCATCATCTATCTGGCGACCCTGTCGGCGGTGGATCCGGGCCTCTATGAGGCCGCCAAGATCGACGGCGCCTCCATGTGGCAGCGCATCCGCGTCATCGATATCCCCGAGCTGATCCCCATGATCGTGCTGCAGCTCATCATGGCCGCCAGCGGCATCATGAGCGTCGGCTTCGAGAAGGTCTTCCTGCTGCAGACAGAACTGAATAAGGCGACAAGCGACGTCATAGCCGTTTACGTGTACCAGCAAGGTATCGAAAAACAGCAGTTCAGCCTGTCGACGGCGGTGGGCCTGTTCAATACGGTCATCAACGTGATCCTGCTGATCGTGGTCAACAAGATCGCCAAGAAGGCCGCGGACGTCAGCTTTGTGTAAGGGGGTGTCGGAATGAGAAAGAAACAAGGCATCCATAGTATGTCCGACAAGACCAGCGATGTGATCCTGGTCGCCCTCATGGCGCTCATCATGCTGATCATCGCATACCCGCTTTACTACGTCATCGTCGCATCCGTCTCCGACCCCTTTGACGTGCAGGCCGGCAAGACCTTCCTCCTGCCCAGCCAGTTCACCCTGGAGGGCTATCAGCGGGTCTTCTCCAACGGCAACCTGCTCAACGGCTTTTTGAACTCCGTGAAGTACACCGTCATCGGCACCCTGTACTCCGTCGTCACCGTTTACATCACCGCCTATCCTCTGAGCAAGAAGAACCTGCCCGGCCGCAAGTGGATCAGCATCTTCTTCATCATCACCATGTATTTCGGCGGCGGTCTGATCCCCACCTACCTGGTGGTTAAGGAGACGGGCCTGATGAACAACATGTGGGCGCTGTTCCTCCCCGGCGGCGTCGGCATGGGCAACGTGATCATCGTGCGCAACTTCTTCGAAAACAACATCCCCAAGGATATGATCGAGGCGGCGCAGATCGACGGCGCGGACGAGTTCACCACCTTCCTGCGGGTCGTGGTGCCGCTGAGCCGCTCCATCATGGCGGTCATCGTGGTCTTCTCCATGGTGGCCTTCTGGAACGACTGGTTCACCGCTCTGATCTACCTGAACGAGAGCCAGGCGCCCTTCCCCCTGGTGATGCGCGGCATCGTCATTTCCACGGACCAGCTGACCAAGATGACCGGCGGCATGACCCACCTGGAGGCCACCCGCATCGGCGAGCTGGTCAAGTACGCCTCCATGATCGTGGCGGCGGCACCCATGCTGATCATCTATCCCTTCGTCCAGAAGTACTTCGAGCAGGGCTTCATGACCGGCGCCGTCAAGGGCTGAGCCGGTTTTCCGACGGTCATGCCATCCGGATGGATGAAAATGCGTGTGCGATTCCTGCAGCGATGTGAAAAAGCAGAGGGGGAGCGCCCCTCTGAATCCCCGGCTTGAAACTGTTCGCGCATAGCGCGAAGAAAGGAAAGGTTTATGAAAAAGATTCTTTGCATGATCCTCTGCCTCGCCATGCTCCTGGCCCTGGCGGCCTGCGGCGGCGGTGAGACGGAGAAGCGCGGCGACGAGAACCAGAACCAGTTTCTGATCGTCGGCGGCATGTCCGCTCTCTCCAGCGGCAACGACTCCAACCCCGTTCTGATGGAGCTGGCGGAGAATGCCGGCGTTGAGATCGAATGGGACCTGATGAGCGACTCTCTCGGTGAGAAGGTCGGCGTGCTCATCGGCGGCAACCAGCTGCCCGACGCTTTCATCGCGGTGGGCTTCAACCAGAACGACATCGTCGAGTATGGCTCTGACGGCGTCTTCATCGACCTGACCCCCTACATCACCCCCGAGATCATGCCCAACCTCTGCAAGATCCTGGATGAGCATCCTGAAATCCGCGCCGGCATCACCCAGGCCGACGGCTGCATCTACGGTCTGCCCTCCGGCGAGCTGATGGGCACCGGCGCCATCGGCGCGGAGGACGACCTGTCCATCTACGCCATCCCCGAGTTCTCCATGATCAACAAGACCTGGCTGGACGAGCTGGGTCTGGAAATGCCCACAAACCTGACCGAGCTGCACGACGTGCTGGTCGCGTTCAAAGAGAACAACATGGGCGGTCCCAACACCATCCCCATGTCCACCGGTTTTGACCAGTGGTGCTGGGGCCAGGAGATCTTCTATGCCGGCTTCGGCTTCACCAACTTTACCTCCGATGTCTGCTTTGACCTGATTGCCAATCCCGACGGCACCGTGCAGTTCGTCTGCACCTCCCAGGCCTACCGTGACGCCGTCACCTACTTCCACGACTGGTATGCCGAGGGTCTGATGGATCTGGAGATGTTCTCCCAGGGCACCAGCCAGCTGATCTCCAAGGTCTCTCAGGGCCGCGTCGGCGTGGCCACCTGGTGGGAGATCCATGAGATCGCCGGCGACTACACCGACGACTTCGTGTTCCTGCCCCCGCTGAAGGGCCCTGTGGGCACCCCCTATGAGAACACCTGCAACGTGAACATCCGTTCCGGCCCGGGCGTCACCTCCGGCAACCTGAACATCACCAGCGCATGCGGCAACCCCGAGCTGCTGCTCAAGTACTTTGACCAGTGGTATGATCCCGAGGTCGTTATGCAGCTGCAGTACGGTCCCATCGGCATCTACTTCACCGAGAAGGACGAAAACGGCGTGTGGCAGGTCATCTCCGACGACGAGGCCAAGGCGCAGTTCGGCAAGAGCTCCGGCGAGCTGAAGGGCCAGTACGAGGTCTTTGGCCCCCGCCTCATCCTGCCCGAGTACTACAACAGCGTTTTCTACATGGAGGATCGCGCCACGCAGCGTCTGCACGACATTGAGGACTTCTGGATGCCTTACGTCCAGTATCCCGTGGCTTACCCCAATGACGTCACCTTCACCGAGGAGGAGCTGGAGGTCATCGACCGCTACAAGGCCGACTTCGTCAGCGCCGTCTCCGAGTATGAGGGCACCTGGCTCAAGAACGGCGGACCCACCGATGCGGAGTGGGAAGCCTATCTGGAGATGCTGGAGGACAGCTGCGGCATGTCCCGACTGCTGGCCGTGTACCAGGACGCCTACACCCGTTATCTGCAGAACAAGTAAGTTTTCCTCCCCGCATTGACCCCGGCACTGCAGCCGCACCCTTCGGGATGCGGCTGCAGCCTACAACAAGCAGGAGGTTTCCCCAATGATCAGCGAAGCTTTGCAAAAAGCCCGAGAATTTGAGGAACAGTACGGAGCCTATATCGACGCGGAGGAGCGTCCGCTCTTCCATCTCACCCCGCGGATCGGCTGGATGAACGACCCAAACGGTTTCTCATTTTATAAAGGAAAGGCCCACATCTTTTATCAGTATCATCCTTACTCCACCAAATGGGGTCCCATGCACTGGGGCCACGCGGTGAGCGAGGACATGCTGCGCTGGGAGTATCTGCCCGCCGCTCTGGCCCCGGACCAGAGCTATGACAAGGCCGGCTGCTTTTCCGGCTCCGCCATTGAACTGGAGGACGGACAGCAGATGCTTCTCTATACCGGCGTGCGGGAAAAACGCCGGGAGGACGGCGTCAAGCTCGCCTACCAGACCCAGTGTCTGGCATTCGGCGACGGCAGGGACTATGTCAAGTACGCCAAAAATCCGGTGCTGGGGGAACAGGATGTGCCGGAGGGCTTCAGCCGCCACGATTTTCGTGACCCCAAGATCTATCGCCGGCCGGAGGGCGGCTTCGGCTGTGTCATCGGCAACCGCAGCGACGACAAGAGCGGCGCCATCCTGCTCTACGAGAGCAAGGACGCCATCCACTGGCACTTCCGCTCCGTTCTGGACCGCTGCTACAACGAGTACGGCAAAATGTGGGAGTGCCCGGACACTTTTGAACTGGACGGGAAGCAGCTCCTGCTGGTCAGCCCCCAGGACATGTGTCAGGCGGGGCTGGAGTTCCATAACGGCAACGGCACGGTCTGCCTGATCGGCAGCATCGACGAACAGCGCGGCTGCCTGGAGCGGGAGCGGGTGCAGGCCATCGACTACGGTATCGACTTTTACGCGCCCCAGACCCTGCTCACGCCGGACGGCCGGCGGGTCATGATCGGCTGGATGCAGAACTGGGACACCTGTATCGCCCCGGAGGGCAGCAAGTGGTTCGGGCAGATGTCCCTGCCCCGGGAGCTCTCTCTGCGGGACGGCCGGCTGATCCAGCATCCCGTACGGGAGTTGGAGAGGCTGCGCGGCCGCAGGATCGCCTATCACAACGTGCCGGTTCGGGCCGAGACCGTGCTGCAGGGCATTTTCGGCCGCACCCTGGATATGACGGTGACCGTCCGGCCGCAGACCGCCGACTCTTACAGCGTGTTCCGGGTGAAGTTTGCCAAGGGCAGCCAGCACTATTCCTCCGTCTCTTATCGTCCGGACTCCTCCACCATGCGGATCAGCCGGGTACACGCCGGCTATAACCGGGACTTCGTGCACGAGCGGAAGTGCTTTGTGGCCGATCGGGGCGGCGAGCTGAAGCTTCGTATCATCCTGGACCGATTCAGCGCGGAGGTCTTTGTCAACGACGGCGAGCAGGTGCTCACCATGACCTTCTACACCCCCCAGAGCGCCGACGGTATCAGCTTCGAGGCCCAGGGCCACGCCGTCATCGATGTGGAAAAATACGATCTGATGGTATAATCCAAGCAATAAGAAAGACAGCGCACAGACCGCCGGATAGGGCAGCTGTGCGCTGTTTTTTCCTTTTCATGCACTTTGAGAAAAAGCGCGGCAAAGGAAAGAGTCGATTTCGGTTGCCTGCTGCGGTGGGGGATGATATAATATGTCCAAGCAATCTGGCTTTGAAGGGGTGACAGGCGATAAGGATCGTAAGCTTTCAGCCGGATCGGGATCTGGAGCGTCTTGAGGCGTTTCTGCGAATGCAGTTTATTCAGCGCGGCACAGCGGAATCCTGGCTGCCGGAACGGCTGCATGACCTGATCTACAGAGTCGGCGCCCAGGAGTCTGACGAGGGCAGAGCGCGCTCGTCAGACTATATCTTTCTCTGGGAGGACGGGGGAGAGATCCAGGCCTGCGTCCTTCCGGATGGGGAGAACGTCTATTTCAGCATCAAAAACGGCTGCGAAGAGCTCTTTCCGTCCATGCTCGTGTTCAGCGAGGAGAAGTGTCGGCAGCTTTTTGCAGGGGCGGAGGACGGCTCGGTCAAATTCTGGGTCGCAATAAGCGACAGCTTTTCTTTTGCAAGGCGGACGCTGCAGGAGTCCGGCTACAGCGAGTATACGGAAAAAGAATATATGAACTGCATCGATCCCCGCAGCGCGGCGGAAAGCGGCCCTCTGCCGGAGGGCTTCCGCCTTCTCTATGGGGAGGAATACCCGGACGAGGCGAAGAAATGGAGCGCCCTTCGACTTGGTTTTCATCCCGACTGGGAGGCTCCGGATTACAGGGCCGGCATGGCTCCCTATCACGATAGGAAACGCTCCTCTATGTCTGACAGCTTTGAATGCATCACGGTGGAGGAAAACGCCCCGAAGGAGGAGAACAATGTCTGCTCCTACTGCTACGTCTATGTGGATCGCGCATCCCGGAGCGCGCTGATCGAACCGGTGAGCACCAGGGAAAAATACCGGCGCAGGGGACTGGGGAAGGCCATGCTCCGCGGCGCTGTCCGGCGATGCGCTATGCTCGGCATCGAGAAATGCTATGTGGACTCCTTCGGCTGGAGAAAGGATTTTTATGCGGCCGCGGGCTTCCACATCGAAAGCAGCGTCACTTTTTGGTATAAGCAACTCAAATCCGATTTTCCATGAATTTTTGTCGCCGGGACAAGACGGGGGAACCCGTCTTCCGTGACGAAAGGGAATCAAAAGAAAAGGAGCTTTGGGATCATGAACGAGACCTCTTACATCGCGCGCACCAGCGGACTGAAAACGAAGGACTACGCCGGCTATGCCATGATCGATGCCGCCGGCTGCCTGGTGTTCAGCCTGGTGACCACTCTGCTGCAGATCTTTTACACCGACATCTTCCACCTGAGCCCCTTGTTCATCATGCTGATGTTCATCGGCGCCCGGGTCTGGGACGGCATCAACGACCCCATCATGGGCCGCATCTGCGATACGGTGAAGCCCTCCCGCTTCGGCCGCTACCGCCCCTGGATCCTCTACGCGGCCTTCCCTCTGGCGCTCTCGGCGGTGCTGATGTTCCTCAAAATCGGAAACATCGGGGAAGAGGGACACTATGTGGCCACCTGCATCTACGCTACGGTGACCTATGTCTTCTTCGGCATGGCCTACACCGTGCTGCAGATCCCCTACGGCTCCCTGGCCTCGGTGGTCACTACGGATGCGGGCGAGCGCAACAAGCTCTCCGTGTGGCGCTCCATCGGCGCGGCGCTGGGCTCCGTTCCCGTGATGCTCATCGCAAGCTTCGCCTATGCAAACCGGGTTGAGAACGGGAAAGAAGTGATCGGCGAAAACGGGAAGGTCATCCAGGATCTGCAATACAAGCCCGTGATCCTGGGCGTGGTCATTATGGCGCTCGTCTCCTTCGTTCTGCTGCTGATCGCTTTCCGCATGAACAGGGAACGGGTCAAGACCAAGCCCCAGATCCCGGAAAAGGGCGCCGCGAGGAAGACCATCAAGCTCCTCTTCCAAAATCGCGCCTTTGTCTCGGTCAGCCTGATCTCTATGCTGCTGCTCTCGGGGCAGATGTTTACCCAGAGCTTTTACACCTACCTTTTCAAGGACTACTTCAACGCCTCCTGGATGGTGCTGGCCTCCCAGGCCTGCACCTATTCGCCAATGCTGGTGATGATGTTCCTGCTGCCCGGATGGGCCCGGAAGCTGGGCAAAAAGGAAGTCTGCGCCTGGGGCGTGGCGGCGGCCGCGGCGGCGAATCTGCTGATGTTTTTCCTGCGGGGCATGGAGCCGGGCCTGCTCAAGTGGGTCTTCCTGTTCCTCTGCTTTGTCAGCGGCATCGGCCTTACCACCCTGGTCATGCAGCTTTGGGCCATGGTGACTGATACCATCGACGATATTGAGATCCGGACCGGCAGCCGGGACGACGGAACGGCCTACTCCGTCTTCAACTTCTTCCGCAAGCTGGGTCAGGTGCTCTCCGCGGTCTGCGTCAACGGCGCCCTGCTGGGGATGCACTACAAAGTGGAGAAGGGCGCGGTGCAGACGCTGGAGAATCTGAAAACCATGTATGATCTGGCGACCCTGATCCCGGCGATCCTCTTCGGCCTTATGGCGCTGATGCTCTTTGTGTACTATCCGCTCTCCCGCAGAAGGGTGGAGGAGCTGCAGGTGGAGAAGGAGCGGCATCTGAAGGAATCCTACGAAAAGAAGGACATCGACATCTGATTTCCTGTCAACATAAGAGAATCCCTCTTCGGTTCAAACCGAAGAGGGATTCTCTTATGCTCAAATTTGCTCTCCCGCCCGCAGGAACCAGATCGGCTCGTCATCGGGCAGACAGGGAACGGTCAGCGCAAGCCCGCCGGGGAGGGGCTCTCCCTTGCCCCGCAAAAGCCAGCCCATTTCCGACAGCGGCAGCTTTACACTCGCAGATACGCCGCCCTCGTCGAAGATCGGGCAGGCAAGAATAGAGTCTCCGCAGAAGAAGCAGTCGCTTTCGCAGTCGTAGTCCGGCTCCTGTAGGAATACCGGGAAGATCAGCGGCTCGTGCCGCCTGCGGCTGCGCTCATATTCCAACTGCAGATAGGGCATTAACCTCTCCCGTAGGGAAAAAATGCGGCGCACCGCGTCCATACAGTCCGGGTAGAGCCAGGGCATGTTGCTCTCTTCGCCGGGCTTCCAGGAGTGCAGCACGAAGCGGGGCGTAAAGATCCCGTACTGCAGCCAGCGCAGGAAGAGCTCCCGGGAAGGCACAGGACCTGCAAAGCCGCCGATGTCCGCCCCGAAGAAGGAAAAGCCCGTCAGCGCCATGGTCATGGCCTGCTTGTGATTGTAGCGCAGCTCCCGGAAGTCCGTCAGATTATCGCCGGTCCAGGTGGTGGCCACCCGCTGGGTCCCCGCAATGGCGCAGCGGGAGACGTGGAAGGGGATCGTTTCTTCGCCGTCGAGCTCCAGGCATGCCTCTCGGCTGGCCCGGGACATGAGGTAGGAGAAGAGCGGGCGGATGCGCCGCGCGGGCAGCTCCCGCCCGAAGCCGCAGGCAAGCACCTCGAGATCCTGCACGTCATACTCGTTGTTGTCGTTCCAGATGTTGCGATAGCCCTTTTCCGCCAGCTGTTCCCGCACGCAGCGTTTCCAAAAGACGTAGGCTTCCGGATTGGTAAAATCCAGATAGGCCGCCATCCCGCCCCAGAAGGGGAAGAGAGCGGGGCTCCCATCGGCATAGTGCAGGAAATAGCCCTTCTCCGCAAGTTCTCGGTACAGCGGGTGCTCCGTCAGAAAAGCGGGCTTCACGTTGGGCAGCAGCTCCATCCCGTTTTCCCGGAAATACGCCGCCAGTCCCTCCGGCGAGGGGATCTTGTCCCGGTTCCAGTGGAAGACGCAGCGGCGCTCTCCGATCTGGGTGTAACCGCTGGAGAGGTAGAAGCCGCCGGCGCGGATGCCCTTGCCTCTGCATTTTTCCACAAAGCCCCGCAGCTGCCTGTCGGCGTCCGGGGCGTCGGTGTACGCCATGGTGCTGCCGCAGTAGCGAAAGGCCCAGTCCGGCAGGGTCGGCAGCTCTCCGCAGAGAGCGGAAAAACTCCGCAGGATCTCCATCGGGCTTCCCAGAAAGAGGTAGAACACCAGATTCTCCTCCTCCAGACGAATGGAGTTGAAGGGCTCATAATAGTTGTCGTGCTCCCGGCCAAAGTCTACCCGGCCGTTTGCGTAGCTGTCATAGTAGAGCCCGTAGGCGCCGGCGCTGTTTTGGCAGATATAGAAAGGGATCTGCTTATAGAGCGGGTCGCTGCTCTCGGCCCGAAAGCCCATGGAATCTGTGGCGGCAAGGGTGAAGCTGCGCCCGGCCTTGTTCACGTCTCCGCCCTTGTCGCCAAGGCCGAAGATCCGCTCTCCCGGCTCCCGACGGGTGTAGTGGACGGAGCCGTCGCCCAGCTCGCCAGCAAAGTTATAGGCCAGACCCGAGCGGTCGGCATACAGAACGCCCTTTTCGTTCCGCGCCGTGATGCGAAAGTTTTTCTTCTCTACGGTGAAATCCACGTCAGAAATCGAGAAGCGCAGCGTCTCCGCGTCCTCTGTGATCTGGGGAGCGCTCAGCTTCAAGCCCTCGGTGGAGAGCTTGTCCCGCCCTTCCAGGGGGCAGTCTCCCGGCAGGGGCCAGACGCTCCAGGTGGGCACGAGGGGCACGCCCTCCCGCAGCAGCGCCACACGCAGCCCCTGTTCCAGATAATCCAGCCGCATGGAAACCCCGTCCGCCTCATAGAGGCGCATGGCAGGCGTCGCCTGCCGGAGCGTGAAGCGGTGGTCAAATTTCATGCCTTCGGATCTCCTTTTGTCAGCATATTCAGGGCGAGCTTCCCGTAGTTCACGTGTCCCATGGCCGTTTTCTTCGGCGCGAAGTGCAGCGCCCGGGCGGCATGCTTCCCGGCCTTTTTCCAAAGAGCCAAACCCGGACCGTTGGGGTCGCCGCAGCGGGCGAAGTTGGCCAGATAGTCCGCCAGCTGGGACGCCGCCTCATAGTCCCGCGCTGCATAGGGCCGCCAGCTGCCACCCAGGCTCTCGAACACATAGCGCAGGTCGCAGGAGTGGAAGGCCCGGTTGTCGTCGCCGGGGGCGTTAAGGTCGAAGTAATAGACATATGCGCCGTTTGCCTTGGCATAGCGGTTGCCGATGAAGGCCATCACCGGGGCGTACATGTCGTTGTTGGTGTAGCCGATCAGATAGTCCAGCGGCAGGGGAGATCGGATCATTTTGTCGATGGGCGCGGGGATCAGCGCACCGTCGATCACCGGCATGGTGTGGTAGATCCCGTCTTTTCTCCGCAGCTTCATGGTTTCCATGGCGTCGAACAGCGCGTCCAGCGGGGCGCGGCGAAGCTCCTCCAGGGTCCGGCAGCCCGCGGCCTCCAGGTACTCCAGCCAATAGGCGTGGGTGTCCTCCGCCCGGCGGGGCAGGGCAAATTTGGGGAACATGCCGCCTCCGGACATCATGGCCGCACGGCGGAAAAGCCCGGCATTTTCGGGGTTGAGGCAAAGGTACTGGATGGATATGGCCCCCGCGCTCTGGCCCAGCAGGGTGAGATTTTCCGGGTCGCCGCCGAAGTCTCCGATGTGGGCCTTCACCCAGCGTACAGCCGTCAGCTGATCGTCCAGGCCGAAGTTGCCATCCCGCCCGAACTGCTTTTGGATCTCCTCATGGGTCAGATAGCCCAGCGGCCCCACCCGGTAGTTGGCAAACACCGTCACAATGCCCCGGGAGGCAAGTCCTTCGCCGTCGAAGGGGTCCTCGCTGTTGATGCCGGAATCAAAGCCGCCTCCGTGGAAGAAAAGGATCACGGGGCAGTCGGAGGCGTTTTTGGGCGTGAAAATATTGAGATTCAGACAGTCCTCGCTGTAGCGGAATTCGCTGCCCTCCCGGTATTCCTTCTTGTAGAACAGCCGGGTGGGGTGCTCCAGATGCTCGTGCCAGCCCCGGTTCTGTGGGCAGGCATAGCCGGGTTTTGCGGCGTCCAGCGTCCCGTCGATCGAATCCACGGGGCTTGCGTAGGCAAAGCGCTCCGCCCGGGCATAGGGGACGCCCAGAAATTCCAGGCATCTTTCCCGCTCGTTGCCCCTGACGCTGCCGCCCAGGGCGGAGATCGTGACGGGGCCGAGAATGGTTTTGTTCAGCATGCGATCACCCTCTTTTTTGTATTATACCAGATGCCCTCCCGCTTTTCCACAGCTTTTCTTGTTTCTTCGATTATCGGATGCGGCGGAAAATGCCCGGTTTATCTTGTGTTTTGGCTGCGGACATGGTACAATATCATGAAAAAATGTTTGCGGAGAGAGTTATGGATCGCTTTAAGCTCGTTTCTGATTACAAACCCACCGGCGACCAGCCGGAGGCCATCGACGATCTGGTCCTGGGGCTGGAAAACGGCCTGGAGGAGCAGGTGCTCCTGGGCGTCACCGGCTCGGGCAAGACCTTCACCATGGCCAACGTCATCGCCCGGCTGAATCGTCCCACTCTGGTTCTGGCCCATAACAAGACCCTGGCGGCGCAGCTTTGCAGCGAGTTCAAGGAGTTTTTCCCGGATAACGCGGTGGAGTACTTCGTCAGTTATTACGACTACTACCAGCCCGAGGCCTACATTCCTCATACCGACACCTATATCGAGAAGGACGCCTCCATCAACGATGAGATCGAGCGCCTGCGTCACAGCGCCACCTCCAGCCTCTTCGAGCGGCGGGATGTGATCGTGGTGGCCTCTGTCTCCTGCATCTACGGCCTGGGCGACCCCATCGACTACGCGAATATGGTCATCTCCCTGCGTCCCGGTCAGACCCGGAATTTTGATGAGCTGCTGCGCAAGCTCATCGAGATCCGCTACGAGCGCAACGACATCGCCTTCGAGCGCAACATGTTCCGCGTCCGGGGCGACACGGTGGAGATCTTCCCGGCCTACTCCAACGACAAGGCCATCCGGGTGGAGTTTTTCGGCGACGAGATCGACCGGATCAGCGAGATCAACATGGTCACCGGCGTCCCCACCCGGGTACTGAACCATGTGGCCATCTACCCGGCCAGCCATTACGTAACCACAAAAGAAAAAATGGCCGCCGCCATCGACCGCATCCGGGCCGAGTGCGACGAGCGTGTGGCCTGGTTCGAGGCGAACAACAAGCTGCTGGAGGCCCAGCGCATCCGCCAGCGGACGGACTACGATATCGAGATGATGCAGGAGCTGGGCTACTGCTCCGGCATCGAGAACTACTCCCGGGTCATTTCCAACCGGGCGCCCGGCAGCCCTCCCATGACCCTGTTGGATTATTTTCCCAAGGACTTCCTGCTTTTCGTGGACGAGAGCCATGTGACCCTGCCCCAGGTGCGGGCCATGTACCGGGGCGACCGAGCGCGAAAGGAGTCTTTGGTGGATTTCGGTTTCCGTCTGCCCTCCGCCTTTGACAACCGGCCCCTGAAATTCGACGAGTTTACCCAGCGGATCCACCAGCGCATCTATGTCTCCGCAACGCCGGGGGACTATGAAAAGGAGCGGGCTGGCCAGGTGGTGGAGCAGATCATCCGCCCCACGGGCCTGCTGGATCCGGAGATCTTCGTGCGCCCCGTGGAGGGGCAGATCGACGACCTGATCGATGCGATCCACGAGAAGAACGAAAAAGGCCAGCGGGTTCTGGTGACCACGCTGACCAAAAAGATGGCGGAGGACCTGTCCGGCTTCCTGCTGAACGCCGGCATCCGCTGCCGCTACATGCACCACGACATCGGCACCATCGAGCGCATGGAGATCATACGGGATCTGCGCCTGGGCGAGTTCGACGTGCTGGTAGGCATCAATCTCCTGCGGGAGGGCCTGGACCTGCCGGAGGTGGGTTTGGTCGCCATTCTGGACGCGGACAAGGAGGGCTTTCTCCGCAGCGAGACCAGCCTGATCCAGACTGTGGGCCGGGCCGCCCGGAACGCCGAGAGCTATGTGATCATGTACGCGGATACCATCACGCCTTCCATGCGCGCCTGTATTGACGAGACCAAGCGCCGCCGCTCCAAGCAGATGGCCTATAACCAGGCCAACGGCATCGTGCCCCAGACCATCGTCAAGAGCGTACGAGATCTGCTGGAGATCTCCGCCGCGCCGGAGAGCACGGCCAAGTCCCGCGGCGTGAAGATGACCGAGCGGGAGCGCCGGGAGCTCATCGCCGAGCTGGAGAGCAAGATGCGCAAGGCGGCCCAGATGCTGGAGTACGAGATTGCCGCCCAGCTGCGGGACGAGATCATTCGCCTCAGAGGCGAGAAGTGAGGATTTTGCATGAAACTGATGATTTTAGATGGGAACAGCATCGTCAACCGGGCCTTCTTCGGCGTCCGTCCACTGACCGCGCCGGACGGAACCCCCACCAACGCCCTCTACGGCTTCCTGGCCATCCTCCAGCGCCTGCTGGACGAGCAGAAGCCGGAGGCCCTCTGCGTCAGCTTTGACCTGAAGGCGCCCACTTTCCGGCATCGGGCCTATGAGGGCTACAAGGCCAAGCGCGCCGGCATGCCCGAGGAGCTGGCCGCCCAGATGCCCATTCTCAAGGAGCTGCTGGACGCCATGGGCGTGAAGCGCTATGAGCTGGAGGGCTACGAGGCCGACGATATCCTGGGCACCGCCGCCCGGATCTGCGAGGAAAAGGGCTGGGACTGCGTCATCGTCACCGGCGACAAGGACAGCCTGCAGCTGGTCAGCGAGCGCACCAGCGTCTGCAACGTCAAGACCCGCATGGGCCAGACCGAGACCATCCTGTACACCCCGCAGGTTTTTGAGAGCGAGTACGGCTTTGCGCCGGCAAAGATGGTGGATCTGAAAGCCCTGATGGGCGACAGCAGCGATAATATCCCCGGCGTCCCCGGCATCGGGGAGAAGACCGCCATGGATCTGCTGCACCGCTACGGCAGCCTGGACGGGATCTACGGGGATCTGGACGCCCTGGACGTGAAAGAGGGCGTGCGCAAAAAGCTGCGGGAGGGGGAAAAGAGCGCCCGCCTGTCCTATTGGCTGGCCACCATCCTGCGGGAGGTGCCCCTGCCCTTCGAGCCGGCGGAGAACCTTTGGGATCATGCCTACACCCCCGGGCTCTACCCCCTGATGCTCCGCCTGGGTTTTGCCAAGTTCATCGAGAAATGGGGCCTGGAGCCCACGGAAGAGGCCGTCGCCGCCGGGTCGAGCGAGAGCCTGCCCCGCGTGGAGCTGGACGAGGCTGGGGCCATGGATCTGGCCGCGCGTCTGCAGGAGCTGGGACCCCTTGCGATCTTTCCCCTTGACGGGCTGGACCGGCTGGAGCTCTGCGATGGCAAAACGGCGTACACCGCCGCATGGACCGCCTGCGGAGAGAGCTATCAGGCGCTGCTGCGCGCGCTATTCTCCCCGGAGATCCCCAAGCTCGCTCACGACTTGAAAGACCTGATGGGCCTTCTGCTGAAAGAGAAGCTGCCGCTGGAGGGGTTTCTCTTTGACACGGCCCTTGCCGGCTATCTGCTGGAGGCCACCGCGGGCAGCTATGCGCTGGAAAAGCTGTCCCTGCGCTGGCTGGGGAGGGAGCTTCACGGGGCCGAGGCGGTCTGGAAGCTCCGCCAGCCGCTGGAGCAGAAGCTGCGGGAGCTGGATATGGAGGAGCTCTATCTGCAGGCCGAGCTGCCTCTCTGCGCCGTGCTGGCCCGGATGGAGGAGAGCGGCTTTCTGGTGGACCGCAAGGCCCTCTCCGACTTCGGAGACAGCCTGAACGCCGGCATCGCCGCCCTGCAGGAGAGCGTCTGGCAGCTTGCGGGCCACGAGTTCAACATCCAGTCTCCCAAGCAGCTGGGCGCCGTGCTCTTTGAGGAGCTGATGCTGCCCTCCGGAAAGAAGACCAAGACCGGCTGGAGCACCAACGCCGACGTGCTGGACAAACTCCGGGGCAAGCACCCCATCGTGAACCAGGTGCTGGAATACCGGGAACTGACCAAGCTGAAATCCACTTATGCCGACGGGCTTTTGAAGGTCATCGACGCCGATGGGCGCATCCACACCAGCTTTCAGATGACCGTCACCGACACGGGCCGCCTGTCCTCCCGGGAACCGAACCTGCAGAATATCCCCATCCGCAAAAAGCTGGGCGGTCAGATCCGCAACATGTTCGTGGCGGCCCCCGGCAAGGTGCTGGTGGACGCGGACTACAGCCAGATCGAGCTGCGGCTGCTGTCCCATATTTCCGACGACAAGGCCATGCAGGAGGCTTTTCTCAGCGGTGAGGACTTCCATGCCGTCACCGCCTCCAAGGTCTTCAACGTCCCCCTGGAGGACGTGACGCCCACCCTGCGCAGCAGAGCCAAGGCGGTGAATTTCGGCATCGTCTACGGGATCTCCGCCTTTTCGCTGAGCCAGGATATCGGCGTTTTCCCCAATGAGGCCAAGGCCTACATGGAGGCCTATCTGGAGCGCTTCCACGGCGTGCGGGATTATATGAAGCGCGTGGTGGAGGAGGCCAAGGAGCGGGGCTATGTGTCCACGCTCTACGGCCGCCGGCGGGAGCTGCCCGAGCTCAAGAGCAGCAACTTCAATCTCCGCTCCTTTGGAGAGCGGGTTGCGCTGAACATGCCCATCCAGGGCACCGCCGCCGACATCATGAAGCTTGCCATGGTCCACGCGGACCAGCGCCTGCGCAGAGAAATGCCGGAGGCCCGGCTCCTTCTGCAGGTGCACGACGAGCTGATCGTGGAGTGTCCCGCGGAAGTGAGCGAGGCTGTCTCCCGCATCCTGAAGGAGGAGATGGAAAACGCCGCGGCCCTCTCCGTCCCGCTGACGGTGGATGTCCACAGCGGACACAGCTGGGGGGAGGCGCACTGATGGGCTTTCGGATCGTGAACGCCTCGCCCCGGCACCTGCCGGAGCTGGAGACCCTGGAAAAGCGCTGCTTCTCCCTGCCCTGGACGGAGGAGATGCTGATGGGCCAGCTTCCCGACGACTCCCACGAATTTCTGGCAGCCGAGTCCGAGACCGGCGAGCTGCTGGGCTATGTGGGCATGATGACCGTGCTGGACGAGGGTTATATTTCCAACGTTGCGGTCGCCCCGGAGCAGCGGCGGCAGGGGATCGCCGACGCGCTGATCACAGAGCTGCTGGAGCGTGCCGCCCTGCGGGCGCTGAGCTTTGTGACCCTGGAGGTCCGGGAGCACAACGGGCCAGCCATCGCCCTTTACGCAAAGCATGGCTTCGTCCCCGTGGGCCTGCGGAAGAATTATTACGAGGCACCGGTGGAAAACGCGATTTTGATGACCAAGTTTTTGAAATGAGGTGAGGCAATGAAAATTCTTGCCTTTGAGTCCACCTGCGACGAGACCGCCGTGGCCGTCGTGGAGGATGGACGGCATATCCTGACCGATCAGATCTTTTCCCAGGCCCAGCTCCACGCGGTTTACGGCGGCGTGGTGCCGGAGATCGCCTCCCGCTGCCATGTGGAGTCGATTTCCTTGCTTGCCCAGCGTGCCATCGAGGCCGCCGGTATCACCCGCGCCGACATTGACGCCGTGGCCGTCTCCTATGCGCCCGGCCTCATCGGCGCGGTGCTGGTGGGCGTGAACTTCGCCAAGGCGACGGCCCTCTCCCTGGGCGTGCCGCTGGTCCCGGTGCACCATATCCGGGGCCACATCGCCGCAAACTACCTGGCCTACCCAGAGCTGGAGCCGCCCTTCCTGTGCCTCGCCATCTCCGGCGGCAACACCATTCTGGTGGACGTGCGGGGCTACACGGACATGAAGATCCTGGGCGCCACCCGGGACGACGCGGCAGGGGAGTGCTTTGACAAGACCGCCCGGGTTCTGGGCCTGCCCTATCCAGGGGGCAAGCCCATCGACCAGCTCTCCCGGGGCGGGGACGACACAAAGTATTCCTTCCCCCTGGCCCATGTGGCCGGGCACCCCTATGACATGAGCTTCTCCGGCCTGAAGACCGCGGTGATCAACCTGGTCCACAACGCCGAGCAGAAGGGGGAGGAGATCGATCGGGCCTCACTGGCCGCATCCTTTACCAAGGCTGTCAGCGACAGCCTGGTGCCCCGTACCGTGGCCGCGGCAAAAGAGCTGGGCTATGACAAGGTAGTGGTGGCCGGCGGCGTGGCCGCAAACTCCCGCATCCGCTCCGATTTCCAGAAGGCCGCGGAGAAAGAGGGCTTCCGGCTCTTTATCCCGCCGCTGAAGCTCTGCGGTGACAACGGCGCCATGATCGGCGCCCAGGGCTACTATGAGTATTTGGCCGGCGTTCGGGCCGGCAGCGAGCTCAACGCTTACGCTACCATGGATCTCTGATTCTTCGAGTAAGGAGGACCCTCCCTCATGGCCATACACGACGGACACCGGGAGCGGCTGCGGGACTGCTTTCGAAAGGACGGGCTTGCCGGCTTTGACGCTATCCGGTCCCTGGAGCTTCTGCTGCAGTACGCCATCCCCCGCAGGGACGTCAATCCCATTGCCCACGCCCTGCTGGAGCGCTTTGGCTCGCTGCAGGAGGTCTTTGACGCCAGCGAGCAGGAGCTTTTGCAGGTGGAGGGCGTGGGGCCCACCGCCGCGGTGCTGATCCGGCTGATCCCACAGCTGGCCCGCAAAAGCGCGGTGGACCGGGCGGCCTCCATGCGGGCGATCCTCTCCACAGCGGACGCCCGGGATTATCTGATGCCCCATTTTCTCTATGAGCGGAACGAGCTTGCTATGCTTTTGTGCCTGGACAGTCAGAAACGGGTCATCAAGTGCGAGGAGCTGTCCCGGGGCGTGGTGAATTCCGTCAGTATCGACGTGCGCCGGGTGCTGGAGATTGCGCTGAAGCAGCGCTCCTGCAGCCTGATCCTGGCCCACAATCACCCGGACGGCCCCGCCGCCAACTCCCGGGAGGACGACGCGGTTACGCGGCAGGTGCTGCTGGCTCTTCGCACCGTGGGGATCCAGCTCCAGGACCATTTGATCTTCGCCCGGGACGGGGTGTTCTCCTATCGGGATTCCGGCGCGCTGCAGATTTGCGAGTATTTGTAAACGCCGTTATGGTAACCGATTTTTGTCGGAATTTTGTAACCAATCCTCATTTGCGGCTTCGACATTTTTTTCCTGTTTGCCGCAAAAAGCCCGTTGTGCCGACAAAAACGGGCTGTTGAAAAAGCTGTTGAAAATGTTGATAACTATTTGAAGAATTTTTATTCCGCTCGATTATGTTACTCTTTTTATCGGAAACCGGAGGTTGATTTTTCCCTCTTCCTGCGGAGAAACCGGCACATTTTTCTCAGACTTAAGGCGTTGTTTCACCATTTTATTCCAAATTGAAATATCCGGCTGAAATCATTATACGATTTGTAATTTTTTGCGATAAGCCATGCGCCTGCGGCGGAGAATGCACGGCAGAGGCGGCTTTCGCGGATCCTTTTCGCAGGCGCCGGGAATCGGGAACTTTCTTGTTGACGAATGGCCGTTGCTGTGCTATACTCTCTCTCGCTGAATCAAATGCTGGTATAGCTCAGTCGGTAGAGCAGCTGATTCGTAATCAGCAGGTCGTGTGTTCGAGTCACATTACCAGCTCCAGTTGGCCGGACTGTCGAGAAGGATCGACGGTCCGGCTTGTGCTATTTTCGGCGTATCCGTGCATTTCGGGGCTTTTCTTTTTTGCGCTATTCTGTTATAATAAATTGTCTTGGTGAGAACATGCCGCGGAAGCGGTTCAAAACGAGAAAGGAGCATCGTGATGGGACTGTTTGACAAGAAATACTGTGATATCTGCCGCAGCAAGATCGGCCTTCTCGGCAACCGCAAGCTGGAGGACGGCAATCTCTGCAAGGACTGCGCGGCAAAGCTCTCTCCTTGGTTCAGCGAGCGCCGCAAGAGCACCGTGGAGGACATTCGCGGGCAGCTGGCCTATCGGGAAGAAAACCGGGCCTCTGTTGCAAACTTCCATGTGACCCGCACGCTTGGCCGCAATACCAAGGTGCTTCTGGATGAGGACGCCAGAAAATTTATGGTCACCTCTTCGAAAAACCTGGCCGAGGCCAACCCGGACGTGCTGGATTATTCCCAGGTCACCGGCTGCAATCTGGACGTGGACGAGCACAGGAACGAGCTCAAGCACGCCGATAAGGACGGCCGTCAGGTCAGCTTCATTCCTCCGCGCTATGAGTATTCCTACGATTTCAAAATCATCATCTACGTGAATCACCCCTATTTTGACACCATCAGCTTTCGGCTGAATCCCTCTTCCGTCAAGGTGGGGCACCAGCCTGTGGGCAGCATCAACCACCGCAACATGAGCAGACCCTCTCCCGGCATCAAGGGCCAGATCGTCAGCAACGTTCTGGGCGTGCTGGCGGGACAGGCGGCCACGCCCATGGTCAGTATGAACGCGGAGTATAACGAGTATTATAATATGGGGCAGGAGATCGTGAGCGCTCTGACCCAGGCCCGGCAGGAGATCCGGGACGAGGTCGCCGCGCAGAACGCCCCCAGGATGGCCGTCACTTGTCCCTGGTGCGGCGCCACCACGATCCCGGACGCGTCCGGCTGCTGCGAATACTGCGGAGGCTCTGTTAAAGGCTGAGCGAGCTTATTTCCAGGCATAGAAAGGTCACAGGAACATGAAGGCGTTATTCCGAGGCAAAATTCTGACAATTCCCAATATCCTCTCCCTGATCCGCGTCTGTCTGATCCCACTCTTTGTTTGGCTCTATCTGGCGCAGGACGATGTGCTGGCAACGGCGATCGTGCTGCTCCTCTCCGGGCTGACCGATGCGCTGGACGGCTTTATCGCCCGGCACTTCAATATGATCAGCGACTTCGGCAAGGCGCTGGACCCCTTTGCGGACAAGCTGACCCAGTTTGCCATGCTCTGCTGTCTGGTGATCCGCTACCCGCGGATGATCTGGCTGATCGTGGTGCTCTGCGTCAAGGAAATCTGCGTGGCTATCAGTCAGATCGTCGTGATTCAGAAGAGAGACCTTGTGCTGGGAGCGGCCTGGCACGGGAAGGTCACCACGATCCTGCTCTACGCCGTCATGACCCTGCATCTGCTTTGGCTGGAGATCCCGGACGCACTCTCCTGGGCCCTGGTGCTGCTGTGTATTTGCATGCTCCTGCTCTCCGGCGTGCTCTACGGCATCCGGAACTACCGGGCGACCCACCAGGAGCCGGACACGGCGGAAAATACCGCCTCCTCCGACGAGCCTGCCGGGGAAGCCTGAAATACAATCGAAAAAACGCACCCTTTTTCCCGGCGGGAAAAGGGTGCGTTTTTTATGTTCAGGAAAATCTGGGACGTTCCTTCCCGTCGGCCGGAGGGACGTAGCCGTGCCGGATAGCGGGATGGATCTCCTGCAGGCGGGCGTGGATCCGATCCACGTCCTCTTCCTTGTTGAAGATGAGGTTTGCGAACTCTTTCTCTCCGTGCACCAGGATCAGCCGGTAGTAGTAATAGGCGGGACTGTCGTCCGGCTGGCACTCGCTGACGCGGGTAAAGGAGCGGTCGATGTAGTCATAGGGGACGTAGTACTTTTTCCCCAGATCCCGGTAGTAGAGGCAGAGCTTGCCGAGCCTTACCCGACCGATGGCCTCGGCGGACTGATAGTCCTGCGCGTGTTCCTCATCGGAGATCTTTTTCTTGTCTATGCCGCGAAATTTCAGCTTGCCGAGTCCAAACATTCTTCATCCTCGTCTTTCTTTTTCAACAGATCCCAGCGATACCAGAACTTGGGCAGGAAAAGAGAGATCAGCACGCCGAGCATGCCGGCCAAGCTGCCGGTGATCATGCCGCCGATCACGTCGGTGGGATAATGCACCACCAGGTACACGCGGGAGACCGCCATCAGCACACCGAAGACCAGCGCAAGCCAGCTCCAGCGCTTTTTGCCCAGGATGAACAAAGGCACCATGGCGGCAAAGGCGGCGTTGGTGTGGCCCGAGGGGAAGCAGAAGTCGCTCTCCACATTCTGGCCCACCAGAGCCCAGAGAGCCGCGTATTCCTCATGGGTATAGGGCCGGGGACGGGCGACGGCGACCTTCAGGAAAACGTTGACAAAAAGAACGCCGATGGCCAGGCCGATGGCCATAGCGGTGCCGAAGCGGCGGGTCTTTTTGAAGAATACCAGCGTCAGCGAAAGCAGGATCAGGAAAGCGCCCTTCCAGCCCAGAAGGGAGATCAGTTCCATGATCTTGGTCATGAGATTGCCGCCCCACTCGTACAGCTTGTGAATGAAAAGCGTAACGCCGTAATCAAAGGCGGCAAAAACACTGTTGAGCCAGGCGGCTATAGGGGTCAGTTCAAGGGCCATAGTCATTCTCCTCTCCAAATGGATAGGCATATTTTAACACAGCCCTGCCGGGAAAGTCCACCCTGAAAATCGTATAATTCCCTCCGGGAGAACCAAAATAGGAAAAAAGAAAGAGAGGGGCGCGGGAGATGAGGCATAAAATCGCGGCGCTGCTGCTAGCGGCTGTGCTGTTACCTGTTCAGGAGTGCGTGGAGGCGGAGGAGAGCGCTTTGTTTTCTCCGCAGGAGCTGCTGACCTATGAGAACACCTCCGTGGGCGGAAGCCTTGCTCACCTTGGCGTGGGGGAGTGCCGATACGCCGTGACGGCGGAGCCGGTGAAGGGAAGTCTCTGCCTGCTGGAGGACGGGAGCTTTGTCTATACCCCGCGGGAGGGGAAGCTTGGTCGGGACAGCTTTTATTATCTCTGCAGCGACGGATCCGGCGAGCTGTCCCGGGAAATCTGCGTGCGGATCCGGATCGAGAGCCAGACCGGCGGCGTGCACTATGAGGATATGCGCGGAAGAGGGGAGGCCTTCGCGGCGGCGCGGCTGAGCGAGGCGGGGCTTTTCACGGGCGAGCAGCTTCTGGGACGCTATTGTTTCCATCCGGACAGGGTCGTCACCCGGGGAGAATTTCTGAGCATCTGTCTGCGCCTCTCCGGGCGTCCGATCCTGGGCCCGGTGCAGAGCACCGGCTTTCCGGACGACGAGGCGATCCCCGTCTGGTTGAAGAGCTATGTGCTCTCTGCCTCGGTGCAGGGGATCGGCGTGGATCGCGAAGAGTGTTTTGCGGCAGAGGAGCCCATCAGCCGGGGAGAGGCCGCCGACATCGCCGAAGAGCTGCTGGGGCTCCGCTGGGATGCGGCGGAGCCGGAGGCGAACCTGGATCGGGCGGCCATGGCGAGGCTTCTTTTGGACTGTCTGCCCGGATAGTTTTTCTTGACGAAAGAGACGGACAGCAATACAATAAAGAAAAAAACAAAGGAGGCGGCAGCATGGCAGGTTTTGGACGGGGCATGGGTCCCCGGGGCTTTTTGACGGACGAAGAAAAGCAGAACATGCCCAAGGTGGACGGCACGCTGATCAGGCGCATCCTCTCCTATCTCAAGCCCTATTGGTTCCAGTTCCTTCTGGTCTTTGCGGCGATCCTGTTTTCGGCGGTGCTGGGCCTGCTGCCCAGCATCATCACCGGCCGCATCGTGGACGAGGCGCTGGTGGGGAAGAATATGACCCTGCTCATCAAGCTGCTGATCCTGGCCTTCGTCACGCTTGGCGGGTCCCAGGTCATCAGCGTGCTGGAGAGCTACATAAACGCCTGGATCTCCCAGCGCATCATCTTCGACATGAAGAACCAGATGTTCGATCATCTGCAGCACATGCCCCACGCCTTCTTCACCTCGGAGCGGCAGGGGGACATCATCACCCGTATGAATACGGACATCTCCGGCGTGAGCTCGGTGATCTCCGGCACCCTGTCCAGCATCGTCTCCAATATCGTGACGGTGGTGACGACCCTGGTGGCTCTCTTCACCATGAGCTGGAAGCTGGCGCTGGTGGGTATCGTGGTGATCCCGCTTCTGGTGATCCCCACCCGGAGCGTGGGCAAGACCCGCTGGAAGATCCTTTCGGAGAGCCAGACCAAGAACGACGAGATGAACCAGATGGTGAACGAGACGCTGTCCGTCTCCGGCTCGCTGCTGGTGAAGCTCTTCACCCGGGAGGAGCGGGAGTACGAGCGCTTCGTGGGCGTCAACGAGGAGGTCACCCGCCTGCAGCTCAAGGAGCAGCGCAGCGGCAAATGGTTTCGGGTCATCATGGGCATGTTCACGCAGCTGGCGCCGCTTCTCATCTACTTTGCCGGCGGCTGGTTCATCATCGCCAAGGCCGACTCCACACTGACCGTCGGTACCATCACGGCCACGGTGGCCCTGGTGAACCGGCTTTACCGGCCCATCGAGAGCCTGCTGAACATCCATGTGGATTTCACCCGCTCCCTGGCCCTCTTCACCCGCATCTTCGACTACTTTGACATGGAAAATCCCATCCAGTCTCCGGAGAACGGTTTGACGCCGGACGTGACCGACGCGGACATCGTCTACGACCATGTGGAGTTTGCCTACGATCCGGAAAAGCCCTTGCTGCGGGACATCAACTTCACCGTGCCCGGCGGGAAGATGTACGCCATCGTCGGCCCCTCCGGCTCCGGCAAGTCCACAGTGGTGAATCTGATCCCCCGGCTCTACGACGTGCTGGGCGGCAGCGTGAAGATCGCCGGGGTGGACGTGCGGGACTTCGATCTCAAATTCCTGCGGCAGCAGATCGGCGTGGTCACCCAGGACAGCTATCTTTTCAACGGCACCATCCGGGAAAACCTGCTGTACGCCAAGGAGGACGCCACGCCCGAGGAGCTGGAGGCCGCCTGCTATATCGCCAATCTCAACGACTTTATCGCCGCCCAGCCGGAGGGGATGGAGACCATGGTGGGCAACCGGGGCCTTAAGCTCTCCGGAGGCGAGAAGCAGCGTCTCTCCATCGCCCGGGTCATTCTGAAGGATCCCAAGATCCTGATCCTGGACGAGGCCACCTCCGCCCTGGACTCCATTACGGAGAACGCCATCCAGGAGGCGCTGGAGGCGCTGATGGAGGGGCGCACCAGCATCGTCATCGCCCACCGGCTCTCCACCATTTTGAAGGCGGACCGGATCCTGGTGGTGGAAAACGGCGTCATCGCCGAATCCGGCACCCACGAGGAACTGCTGGAACGGGGCGGCACCTACCGCAAGCTCTACGAGACCCAGTTCCGGCAGATCCTGGACAACGAGGCTGGCAAACAATAAGCGATCCCTCCAAAAGATTTTCAGGGCGGCAAAGGGCCGCCCTGAAAATCTTTTGATGATCCCTGACCCCAAAAGCCCTTTTCAAACGTATCCCTTATGACAGCGAAAAATAAAGCTGTCGGGAAGGAGATGAAGCCATGGAAAGCGCGCTGCAGCGTACGGGCAGTAGCTTTCGCGACATGTACGAGGCCTTTTTGCCGATGGTATATCGCCTCGCCTATACTTTTCTGAAAAATCCGCAGGACAGCGAAGACGCGGCCCAGGAGACCTTTCTGCGGCTCATGCGTCTGACGAAGCCCTTGCAGAGCCGGGAGCACTGCAAGGCCTGGCTGATCGTCACGGTGGGCAACGTCTGCAAGGACATGCTCCGCAGGAAACGCCACACAGAGCTCCCGCTGGAGGACTGCTATGATCTTCAGGCGGAGCCCGCGCCGGATCACGAGCTGCTGCGGGAGATCATGGAGCTGCCGGACAAGTATAAAACGGCGGTGTATCTGTACTATTACGAGGGATATTCGGTGAAGGAAATGGCGGAGCTGCTTGGACAGGAGCGTGAGACGGTCAAGACCTGGCTGCGCCGCGCCCGTGCCCAGCTGAAGCAGAGATTGGGGGAGGATTTTGATGCATAAGGAAAAATGGCGCGAAGCCTACGAGAGCCTGGGCCCGGCAGAGGAGCAGCGGGAGCGCATCTGGGCCCGGCTCATGGCGGAAGGGGAGGCGGTCTCGCCGGATCAGGAGATCGTGGCGAAGCCGAAACCGGGAAAACGCAGGATCTGGCGCACGGCGCTGCTGGCCGCGGTGATCACGGGCCTCATGGGCGCCTCCGCCTATGCCCTGGGCGTCTTCGGGCGGGAGGCGCTGGAACTCCGGGAGCCGGAGATCACGCCCCACAAGCTGGTGATTGGCGAAGATGGGAAGGGCCATCAGGAAGAAAACCCCGAGGAGGGCGGCTTCTTTTCCATCACCCAGCCCCAGGAGCTTCCGGAGGACATGGATCCCGCGCTGCGGGAAAAGGTGGAGAACAGTCGGGCTGCCTGGGCCGAGTGGACGGAATGGAAGGAAGCCAACAGCATTCGGATCCCGGCCAGCTTCGAGCCGCCGGAAGGCAGCATGCGCTCCGAGCTGCGGGAGGAAGCGGACGGGAGCTGGACCCTGGTGTTCAGCCGTCCGGACAAGTCCGATGAGGAGCTGATCGCCTGGACCAACCGGATCGAAGATACGATGAATGAGGACCGGGAAAAGGGCCTTGCCCTTCAGGCGGAGTATGACGCGTATTTCAGCGACCCGGAAAACTGGGTGATCCTGGAGGAACGCAGCGTCACCGCTGCAGAGGTGGAACAAAACCGCCTGGCCCTGGAGCAGAGCGGCCGGACGCTGGAGGGCTATGACGCCAACTACCGGATCCAGAACGAGGAGCAGGCGGCTAAGCTGGAGGAGATCGCCGGGAAATACGGTCTCAGCCTGCGGAAGGACCGGCAGACCCTCTTCGGTCGGGTCAGCGACTACTTCGCCGTCCACGGAAAGCCCGACTGGATGAGCGAGGAGGTCTATCAGCAGCAGCTGCGGGACACCCAGGGCGAGACGGCTGAGGCGATGCTGACCGCTCTGTCGGAGCAGTGCTGCCGCGGTGAGCTGTTTGCGGCGCCGCCCGCCTTTGTGGATCATCTGTATTGGTATCAGGAGGGCAGTTTCGGCGTGAATTACACCTGGCTCACCCGGAGCAGGAAGCTCGCAGACTGCTATCTGTATAATTCCATGTACGCCACCCTCTCCAGCGGCTGGGAGCTTTTTGACGAGATCGAGGATATTTCCTCCTACACGGCCAGGACTTACCGCGCGAAGGACGGCACAGAGCTGGTGATCCTGGAGAGCGACCATCAGAACGCCTGGGGCTGGCATGCGGATTCTTATCTGTATGTCTTCCTGGAAGACTCCTTCCTGGTGGTCAAGGTCAGCCGGGAGGAGGGACTGAGCCCTGCCGAGCTGGAGGAGATCGCCGACAGCCTGAATTACAGCCGGATCAATAAGTAGACATCGGAACAAGTGGAGAACAGTCTCCCCGCAAAAGCTGCGCGGGAGACTGTTCTTTGCTTTGCCTCTTGCAAAATCCGGGCGGGCATTGTAATATACACTATTGTATATAACAAAACGGAAAGCAGGCGCGGCTTTGGAAAAGATCAGTTCCCGTAAAAATGCCTATATCCGCCATGTGCGGCTCCTTGCCTTCGACGGGGCCTACCGCCGGGAGCGGGGGGAGTATCTCTGCGACGGGATGAAGACCCTGCGGGAGGCGCTCGCCTTCGGCGCCCGGGTGACCAGCGTGCTGTGGAAGGAGCGGGCGGAGGACTGCCCCCTTCCGCCGGAGACGGTGCAGCTCTGCGCCCCCGGGGATCTCTTTGACTACGCCTCGCCCATGCAGAACAGCCCGGGCCCTCTGTTCACCGTCTCCATCCGCGGCTGCGGCAAGCCCGGGAAGCTCCGCAGCGCCATCGTGCTGGAGGGCGTGCAGGACCCGGGCAACGTGGGCACCGTCATCCGCACGGCCAACGCCTTCGGGGCAGACGCGGTGATCCTTACCGGCGGCTGCGCCGATTTGTACCACCCAAAAACCGTGCGCTCCACCATGGGCGCCATTTTTCGGCAGCGGGTGCTGGAGCTGGAGCTGCCTTATCTGAAGGACTTTTTGCGGGAGCAGGAGCTTTCGCTCTACGCTGCCGCGCTGGACGAGAGGGCCCTGGATGTGCGCAAGGTGGATCTGCACCATGCGGCAGTGGCCGTGGGCAGCGAGGGGCGCGGTCTCAGCGCGGAGATGCTGGAGCAGGCGGACGGGACCGTCATCATCCCCATGCGGCCCGACAGCGAATCGCTGAACGCGGCAGTTGCCGCGGCTGTTCTGATGTGGGAGGCTTTCCGATAAAACCAGAAAGGATGTGAGATCATGGCGGCTTTGGAATACTGGATCTGGCTTTCCGCGGCGAACGTGAGCCCGCGGGCGAAGGCCGCGCTGATCGAGCATTTTGGCGACGCGGAGGCGGCCTATTTTGCCGCCAAGGGCGTCTATGCCTTGATCCCCGGCGTGACCGCCCAGGAGGCGGAGCGCCTGGAAAAACGGGATCGGAGTATGGTCAACCGGATCCTGGGCGCCTGCGAGGAGCAGCATCTGCAGATCCTGACCTATCAGGACGCGGGCTATCCCAGGAGACTGAAGAATATTTTCGCTCCTCCCGTGGTATTGTATGCGAGGGGGAAGCTGCCCGATGTGGATGCGGAGGCGCTGATCTCCGTGATCGGCACCCGGCGCGCCAGCTACTACGGGCTGAAGATGGGCCGGGATCTGGCCTATCAGATCTGTCGGGACGGCGGCGCGGTGGTATCGCTGCTCACAAACGGGGTGGACGCCAAGGCGGCCGAGGGCGCGCTGCTGGCTGAGGGCCGGTGTATCGGCGTTCTCGGCACCGCCCACGAGGAAGAGCACGGCCTCCTCGCTCAGGAGCTGGCCGTCCGCGGCGCGCTGCTCAGCGAGTATCCGCCCGGCACCCGCTCCCAGCGGCAGTTTTTCCGGGAGCGCAACCGGATCGCCGCCGGGCTTTCCGTCGGCGTCGTGGTGGTGGAAGCTCCGGCCCGCAGCGGCACCCGGCTCTTTGCCAACGAGGCGCTGGAGCAGGGGAAGGAGCTCTTCGCCGTACCCGGCAACGTGGACGCGGAAAACTGCGCCGGCTGCCTGGAGCTCATTAAAAATGGGGCGAAGCTGGTCACCTGCGGCTGGGACGTGCTGGAGGAATTCACCGGGCTTTTCCCCGGAAGACTGCAGGATCGCGGCGCGGAATCGGCCCCTGTGCTGCCGGAAAAGCACAAAGAGGAGGAGCCGGAGCCCCCGGTCGAGGAGAAAAAAGACGTTGACAAGGAAAAGGACGGTTGCTATATTGACCTGAGAGAACAGCTCTCCCAGCTTTCCGGGGACGAGCTGGCCGTGGTGACCGCCATCGAGCGGGAGAGCACCCATGTGGACGATATCATCGCCAAAACCGGTCTTCCCACTGCGGCGGTGCTCCGGGTGCTGACGCTCCTTTCCATTAAGAAGTACGTCAAGCGCAACCCCGGCAATTTCTATTCCCTGAATATCACAGCAAAGTGAGGAACGATCATGGCAAAGGATCTTGTCATTGTGGAATCTCCCGCCAAGGCGAAGACCATCGAAAAATACCTGGGCGGAAGCTATAAAGTAAAAGCGTCCATGGGCCATCTGCGGGACCTGCCCAAGAGCAAGATGGGCGTGGACATTGAAAACGGCTTTGAGCCCCAGTATATCCCCGTGCGGGACAAGACGGAGCTGATCCAGGAGCTGAAAAAAGACGCCAAAAGCGCTAAAACCGTCTATCTCGCCACCGACCCTGACCGGGAGGGCGAGGCCATCTCCTGGCATTTGAAGGAGCTGCTGGAGCTGCCGGACGACAAGGCCCGCCGCGTCACCTTCAACGAGATCACCAAAAAGGTTGTCACCGAGAGCATCCAGCACCCCCGGGACATCGACCAGAACCTGGTAGACGCCCAGCAGGCTCGCCGCATCCTGGACCGCATCGTGGGCTACACCCTGTCCCCACTGCTCTGGCGCAAGGTCAAGCGCGGCCTCTCTGCCGGACGGGTCCAGTCCGTTGCCACCCGCATGGTGGTGGACCGGGAAGAGGAGATCGAGAGCTTCGTCAAAGAGGAATACTGGCTGCTGGACGCGCTCTTGTCCCTGGAGGCCGGCGGCAGTTTCACCGCTCGCTTCTTCGGAAAAGGGGAGAAGAAGCAGGAGCTCAAATCCCGCGCGGATGTGGACGCGATCATCGACGCCACCAAGGACCGTCCCTTTACCGTGGAGAGCGTGAAGCGCGGCGAAAAGCAGCGCAGCCCCGCTCCGCCTTTCATCACCTCCACGCTGCAGCAGGAGGCCTCCCGCCGCCTGGGCATGACGCCCCGGCGCACCATGTCCATCGCCCAGCAGCTCTATGAGGGTGTGGAGATCGCGGGACAGGGCTCTGTCGGCCTTATCACCTATATGCGAACCGATTCGCTGCGCCTTTCGGAGGAGGCCATCGCCGCCGCCAGAGGCTATATCGGCGAGCGCTACGGCAGCGCCTATCTCCCGGCCCAGCCCCGGCGCTATAAGACCAAGGCCGGCGCACAGGACGCCCATGAGGCCATCCGCCCCACGGACGTGCGCCTGACGCCGGAGCTGGTACGCAAGGATCTGACCCAGGAGCAGTATCGGCTTTACCGGCTGATCTGGGGGCGCTTTACCGCCTGCCAGATGGCCAATGCCGTCTATGACAACGTCTCCGTGGACGTTGTGAGCGCGGGCTATACCTTCCGCGCCAATTATTCCGAGCTCAAGTTCCCCGGCTACACCGCGGTCTACGAGGAGGCCCGGGACGAGGAGAGCGACGAGATCTCCAGCCCGCTGCCCACCCTCAGCGAGGGGGAGAGGCTGAACCTGGAAAAGATGCTGGCGGATCAGCAGTTTACCCAGCCTCCCGCCCGCTACACCGAGGCTACTTTGATCCGTGCCATGGAGGAGAAGGGCATCGGCCGCCCCTCCACCTATGCGCCGACTATCACCACCATCACCTCCCACGACTATGTGGTCAAGGAGGGTAAATATCTCCGTCCCACGCCGCTGGGCCAGGTGGTCACGGAGCTGATGGAGGGCCATTTTGCCGACATCGTGGATCTGAAGTTCACCAACCACATGGAGTCGGAGCTGGACGGGATCGAGCAGGGCAAGGCCGCCTGGCGGGATGTGCTGCAGGAGTTTTACGGCGGCTTCCATCGGGAGATGGAGGCGGCGGAGCAGGAGCTGGACGGCGTGCGCATCAAGGTGCCCGACGTGCTCAGCGACGAATACTGCGAGATCTGCGGCCGGCAGCTGGTGGTCAAGAAGGGCAAATTCGGCCAGTTCCTGGCCTGCCCCGGCTTCCCGGAGTGCAGCTTCACCAAGCCCATCGTAGTGGAGATGCCGGGCAAGTGCCCCAAGTGCGGCAGCAAGATCCTCAAGCGCACCTCCAAGAAGGGTTATGTGTTTTATGCCTGCGAACGGGGCACCGACTGCGGCTTTATCACCTGGGACGTACCCACCAAGGATTTCTGTCCCGCCTGCGGCAAGACCATGTTTAAAAAGTCCGGACGCGGCGCGCTCAAGCCCTTCTGCGTCAATGAAGAATGCGTGAATTACGTCCCCGAGGAAAAGCGGGGCTATCAGAAAAAGAAGACGGTGGAGACAGAGGGGGAGGAGAAAAAGCCTTCCGCCCGGAAGACTGCCGCCAAAAAGAGCACAAGCCGGAAGCCTGCTGCCAAATCGGCGGCGAAGAAGGCCCCGGCGAAGAAGACCGCCAAGGCAAAGGATCAGGCATGAGAGGCGTGACGGTTTTGGGCGCCGGCCTTGCCGGAAGCGAATGCGCCTGGCAGCTTTCCAAGCGGGGCATCCCCGTGCGCCTGGTCGAGATGAAGCCCGCCAAAATGACGCCGGCCCACAGTTCTCCCTGGTTTGCGGAGCTGGTCTGCTCCAACTCCCTGCGCAGCGACGAGCTTACCAACGCCGTGGGCCTTCTGAAAGAGGAGATGCGGCGCCTGGGCTCTCTCATCATGGAGAGCGCGGATCAAAACCGCGTAGCCGCCGGGGGCGCCCTGGCGGTGGACCGGGTGGGCTTTTCCCGGTATATCACCGAGAGGCTCCGCGCCTGCGGGAATGTGGAGATCGTGGAGGCGGAGGCGGACGCCATCCCGGAGGGGGAAGTGGTGATCGCCACCGGCCCACTGTCCAGCGACGTCATCGCCGATCGGATCGCCGCGCTTTGCCCTGAGAGCGATCTGCATTTCTATGACGCAGTGGCCCCTATCGTGACCCTGGAGAGCGTGGATATGGACAGCGCCTTCTTCGCCTCGCGCTACGACAAGGGAACGGCGGATTATGTAAACTGCCCCATGGACAAGGATGAGTATCTGGCCTTTGTGACGGAGCTGGTCTCCGCCAAGGAGGCGGAGGTGCACGGCTTTGACGACGGCGGGGTCTTCGAGGGCTGCATGCCGGTGGAGGTCATGGCCCGCCGGGGCGTGGACACCCTGCGCTACGGCCCCCTGAAGCCGGTGGGCCTGCGGGATCCCCGCACGGGGAAGGAGAATTACGCCGTGGTGCAGCTGCGGCGGGATAACGCCGACGGCACGCTCTACAATCTGGTGGGCTTTCAGACCCATCTGACCTGGGGCGAGCAGAAGCGGGTCTTTTCCATGGTCCCCGCTCTGCGAAACGCGGAATTTGTGCGCTACGGCGTCATGCACCGCAACACCTATCTCAACAGTCCCCAGCTGCTGGACCGATATTACCGGCTCCGCACCGACCCGCGCATCTCCTTCGCCGGACAGATGACCGGCGTCGAGGGCTATGTGGAGTCCGCGGCCTCCGGAATGCTGGTGGGGATCGAGACGGCCGCCCGGGTGCTGGGTCTCCCCGCCGTGGATTTTCCCCAGGAGACGGCCATAGGCGCCCTAGGGCTCTACATATCCGGCGGCAGCGTGGGCGATTTCCAGCCCATGAACATCAACTTCGGCATCATCAGCCCCCTGGGGTACCGGGTAAAGGGAAAGAGAAACAAGAACGCCGAGATTTCCCGGCGTTCCCTGGAGATCATAGAGAAGCTGCGGGAGAAGGAGGTTTTCCACTGTGAAGATCATTGTTGACGCCATGGGCGGCGATCACGCCCCTCCGGAGATCGTGAAGGGCGCCCTGCGCGCAAAGAAGGAGCTGGGCGTGGAGCTGCTGCTGGTCGGCAGGGAAGAGGCGATCCGGGAGATCCTTGCCCAGGAAAACGCGGATCAGACCGGCATCGAGATCGTAGACGCCCGGGAGATCATCACCATGGAGGATGATCCCAGCACGGCCACCCGGAGGAAGAAGGATTCCTCCATGGCGGTGGCGCTGAACCTGCTGAAGGACGGTCGGGGCGACGCGGTGGTGTCCGCCGGCAGCACCGGCGCGCTCCTCACCGGGGCTACGCTGACGGTGAAGCGTATCAAGGGCATCCGCCGGGCGGCGCTGGCTCCGGTGCTCCCCGCAGGCGAACACGGCGTCATGCTCATCGACTGCGGCGCCAATGTGGAGTGCACGGCGGAATATCTGCTGCAGTTTGCCTATATGGGCAGCTTTTACGCCAAAAAGCTCATGGGCTGCGAGAATCCCCGGGTGGGCCTGCTGAACGTGGGCACCGAGGACACCAAGGGCGGACAGCTGCAGCACCAGACCTTTGCGCTGCTCAAGGAGGCCCATGCGGAGGGCCGCATCAATTTCGTGGGCAACGTGGAGGGCACCGGCGTCTTCGACGGCAGCGCCGACGTGGTGGTCACCGACGGTTTTACCGGAAACGTGCTGCTCAAGGGCACCGAGGGCGTCATCAAGTACATGATGAAGTCTTTGAAGGGCGTTTTTTATGCCAGCGGGAAGAACAAGCTGGCGGCTCTTGTGCTGAAAAAGGATCTGGCTGCCATGAAGAAGTCCATGGACGTGAACGAGGTGGGCGGCACGGCTCTGGTGGGGATCTCCAAGCCTGTCATCAAGGCCCACGGTTCCTCCAAGGAAGCCAGCTTCTTCGCCGCCATCCGGCAGGCTGTTGCTTTCGTCAAGTCCGGGATCATCGACGAGATCACAGACAATATTGACTACATGAAGCTGAAAACGGAATAAGCATGCAGAATCTTGAAGCGAAAATCGGATATACCTTCCGGGATCGGAGCCTTTTGCTCACCGCGCTGACCCACAGCTCCTACGCCAACGAGCGCCACAGCGACAACAGCGAGAGCTATGAGCGGCTGGAATTTTTGGGCGATTCTATCCTGGGCTATTTGACGGCGGACTTTCTCTATCGCTATCAGCCGCCCATCCCCGAGGGGCGCATGACCCGTCTTCGGGCGGAGCTGGTTTGCGAGGCCAGCCTTCACCAGATCGCCCAGCGGCTGGATCTGGGCGCGTACATGCGCCTGGGAAAGGGGGAGGAGCGCACCGGCGGACGGGAGCGGCCCTCGATCCTGGCGGACATGGTGGAGTCTCTGATCGCTGCCATGTACCTGGATTCCGGCTCTCTGGAGGCGCCGCGGGATTTTGTTCACCTGCAGCTCCTGCAGAAGGCGGAGATCGGCGAACAGCACCGCAGCGCGGATTACAAGACCGAGCTGCAGGAGCTGGTGCAGCGCAGGCCCAACCGGCATATCAGCTATGAGATGATCGGAGAGACGGGGCCGGACCATGACAAGACCTTCACCTTCCGGGTCTCCGTGAACGGCGTTCCCGTGGGCGAGGGCAGCGGACGCAGCAAGAAGGAAGCCGAGCAGATGGCGGCCAGACAGGCGCTGGAGCGCGGCGGGGAATGAGCGCTAGAGCGTGCATCATCCCGGTTTTCGTGCCGCATCTGGGCTGTCCCCACGCCTGCGTCTTCTGCAATCAGCGGCGCATCACCGGGCAGCTTCGCCCGGCGGACGCGCAAACAGTGCGCAGGGTGATCGAGCAAGCAGCCGCCTTGCCCCCTAACGGGGCAGAGCGGCAGCTAGCCTTTTACGGCGGCAGCTTTACGGCCATCCCCGCAGAGCAGCAGGAAGAACTGCTGCAGGCCGCGCACGACGCGCTGGAGCGGGGGAAGATCGACAGCATCCGTCTCTCCACAAGGCCCGACGCCGTCAACGAGCAGGTTTTGGCCCGTCTGCGCCGCTTTGGCGTGGAAACCGTGGAGCTGGGGGCCCAGTCCATGGATGATGAGGTGCTGCGCCTCTCCGGCAGGGGGCACACGGCCGAAGACGTTGCGCGCGCTTCCGAACAGATCAAGGCAGCCGGCTTCAAGCTCATCCTGCAGATGATGACCGGTCTTCCCGGGGACACACTCGACCGCTGCGTCGAGACGGCGAAGCGCATCATCCGCCTGCAGCCGGACGGCGTGCGGATCTATCCCACTGTGATCGTGAAGGACACCCGGCTTTATGATCTCTGGCGGCAGGGGAAGTATCGGGAGCATACGGTGCAGGACGCGGTCAGCGTCTGCGCAAGGCTCCTGCCTCTCTTTGAGAAGGCGGGGATCCCGGTGATCCGCCTGGGGCTTAACCCAACGGAGGAGCTCTCCGGCGGGGCAGCTGTGGCGGGGGCCTATCACCCAGCCTTGGGCGAGCTGGTGAAGAGCCGGATCCTGCTGAACCGGGCGCGGGAGCTTCTCGCCGGCGTTTTGCCGGGCAGCTGTGTTGTGCTGGGGATCGGAGCAAGACGCCTTTCCCAGCTGATCGGGCAGAAAAGAGAAAATGCCGAGAGCCTGCGCAGGGACTTTGCCCTGAGCGAGCTGAAGTTTGTTCCCCTGGAGGATCGGGACGCCGCGCTAAGTCTTCTCGGGGTGGAGAGGGGACCGATAGCCCCGGAAAGAGAGCAAGTTCCTTCGGGAAAAGCTCCCTTGCCTCTTGATTAAATCTTGATTCATGTTATAATGCTTTGGGCGACGAAAAAGGGGCAGCTTTGCGTCCCTTTTTTGCCGTTCTATGAAATGAATTCGAGGGAGCTGAACCGTCATGGATTACCTGGGCAATCTGATTTCCAGCATTTTTTCCATGGTCTTCATCGTTTTTCTGATCGGCACCGTGGGCTATTTTCTCGGCGCCATCTCCGTCAAGGGCATTTCCCTGGGCACCGCCGGCGTTCTGGTGGCCGCCCTGCTGTACGGGATTCTCACAAGCTACGTCCCTTCCTTTACCGTTGGCACGAAGGAGATCGTGCTGTTTGATGACAGCGTCAAAAAGACCTTCAATCTGGTTTCCAGCCTTGGTACGGCCATGTTTGTCACCTCCGTCGGCTTTATCGCGGGACCGAAGTTCTTCCGCAGCTTCAACCGTTCTACCATGTCCTATGTTTACATGGGCCTGATCACCATTGGCATCGGTTCTCTGATCACCGTCCTCTTCGTTCTGATCGACCATAAGCTCGACGCCTCCACGGCCACCGGTTTGATGACTGGCGCCCTGACCAGCACGCCCGGCCTCTCCGCGGCCAAGGAGGTCGCAGGCGAGGGGGAGGACCTGGTCACCGCAGGCTATGGCATCGCTTATCTGTTCGGCGTTCTCGGCGTGGTGTTTTTTGTGCAGCTCATGCCCCGCATCCTTAAGATCGATATCGCCGCCGAGCGGGAACGCTTTGTGGCGGTCAACACGATCCCTGCGGGAACCATCAAGCGCAGTCTTGCCAAGGTTGACCCCTTTGGCTTCCTGCCCTTCTTCTTGGCTGTTGCTTTCGGCTGCGTGATCGGCGCCGTCAAGATCCCCGGCATCAACTTCTCTCTCGGCAACTCCGGCGGATGCCTGATCGCCGGCTTGATCGTGGGACACTTTGGTCATGTGGGAAAGATCGACATGCGGATCGAAAAGGCCACTTTGAACTTTTTCCGTGAACTGGGCCTGGTGCTCTTCCTGATCGGCGCGGGCGTCCCCGGCGGCGTCAACTTCATTTCCAACATTGAGCTGAAGTACTTTATCTACGGCGCTCTGATCACGCTGGTTCCCATGATCGGCAGTTATTTTATCGGCCGCTATGTCTTCAAGCTGGACATCTTCAATAACCTGGGCTCCATCACCGGCGGCATGACCAGTACCCCTGCGCTGGGCGCGCTCATCACCACCGCCGGCACCGACGAGGTTGCCGCCTCCTACGCCGCGACCTATCCGGTCGCTTTGGTATTCGTGGTGGTGGCTGCCAAGGTGATCGTGCTGCTGCTGTAAGAATAAGACGCAAAAGGAAGCGGGAGATTCTCCCGCTTCTTTTTTTCAAAATTTGCGGGAAAACCTGCGGCGTTTTCTTGATTCGCCGGGAAATATCTGCTATAATGATTCGATTTCATCTTTGCCTGTCCTTTTGGGGCGTCGGAGTGGGCGCCTGTGCCATGGATGAAGCAGACTGTACGGAGCAGAGGATAATAGATTGTATCTGAAAGCATTGGAGATCCAGGGCTTCAAGTCCTTTCCGGACAAGACCCGGCTCACATTTGAAAAAGACGTCACAGCCATCGTCGGGCCCAACGGCTCGGGGAAATCGAATATTGCCGACGCGATCCTATGGGTCATGGGCGAGCAGCGCAGCCGCGCGCTTCGCGGCTCCAAGATGGAGGATGTGATCTTCGGCGGCACCGAAAAGCGCAGCGCTCTGGGCTATGCGCAGGTGTCTCTGATCATCGACAATTCTGCCCGGATCTTCGATTCGGACCTGCCCGAGATCGCGCTGACCCGCCGCTATTATCGCAGCGGGGAAAGTGAATATTATATCAACCGCGAAGCAGTCCGCCTGAAGGATATCAACAGCCTGCTGATGGACACCGGCCTGGGAAGAGACGGTTATTCCATCATTGGCCAGGGGCGCATTGCGGACATCATTTCCAGCAAGTCCACCGACCGGCGCGAGGTCTTTGAGGAAGCGGCTGGCATCTCCCGTTACCGTTACCGGAAAGAAGAGGCCGAACGGAAGCTGGAAAAGACGGAAGAGAACCTGCTTCGCATTCGGGACAAGATCGAAGAGCTGGAAATGCAGGTCGGTCCGCTGAAATCCCAGTCGGAGACTGCCAAGCGCTATCTGGTGCTGCGGGACGAGCTGCGCGTGATGGAGATCTCAGCCTGGATGACTACGCTGGATAAGCTCCATGCCCAGGCGGAGGCCATCAGCCGGGAGTATGAGCAGGCCCGCTCCGAGCTGGAGCAGGCCAAGGCGGAGCTGGAAGCGTTGTACGCCTCCTCCGGCAACCTGACCGAGCGGATGCACCGCAAGGATATCGAGAGCGAAGAGGCGCGGGAGCGCCTGTCCCAGACCGAGGCGCTGGTCTCCGAGTGCGAATCCAACATCGCCGTGCTGCGGGCAAACGTGCAGAGCAGCATGGAGAGCAAGGAGCGCCTGCTCCGGGATATCCGGGAACAGGAGAGCCGCACGGCGGAGGTGAAGGCCGGCATCCGGGACGCGGAGGAACGCCTTGCCTCCATTTCCCGGGAACAAAAGGAGCTGGACGAGCAGACCGTTCAGAACAACAACGTGCTGGAAGGCTGCCGCATCAAGCTCAAAAGCAGGGAGGAGCAGTTCTCCCAGCTCTCCCAGCGCAGCAGCGCTCTCTCTGTGGACGGACGCAGCATGGATGGCCGCATCCAGCTGCTGACGGAGATGGAGAAGGACTATGAGGGCTATTCCCGCGCGGTGAAAACCGTGATGCGGGAGAGCGTGCGGGGCAATCTCCGCGGGGTGCATGGTCCTGTGGCGAACCTTCTGCGCACCGATGAGGAATGCGCGCTGGCCATTGAGACCGCCCTGGGCGCCGCGGGACAGAATATTGTGATCGACAGCCAGAATGACGGCCGTCTGGCTATTGAGATGCTCAAACGATCTGACGCCGGCCGTGCCACGTTCCTGCCGCTGGATACCATCCGCGGCAGCGAAATGACGGACGCGCCGGACCGGGACCCGGGCTTTGTGGGCGTCGCATCGCAGCTTGTGCGCTTTGACCCGAAATATGAGCAGATCATGCTGAATCTGCTGGGCCGCACCGTGGTGGCGGAGACGCTGGGCGACGCGGTAAGAATGTCCAAACAGAGCGGCAACCGTCTGCGCATCGTGACCCTGGACGGGCAGATGATCCACGCGGGCGGCTCCATGACCGGTGGCAGCAGCGCCAAAAACAGCGGCATCCTCTCCCGGGCCAACGAGCTGGAAAAGCTGCGGAAGCAGCGCAGAAAGCTGGCTGAGCAGGAGAGGGCCTGCGGCGAGGAGCTGGAGCGGGCCAAATCCGCACTGGCCACCCTGCGCTATCAGATGGATCTGGCGCAGGAGGACGCCTCCGAGCTGCGCAGCAAGGCATCTTCTCTGGAGGCGGAACAGCGGGCGGTGCAGAATTCCGTTCAGCAGTTTACGCTTTTGCTGGAGAGTCTGACAGGGGACAGCGAGTCCCGCCGCAGCGCCGTGGAGGCCGCGGAGCGGCAGATCGAGAGCTTCTGGCAGCGTCAGGCGGAGAAAGAAGCGGAGCTCAGCCGGATCCAGACCCGCGCCGCCGCCATTCGGGACGAGATCGCGGCCCTCACCCAAAACAAGCTGGAGCTGGAGGGCAAGCGCACCCGGACGGAGAAGGAAGCCCAGACCCGCAACGCCGACATTTTGGAGCTGGAGCGTCGCGCCGCCAGAATCGAGCAGAAAAAGCTTTCCGCCGACATGGAGGAAAAACAGATCCTGGACAAGCTCTGGGAGAATTATGAGCTGAGCCGCAGCGCGGCTAACGCCCTGCGCCAACCGGTGGAGAACCTGCAGAAGGCCAACAAGGCCATCGGAGAAATGCGCCGGCAAATCAGCGCCCTGGGCTCACCCAACCTTGGCGCCATTGCGGAATACGAGCGGGTCAACAACCGCTACGAATTCCTTACCGGCCAGCGGGACGACGTGGAAAAGGCCAAAAAGGAGCTGCTGGACATCATCTCCCAGATCACGGGAGAGATGACGGATCTGTTCCTGACCCGATTCCGGGAGATCGACGTCTGCTTCCGGCAGACCTTCCTGGAACTTTTCTGCGGCGGCAAGGCGTCCCTGGCGCTGGAGGACGAAAACGCGGTTCTGGACTGCGGGATCGAGATCAAGGTGCAGCCTCCTGGCAAGGCCCTGTCCAATATCAGCCTGCTCTCCGGCGGCGAGATGGCGTTTGTGGCCATCGCCCTGTATTTTGCGATTTTGAAGGTGCGGCCAACGCCCTTCTGCGTCATGGACGAGATCGAGGCCGCCCTGGACGAGGCCAATGTGAACCGCTTTGCCGACTATATGCGGCGCATGTCCGACAAGACGCAGTTTTTGGTGATTACCCACCGCCGCGGCACCATGGAGGAGGCGGACATGCTCTATGGCGTGACCATGCAGGAAAAGGGCGTCTCCACCGTGGTGGAGCTGGACCTGGAAAGCGCCAAAAAGACAGTGGAGGAATAAAGAATGGGATTGTTTGACAAAATGTTCTCGGGTCTCAGCAAGACCCGCAAGAATATGGTGGAGCTGGAGGAGCTGTTTCAGGACTACGCGCCGGACAGCGAGCAGTTCTACGAGGATCTGGAAGAGCTGCTGGTGCTGGCGGACGTTGGCGCCGCCACCGCCCAGCAGGTGGACTATCTGATGCACAAGGCCACCTGGGTGGAACGTTACCGCAAGGGCTATGAGGCACGGGAGGGCTTGATCCGGGTGCTGAAAAAGCTTCTGGACGTGGGCGACACCAGCCTGAAGCTGAACACCAAGCCCTCGGTGATCCTGATGGTGGGCGTGAACGGCGTGGGCAAGACAACCACCATCGGAAAGCTGGCCCATCAGCTCAAGGAGCAGGGCAAGAAGGTGCTTCTCATTGCGGGCGATACCTTCCGCGCCGCGGCTGCGGAGCAGCTGAGCATCTGGGCGGAGCGCTCCGGCGCCGACTTTGTGCGGCACGAGGAGGGGAGCGACCCCGGCGCCGTGGTCTATGACGGCATCTGCGCGGCCAAGGCCCGCGGGGCCGATGTGATCATCATCGACACCGCCGGCCGCCTGCACAACAAGCAGAATCTGATGAATGAGCTGGCCAAGATCAGCCGCATCATCAATCGGGAGCTGCCCGAGGCGGATGTGGAGACGCTGATGGTCCTGGACGCCACCACCGGACAGAACGGGCTCATCCAGGCCAAGCAGTTTCTGGAGACCTCCGGCCTCACCGGCATCGTGCTGACCAAGCTGGACGGCACGGCCAAGGGCGGCATCGTCTTCGCCATCGCAAACGAGCTGAAGCTGCCGGTGAAATTCGTGGGCGTGGGAGAAGGGATCGACGATCTGATCCCCTTCGACCCCGAGAATTTCGTGACGGCGCTGTTCAAGAATTGAGGAGAGAAAAATGGCAATTTCCAGTAAACAGAGAGCGCAGCTGCGCGGCCTCGCTATGAGCGAGGATACCATTGTCCAGGTCGGCAAGGGCGGCATCACGGAGAACGTGGTCGCCTCGGTGAACGCGGCGCTGAAGGCCAGAGAGCTGGTGAAAGGCCGCGTTCTGGAGACCTGCGAGTACAGCCCCCGGGAGGTGCTGGACGCGCTGTGCGAGGCCTGTGAGGCCGAACCCGTGCAGGTCATCGGCACCAAGTTCGTGATCTTCAAGCGCAACCACGCCGAGCCGAAGATCGAGCTGGTCAAGGACAAAAAGAAGAAATGAGCGTGCTGCTCTACGGAGGCGGCTTCAACCCGCCTCATCCGGGCCATGTCGCGGCGCTGAAAAGCGCGGTGGAGGATCTGCGGCCGGAGCGGGTGCTGGTGATCCCGGACGGGAGACCGCCCCATAAACTCCTGCCCGCCGATACTCCCTCTGCGGAGGATCGGCTGCGCCTGGTCCGGCTTGCCTTCCGGGAGATCCCGTCTGCGGAGATCCTGGACCTGGCGATCCGGCGGGACGGCCCCTGTTATATGGTCGATACCCTTGCGGAGCTGCGGCGCCGTTTTCCCGCGGAGGACTGGATCCTCCTGCTGGGCTCGGACATGCTGCTTTGCCTGGATCAGTGGTTCCGGGCTGAAGAGCTGCTGCGCGGCTGCACCGTTGCGGCACTTTGCCGCAGGGACGGCCAGCGGGACGAGCTGGAGCGAAAGGCGGCGGAACTGCGAGCCCGTTACGGCGCGCGGATCCTGCTGCTGGAGCATGAGCCTCTTCCCCTCAGCTCTTCCCAGATCCGCGCTCTGCTGCCCAAACGGAAGGGGAGCGAGCTGCTGGACGGGGAGGTCTATCGGGAGATCATCCGCCGCAGATTATACGGCGCGCTTCCGGAGCTCTCCTGGCTGCGGCAGCAGGTATACGCCATGCTGAAGCCCAAGCGCATCCCCCATGTGGCCGGCTGCGAGCAGGCCGCCCGCCGTCTGGCGGAGCGCTGGGGGCTGGATCCGGAGCAGGCGGCGGAGGCCGGCATCCTGCACGACATGACCAAATACTGGCCGGACGAGGAGCAGCTTGCCTACTGCGCGCGCATGGGCGTCGTGCTGGATGAGGCGGAGCGGCAGAATCCGCTGCTCTACCACGCCCGCACAGGCGCGGTGGCCGCCCGGGAGCTTTTCGGGGCCCCGCCGGAGATCTGTGAAGCCATCCGCTGGCACACAACAGCCAAGCCCGGAATGAATCAACTGGAAAAGATCCTGTATCTGGCGGACAAGCTGGAGCAGACCCGGGACTATCCCGGAGTGAAGCGCCTGCGCGGTCTGGCCAAAAAGGATCTGGACGCCGCCATGGCGGAATCCCTGCGCATGACCGTGCAGGATATCCGCGACAGGCATTTGGACGTATATAAAGACACGCTGGAGGCAGCTGAATTCTACGCCTCCCGCGCGGACGAAATAAAGGAGGAATAAACATGTTAACTCCCGCTGAAATCGCAGCCGTCGCCGCCAAGGCGCTGGAAAACAAGAAGGCCCGGGACATCAAGGTGCTCAAGACGGTGGAGCAGACCGTCCTTGCGGACTATTTTGTGATTTGCAACGGCACCTCTTCCACCCACATCAAGGCCCTGGTGGACGAGGTGGACAAGCTGCTCTCCGAGGCCGGGGAGCCCCCCATCCGTCGGGAAGGCCTGCGCTCGGACATCTGGGTGCTGATGGACTTCGGCTGTGTCATCGTCCACGTGTTCACCGACGAGGCGCGCAAGTTCTACAATCTGGAGCGGCTGTGGAGCGATTCTCAGGAGATCGACCCCGCCACGCTGCCTCTGCCGGAGCTGCCGGAGGAAGAATAAGAAAAAGAGGAACGGAACAATGAAGTACGATTTTGCAGCTATTGAGAAGAAATGGCAGGATCGCTGGGAGGAATCCAAGCCCTACGCCGCCGTTACCGGCAGCGATAAGCCCAAGTTCTATGGGCTCATTGAGTTCCCTTATCCCAGTGCCGCCGGTCTGCATGTGGGTCATCCCCGCCCTTTTACCGCCCTGGATATCGTCACCCGCAAAAAGCGGATGGAGGGCTACAATGTGCTTTTCCCCATCGGCTATGACGCCTTCGGTCTGCCGACGGAGAATTTCGCCATTAAGAACCATATTCACCCCGCCATCGTTACCCGCCAGAACATCCAGAACTTCACCCGCCAGCTGAAGATGCTGGGATACGGCTTCGACTGGGACCGGGTGGTGGACACCACCGATCCCCAGTACTACAAGTGGACCCAGTGGATCTTCCTGCAGATGTTCAAGAAGGGCCTGGCCTACAAGACCACCATGCCTGTGAACTGGTGCACCAGCTGCAAGTGCGTGCTGGCCAACGAGGAAGTGGTGGAGGGCGTCTGCGAGCGCTGCGGCAGCGAGGTCGTGCGCAAGGAGAAGAGCCAGTGGATGCTGGCCATCACCAAGTACGCCCAGCGTCTGGTGGATGATATCGACGATCTGGATTTCATCGAGCGGGTCAAGATCCAGCAGAAGAACTGGATCGGGCGCTCCACCGGCGCGGAGGTCACCTTCAAAACCAATGCCGGGGACGATGTGGTGGTCTACACCACCCGCCCGGACACCCTGTTCGGCGCCACCTATATGGTCCTCTCGCCGGAGCACCCCTATGTGAAGAAATGGCAGCCTCTGCTATCCAACTGGGACGCCGTGGCCGCCTATGTGGACGAGGCCGCCCATAAGTCCGACTTCGAGCGGGCCGAGCTCAACAAGGAGAAGACCGGCGTCCGTCTGGAGGGCGTGCGCGCCGTTAACCCGGTGAATGGGAAAGAGATCCCCATTTTTATTTCCGACTACGTCCTGGTGACCTACGGCACCGGCGCCATTATGGCCGTCCCCGGGCATGATGACCGGGACTGGGAGTTTGCCAAAAAGTTCGGCTGCGAGATCATCGAGGTGGTCAAGGGCGGCAACATCGAGGAAGCGGCCTTTACGCTGAAGGACGACACCGGTATCATGGTCAATTCCGGCTTCCTCAACGGGCTCACCGTCCGCCAGGCCATCCCCGCCATGAAAAAGTGGCTTGCCGAGCAGGGCATCGGCGAGGAGAAGGTGAACTTCAAGCTGCGCGACTGGGTCTTCTCCCGCCAGCGCTACTGGGGCGAGCCCATCCCTCTTGTGAACTGCCCCAAGTGCGGCTGGGTCCCCGTGCCGGAGGAGCAGCTGCCCGTATTGCTGCCCCAGGTGGATTCCTATGAGCCCACCGACGACGGGGAATCGCCCCTTTCCAAGATGACCGACTGGGTCAATACCACTTGCCCCTGCTGCGGCGGCCCCGCCAAGCGGGAGACGGACACCATGCCCCAGTGGGCCGGCTCCAGCTGGTACTTCCTGCGCTACATGGATCCCCACAACGACAAGGAGCTGGTCTCCAAAGAGGCCGAGGAATACTGGGGGCCAGTGGACTGGTACAACGGCGGCATGGAGCATACCACCCTGCACCTGCTCTACAGCCGTTTCTGGCACAAGTTCCTGTATGACATCGGCGTGGTGCACACCAAAGAGCCCTACGCCAAGCGCACTTCCCACGGCATGATCCTGGGCCGCAATCCCCACTATGTGGGCTACGCCAAGAGCGAAGAGGAGAAGCAGGCCCTCATCGCCAAGTACGGCAGCCAGGCCTTGCGGGAGTCTGTGAAGATGTCCAAGTCCCTGGGGAACGTGGTGAACCCGGACGATGTGGTGAAGGCCTACGGCGCGGACACCATGCGCGTCTACATCATGTTCATCGGCGATTTTGAGAAGACCGCTACCTGGTCGGACGATGCCGTCAAGGGCTCCAAGCGTTTCCTGGACCGCTGCTGGAATCTGATAGACCAGGCAGGGGAGAGCTTTGCGATTTCGCCCAAGAATGAGAGCATCATTCATAAGACTATCAAGAAGGTGGGAGAGGATATTGAGAATCTGAAGCTCAATACCGCCATTGCCGCCCTCATGACCATGGTCAACGAATTCTACGCAAACGGCGTCACCAAGGGCGATCTGGAGCAGCTGATCCTGCTGCTCAGCCCCTTCGCGCCCCATATTGCAGAGGAGATGTGGGAGCTGCTGGGCCTCGCCGCCAAGTATGGCAAGATGGCCATGCAGATGCCCTGGCCGGTTTATGACGAGGCCAAGACTGTGGACGCCGCGGTGGAGATCGCGGTGCAGGTTAACGGCAAGCTCCGCGGCACCGTCACCGTCCCCACGGACTCCGACGAGGAAACCGTTATCGCCGCCGCCAAGGGAGAAGAGAAGATCCGCCGCCAGCTGGAGGGCATGGAGATCCTCAAGGTCATCTTCCGCCCCAACCGTCTGCTGAACCTGGTCGTTCGTCCTGCAAAATAAAAGAAAACATTTGTGAAAAACAAGTAATTCTTGACAAAAGGCATACGAGCGATTATAATACTGCTGTTACAAAGCCAATTGCCAGTTGGCCCTTAAAGCGCCGCAAGGCGTGTTGGAGGGAGGGAAATACATGTCTGAAATCTATGTCAAAGAGAACGAGTCTCTGGACAACGCACTGAAGCGCTTCAAGCGCAGCTGCGCCAAGTCCGGCGTCCTGGCGGATCTGAGAAAGAAGGAGTACTATCAGAGCCCCAGCGTGAAACGCCGCAAGAAATCTGAGGCCGCGCGCAAGAACAAGAACAAGCGTTTCTATTGATGACAAAACAAAAAACCAGCACCGAAAGGTGCTGGTTTTTTATGTTCCTGATTGTGAAACCGCGCTTTTCAGCGCAGGCGATGTTTTATCAGAATACTCTCCGCAGGGTCGTCCGCGGGGCGAAAAACGCTGACATAGCCCTGCAGTGCGGATGCCTTGGTGCGCAGGTTGCGGGAGCGTCCGTCAATGTAGATGTCGCACTTCTCCCGTCCATTTTTCGCCTCCTGCACCAGATTTGCCGCCGCGCTGTTCCCGTCAAAGGCCAGCAGCACGGAGGGGCGGCGCTTGAAGATCTCATAGGCGAAGCTTTTGTACAGGCCCAGCATGGTGGGCTCGATGGAGATGCGCACGGACACGCCGCTCTGGACGATCCGGTCCCGCTCCTTGGCGCTGATCATGCTGGGGACGATGGCAAAAACCTCGAATTTGCCCTTGTTCTGCTCCAGCAGGTAACGCTCGAAGCCGGAGACGGAGCTGCCGATGACAAAAAAGAGCTTTTCGGGATCGGCCTCGTCCAGGAGCTTGTCCAAGATCTGCCGCCCCTGGGAGCGCAGGCGGGTGATGTGGCGGTCGTTGTTGAAGCTGCCTCCGGCAAGTACGATGGGCAGCTTTCCCGCCGGCAGCTCCCGAATCTGCGCGGCCAGGGCGATCTGGGCATCAAGCTTCCCACTGTTCACCCAGAGTGCCTCGCTGGCTTTTTCTGTTTCCTCGATGCGCACGGAGAGAAAGTCTCCCACGTCCCTCCCGTCGAGCAGGCGGTCAAAGACCTCCGATTTCTCACAGAAGATCCGTCTGCTGCCTTCATCGATCCGTCGATCGTGCCTGCGCATCAAGCAGAGCTCCTCATAGCTCAGATCCAGCAGCTTTTCCAGGCTCAGCTCCTCTTCAATGGGATCTGTACCGTATAGAGCGCAGCCGTCCGTCCCCTGGACGCAGAAGACGCCCGCGCGCAGATAGGTTTTCAGCGGGTGCAGACCGGGATCGGTGAGGTTGTTCAGCCGTACGTTGGAAGTGATCTGAAATTCCAGCACCACTTCGTTTTCGATCAGCTCCTGGATGAGCTTCTGCCCCTTGGGGCTGCGCAGATCGGCAGCGTAGAGTCCGTGGCCGATGCGCAGGTGGGGCATTTTCTGCCCGGGCGCGAGGGATTCCCGCACCAGACGGACGCTGTTGGCCACGTTGTTCCGCAGACTGTCGTTCTCGCCGGCGTGGATGCGGATGACGAAGCCCGGATCCAGCGCGGCGATCCGTACCAGCTCCCGGATCACGGGGCGCAGCTCGAGAATATCGTTGATCTCTTCACCCAGAATGTCTCCGCCCGCCACATAGGGATCAGCCGCCACGGCCCGCAGCACCTGCAGATTCTCGGCCAGGTAGTCGTTGGGGGTCACGGCGTCCTTGATGATGGTCAGAGGCACCCGGCGGATGCCCGCCAGGAAGCGGATCAACACGCCGGTTTCCCGGGTAACGGCGGGCATAACAGCGTGGATCTGCCGCAGGACTTCAACCGACTCCTTTCTTTTCACCAGGGAGGTGTCGGAGATCTCCACATAGTCGATGCCGCAGCGGGCGTAGGAACGGGCGATCCACAGGAGTTTGTCCTGGAAGAGTGTGTTGTTCCGGTAGTCCGGGTCCGCCCGGTCCGCCAGGATGCGGGCGCAGATGCGCAGCACGTCCGGCTCCGGGATCTCCTCCAGCCGCCGCAGGGAAAAAGGCTCCTCCGAGGGTACGCCCTTGGTGAAGACGTAGCGGTACAGATAGACCTTCTCCAGATTGGCAAAGACCGCCTGGCCGTCCTTGGGGATGGTGAGGGAGTTGCGGATCTGGACGATGTTCCAGGCGGCGTCCTCCAGATTGCCAAGAATCAGCTCGGCAAAATTTAGAAAAGTATTGTCGTCGATGCGGCGCTCCAGATACTTGCCCGTCAGGGCGGAGTCTTGAAAGCGGCAGGCCACCAGGGCCCGCTGGGTCTCCAATCGGCTCCGTTGCTCCTCCGTGCAGCGCAGACCCAGCTTTTTGATGTAGTACAGAGGGTAGCGGATCTGGTGCATGATGCCCAGGGCGATCAGAATGTCGGGGGAGAGGTTGGCGTTCATGTGGGTGTGCAGATCGGTGCGGAACTTGGCCTCGCTGCGGATATAGGTCTTCACGATGGTGCGCATCTCGTCCAGACGGTAGTCCTTGGTCTGGCTCATCAGCGTTTTGGAGATAGCGGGGATGGAGGCCTTCAACTCGATGTTCCCGTCGGGCCAGATGTTGGCCACCTTGGTGTTGCCAAGGCGGAAGATGAAGAGCTGCCGCGCCTGCCCGTCCACATAGCTGGGGACGATGCCGCGGATGACCTTCAGCCCCTGCTCGTCCTCGCTGATGGGGAGCTTGCACAGCCTGGCCAGATTCGTGATCAGATTTCCGCTGTGATGGTTGGGCGTGCGCAGCACATAGTGCAGACCGTCCTCCTCCTGGCTCAGATCGACCACGATATCCTTTTCCTTATCCAGATAAAAATGACCGAAATTCGTCATAGAAGCTCCTTTCCTCCCAACACAGGCTTTTCCGGGACTTGTCTATGCTCACGCCTCGCCTTGCGAGAATCGCTGCATCCTGATCTTGTCCCACTCCCGGTTTTCGCACCAGAACACCGTTCGCTCTCCCAGGTCGTAGACCATGGAGACCACCGTGGGGCAGACGGTCTGGGACACCTGGCGCAGCACCGCAAAGCAGTCGTCCACGTCAAAGTCGTCCCCGGCCTTTTGCAAAAGCTCCTCCGCCTTCTGATACCGGTCCCAGCCCATCCAGGGGTGGGTCTCGGCGTTCCGCTTGAAGGGGGAGAAGTTCGTCAGGATCTTGTACGGGGGCTTTTCGTAGTACAGGCACCCCTGGCCGGGCACGATGTGCAGCACGTTTCCCTCCCGGTCCGAGAGCGCGGCCATGAAGGTCAGCCCCGGCACGCTGCAGACACGCTCCCGCTCCGCGATGGCCCGGGTCTCCTGCAGGCTCCGTTTCTGCAGCAGCAGGTCGATATCAAGCTCGATGATGTTCCGGCTCCCTTCGCAGGGGTCGCTGCGCCGGTCATAGGGCCAGCAGGTGGGCATACCCACGAAATCGCCCCTGGCGTTTGCACCGAAGAGTGGCATCCAGCCCTCCGTGGCGTCGTTGACTTCGATATACACGCCCTCCGGCGTGCTGCGGACCCGGTGCTCCATGTCCAGCAGATCCAGATTCCAGCCCACCAGGGTTTTCTTTTTGTTTACGACAAGGCTTGTGCACATGGTGATCTCCTGCTTTCCTTCTGCGTCAGTTCAGCAGATCCATTCAAACTCCACGAAATCGATCATAGCATCCAAAATGATGGTGTCGTGCAGATATAGCTTCGTGATGATGGAGCAATACCCGACGTTGTGGTACAAGTATTCCAATGGTTTCTTGCCTTCGGCAAGCTTCGGCAGCACATAGTTTTTGAGCCGGATATAACGACCGTCTATGTTAAAGAGCCTGGAAAGAAGCCGATTTGGCTTGACCCATTTGTAAAGGGAATAATCATCCGGGTCATCGGCAAAATGATATCGGATGATCAGAGATTTGGCGTCCGGCTTATAGAATCGGATGGAATCACGTTCGGAAATGTTGTCCTCAAAATGAAATTCCAGGCACTGATCCTTCAGAAGGATCTTCTTGATGACGCAATCGTGGGGCACGGGTATGGTCGGCAGGGAATCTCCGTTCAGATAGTATGTTTCCTTCATGCATTCTCCTTCGTTTCTGTCTTGCACGGGAAGCGTCTGTGCTGCAGTCTCGCTGAAGCGTGCGTTAGCGGCGCAGTTCCATATACACATGCTCGTCTGTACGGTCGTACTCGATGAAACCGCATTTTTGATAGACGTGGATGGCCCTGCTGTTTTGGGGATCAGTCCTTAGGACGATTCGTTTCAGTCCAAGCTGACGACCGGCGAATTCCGCAAGGGCCGAAACTGCCTCCGTCCCATAGCCTGCGTTCTGCTTGGCTGCTGTGATGGCGATGCCGAGCTCGCCTACATCGTGCTTAACATCCATCAGCTCGATGTTTCCGATAAACGCCCCGCCGGTCTTTTCGAGCATCGAGAAGACCATAGCCTTCTCCCGCAGTTTTTCATGGATCCATTCAAGTTCCTGTTCCGCAGTAAAAGTCTTGTGCTTGCCGCCGATGAAGCGGTTGACGTTCTCGTAATCATTCACGAGGATAAGATAATCGTTTACGAGCCGCTCCGACACCTCAACAAAACGAATGCGGCTCGATTCAAATACCTGTTTCATCCTTGCCTCCACAAAGCGCAATGTATCATTCTTTTTGGAGGACGTCCAGCGTGTGGTGAGAAGCCCCGATCAGATCCTGCCGCTCGCAGATCGTAAAGTGATAGTCCATCCATTTGTCAAAGGTCTCATCGTCCATGGCGTCGATATACTCTCGCATATAGTTTGTCGCGCCGTCTGTGGCAACCAGCTTGATCCTTCTGACAGGGACCAGAGAATCCAGCTCCGCGATCTCTTCTGTGCGCACCATCTCAAATATATCCTTCGGTTCGCTGATGCAGTGCCAGTCCGCGGTCAGCATATGGAGATCCATGAGCTCGTGCAGCTTGTTCATGCCGAACACATACTGGATGACGGTCGGCTCGTTCATGCAATATGCCACCAGGATATGACCGCCGGCCTTTGTCACACGCACGGCCTCGGAGAGCGCCCCCAGTTTCTCTTCCTTCGTGTAGAGGTGATACATCGGGCCGAGGAGCAGGGTCAAATCAAAAGTAGCATCCCGGAATCGGGACAGGTCCAGCGCATTCCCTTGTACGGCCGTGATCGCTTCCGTGCCATCCAATTTGGATTTCAAGATTTCCAGGTTGTGTTCCACCAGCTCAACTGCCGTCACCCGGAATCCCTGCTTTGCCAGAGTTACGCTGTATCGTCCCGTGCCGGCTCCCACTTCAAGGATGACGGGGTCTGCAATATCTTTCAGACACGCTGCTATGGTTTTCATCGTGGTCAGGTATTCCACCTGGCCGTGACGGGAAAGAAGACGGCCATCCTCGTCGTAATGCTTGTAATGTTCTTCCAGATAATTCATGGTTTTTCCTCATAAAGCGGGATTTGTGCCGATAATTCCTTCACCATATACCGCGGCGCATATTCGGCGTATCCATGCTTCGGGTAGAATGAATAGGACTCAAACCACTGTTCCGGCGGATCGCCCAAATGTACCCGTGCCGTCGTAATGCTGTTGTCGCGCATTCCCGCCTCGATCGTTTCAAGCAGAGCCGATCCGATGCCTTTGCGCTTTTCGGACGCCTTTACGTACAGCCGATGGAGAAAGGCTTCGTTCGTTCCTTCGATCCTCGAATACCCGCCGCAGCCGATCACCCGGTCATCCTTGTCCACCGCGATCCAGAACAGATCCCCTCGGTCATAATAATGCTTCCGGATATCAAGCAGATCTTCATTGATCCTCGGTATCCGCCCAAGCGCGTCCTTGGCCTGTAAGACCATGAAGATCATATCATCCCTGTATTTATCTTCGTAACATTTGATTTCCATGTTCATTTGCGCTTCTACATCTGGCGGCCTCTCTTCATCAATACCACCGTCTCAATGAATTGCCGCTTTGTAAACAAATCGACAAACAGGAATTGTTATCGTTATCCGATGGCTTTTATAAAACGTTTTTGTACTTTGTCGCAAGAATAACCCTTGTGCTGATAGAAGATATGTGCATTCGTGCGAGTA
>JAFRQP010000042.1 GCA_017428565.1 Oscillospiraceae bacterium
ATCTTTCCATGCTGACAGGATACTGCGCAGGATGGAGCCTGAAGCAGCTGATCCGCGAAGGGCTCGGCGGCATTCCGGGCAAGATCACTTCCTCCCCCGCAAGCCATCTCTCCACCCTCTGCAACCAGATGGTGAACTTCCTGGGCATCATGCAGAACGAGTGGGCCGGCGCCCAGGCCTTCTCCTCCTTCGACACCTACCTGGCTCCCTTCGTCAAGGTGGACAACCTGAGCTACAAGGAAGTCAAGCAGTGCATCCAGTCCTTCGTCTTCGGCGTGAACACCCCCAGCCGCTGGGGCACCCAGGCGCCCTTCTCCAACATCACCCTGGACTGGACCGTCCCCGCCGACCTGAAGAACCTGCCGGCCATCGTGGGCGGCAAGGAGATGGACTTCACCTACGGCGACTGCAAGGCGGAGATGGATCTGGTCAACAAGGCCTTCATCAACGTCATGATCGAGGGCGACGCCAACGGCCGCGGCTTCCAGTACCCCATCCCCACCTACTCCATCACCCGGGACTTTGACTGGTCTCCCACCGAGAACAACAAGCTCCTCTTCGAGATGACCGCCAAGTACGGCACCCCCTACTTCTCCAACTACATCAACTCCGACATGGAGCCCTCCGACGTGCGCAGCATGTGCTGCCGCCTGCGTCTGGACCTGCGTGAGCTGCGCAAAAAGTCCGGCGGCTACTTCGGCTCCGGCGAGAGCACCGGCTCCATCGGCGTGGTGACCCTGAACATGCCGCGTCTGGCCTACCAGAGCAAGGACGAGAAGGACTTTTACCAGCGTCTGGACAAGCTGATGGATCTGGCGGCCCGCAGCCTGAAGATCAAGCGCACCGTCATCACCAAGCTCCTCAACGAGGGTCTCTATCCCTACACCAAGCACTACCTGGGCACCTTTGAGAACCACTTCTCCACCATCGGCCTGGTGGGCATGAACGAGGCCGGCCTCAACGCCAAGTGGCTGCGCTGCGACATGACCGATCCCCGCTGCCAGGAGTTCACCAAGCAGGTGCTGGATCACATGCGCGAGCGGCTGAGCGATTACCAGGAGCAGTACGGCGACCTGTACAACCTGGAGGCCACCCCCGCCGAGTCCACCTCCTACCGCTTCGCCAAGCACGACGTGGAGGACTTCCCCGACATCATCACCGCGGCCGAGCCCGGCGGCGCCCCCTACTACACCAACAGCTCCCACCTGCCCGTGAGCTACACCGACGATATCTTCGAGGCGCTGGACATTCAGGACGATCTGCAGACCCGCTACACCTCCGGCACCGTGTTCCACGCCTTTCTGGGCGAGAAGCTGCCCGACTGGGAGGCGGCCGCCAACCTGGTGCGCAAGATCGCGGAGAACTACCGTCTGCCCTACTACACCATGTCCCCCACCTACTCGGTTTGCAAGGATCACGGCTACCTCACCGGCGAGCACTTCACCTGCCCCCACTGCGGCCAGAGCGCCGAGGTCTACAGCCGCATCACCGGCTACTACCGCCCGGTGCAGAACTGGAACGAGGGCAAGACCCAGGAGTACAAGGAGCGCCGGGAGTATGACCTGGGCCACTCCAGCCTGAAGCACGCCGGCCCCATCGAGCCCCACAAGCTCGCCCCCGCCGCCGACGCCCCCGCCGCGCCGGAGAAACCCGGCTTCGCCACGCCCATCCTCTTCGCCACCGCCACCTGCCCCAACTGCCGCATCGCCTGCAGCTATATGGACAAGGCCGGCTTCCGCTATGACAAGATCCTGGCGGACGAGCACCCGGAGCTTGCCAAGGAGTACGGCGTGAAGCAGGCGCCCACCCTGATCGTCCCCCGGGACGGCGGCTTTGAGAAGATCGCCGGCGCCGGCGCCATCAAGCAGTACGTGACCCAGTGAGGACCGATTTCTGCTTTACATCCTGAACAACCGGATTCGTGCATCCCGCACGGATCCGGTTTTTTGCGTCTCAAGGGCTCTGCCGCAAGAAATCTCTTGTTTTTCGGGGGAAGGAATGATATGATGACCTAGTTATGACAAAAATGGTTGTATGATCGGGAGCAACGAACATGGTGGAGTTTCACGCGGATGATTACGGCCTCTTTCCGGCCCAGAGCAGACGGATCCTGCAGTGCTTCACGGAGGGGGCGCTGAACGGCGTCAGTCTGATGCCCAACAGCCCCTTCCTGGAGGACTGTCTGGCCATGCTGCCGGAGAAGGGTCTGGCGCTGACCGTGCATCTGAACCTGATGGAGGGGCGCGCGGTGGCGCCGAAGGAGGAGCTGCCCCATCTGGTGGATGGGGAGGGCGTCTTTCGCGTCTCCTTCGCCGCCCTGCTCTTCGCCCGTCTCACCGGGCGCTATGGGGTCTACCGCCGGGAGCTGAAGCGGGAGCTCTCCGCCCAGATCCACGCCCTGCTCCCGGCATTTCAGCGGCGGGGGGCCGCGCTGCGGCTGGACGGTCACGCCCACTGGCACATGCTGCCCGTAGTCTTCGACGCGCTGATGGACCTGATCCGGGAGGAGGAGCTGCCGGTGCGCTACATCCGCATCCCCCGGGAGCCTTTGGGCCTGCTGGCCCGGCGCCTGTTCTCCGTCCTGCCCTTCCACCCCATCAATATCGTCAAAAGCCTGCTGCTGCACGCGCTGGCGGGCCGGAACCTGCGCCGCCACCGGGAGGCGCTCAGCGGCATGGAGCGGAAGCTCTTTCTGGGCGTGCTCTTCTCCGGCCGCTTTGACTATCCCAAGCTCTCCCGCCTGCTTCCCGCCCTGGAGGCCGAGGCGGCGCGGCGCGGCTGGGGCCTGGAGCTGCTGCTCCATCCCGGCGCGGTCTATGAAGAGGAAGATATCCGCGCCTTGACCAACTGCTGTGACCGAAGATTTTTGACCAGCCCCGACCGTATGGCGGAGGCGGAGGCCCTGCGGCGCATAGGCAGGAAGGAGGAAGCAAATGCCTGAGAAACGGAAGCGTCTCTTGCTGGCAGGCTCCTTCTTCCTGCCCTTTTTCCTGCTGCTGGGCATCTACGCGCTGATCGGCGTCGCCCCCTTCGGGGACCGGATGCTCCTGATCTCCGACGGCCAGGGCCAGTATCTCAGCTTTTTCGCGCTGTATCAGGACATCTTCGCCGGCCGGGCGGACCCCTTCTACAGCTTCGGCAAACTCCTGGGCGGCCCGGTGAGCGGGCTGTTCGCCTACTACCTGGCCAGCCCCTTCCATCTGCTTCTGCTGCTCTTCCCCAAGGAGCAGATCGCCCTGGGCGTGAACGGCATGATCCTGCTGAAGCTGAGCGCCTGCGGGCTGAGCATGGGCCTCTATCTGAAGCACACCCGGGGCCTCCGGCCGGAAAGCCTGCTCTTCACCACGGCCTACGCCCTCTGCGGCTACAACACCGCCTACGCCTGGTGCGTCATGTGGCTGGACGCGGTGATCCTCCTGCCCCTGGTGGCCCTGGGGATCGAGCGGCTCTGGCGGGAGGGGCGCCCCCTGCTCTATATTTTGAGCCTGGGGCTGGGCATCGTCTGCTGCTTCTACACCGGCTATATGCTCTGCGCCTTTTCGGTGCTGTACCTACTCTGGCTCCTGTGTCGGGAGCCCGCGTCTCTGCGGCCCTTCCCCTGGCGGCGGCTGCTGCGCTACGCGCTTGCCTCCCTGCTCTCCGGCGGGCTCGCCGCCTGGCTGCTGCTGCCGGGCTACCTGGCGCTGAGCGGCGGCGTGCCGGTGACGCCCTATGAATCCCTGGCCCGGCTGAGCTATCCTGCGGCCACGCGGATCCTGGGCTGGCTGCTGCCGGGCACGGGGGACCGGCTGGTGCTGCCCATGCTGCTTTGCCTAGGCCTGCTCTTCGCCGCGGCCGTGGGGGGGCTGATCCTGGCGCTGTTCAAGCTGAAAAAGCGCGCCGCCCTCTGCACCGGGGCCCTCTGTCTGGGCTTTTTCGCGCTGTGGTATTTCTGCATCGACGTGCCCATCTGCCGGGAGGAGCTGCTCTTTTCCCAGCGGCAAGTCCTCCCCAAGCTGCTCCTCGGCCTGGTGCCCTACTGGGAGTTTTATGACGGCAGCCCCAACCTCTACGCCGGCACCCTGGCCTTCCTGCTGGGACTGAGCTTCTTTTGGAACCGGTCCCTGCCCCGGCGGGAGCGGGCCGCCGGCGGCCTGTTCCTGCTGGCGCTGCTGGCCTCCGCCTGCTTCTATCTGCCGAATCTGGCCTGGCACGGCTTTGAGGAGAACAGCTGCTTCAACTACCGCTGGTCCTTCGTCTTTCCCTTCGTGCTGCTGGTGCTGGCGGAACGCTCCTTCGAAAACCGGGAGGGGCTGAGCCGCGCCGCGCTGCTGCTGCCGGCCGGCGCCGCGGCGGGGATCCTGGTCCTGGCCGCCCTGCAGCCCATCTGGTTCCTGGAGGGCTGGATGCTGCCGGTCATCGGCGCCTTCCTGGCCCTGGAGCTGGCGCTGCTGCTCTGGTGGCGAAAGGGCAGCAGGCCCGCCCTCCGGCTCCTGGTGCTGACCGGCGTGGCGGCCCTCTGCCTCAACGCGGGCTGGAGCTTTGCCGACCAGACGAGTCACGGCGGCTCCTGCCGGGGGCTGCGGGACGCCATCCTGGCCGAACAGACCCGCATCGACGGGACCCGCCCGGCGGAGGGGGACTTCTACCGCATCCGCAAGTCCGGCTCCGTCAGCAACAAGAACGACCCCCTGCTCTTTGACTACGCTGGCCTTGTGCACTTCAGCTCCTCCGAAAAGCGGGCCACCCTGCTCTTCGTCACCCGGATGGGACAGCACAGCTATCTGAAATACTGGGCAAACGGCGACGAGGGGGAGAGCCGGGCGGCGGACGCGCTGCTGGGCGTGGGGCGCTGGCTGGGCGAGCAGGGCCCCGCGGGCTATCGGCCCCTGGGCGGGGGCGTCTGGGAGAACCCGGACGCGCTGCCCCTGGCCTTCCTGGCCCACCGGGACGCGACCGCGCCCCCGGCCATGGACGAGGCCGTCTGCCGAAACATCAACCGGGCCTACAGCCTGCTGACCGGGACCGAGGCGGAGATCTTCGTGCCGGCGGAGGCGGAGGGCCTGCGGCTCACCGTCACCCGGGAGGAGCCCCTTTACCTGCAGAGCTGGAGCCCGGCCATCACCGGCTGCACCCTGCACTCCGGCGGGGAGACCCTGGCGGCGTTTTCCGAGCTGTACTATCCAAACGCCCTCTGTCTCGGGGTCTTTGCCCCGGGGACGGAGCTGGAGATCCGGCTCAGCGGCGAGGGGGAGATCCCGCCCGCGCCGGCGGAAGTCTTCTTTTACGAGGACGGCGCGGCGCTGACAGCCTGCGTGCAGACGCTGCAAAGCGGGCGCTGCGAGACGCGGATCCTCAGCGCCTCCCGGCTGGAGATCCGCACGGAGGCGGAGGAGGAGCGCCTGCTGGTGCTGACGCTTCCCCTGGACGAGGGCTGGGCTGTCACGGTGGACGGGGCCCCCGCGGAGCCGGAGCAGGCGCTGGACCTGCTGCTGGCCCTGCGGCTGCCCGCCGGGGAACACAGCGTCACCCTGCGCTACACGCCGCCGGGGCTGAAGCTCGGACTGGCGCTGTCCGTCCTTTCCCTGGCCGCAACCGCCGCCTGGGCGCTGTGGAGGCGGCGCAAAGGCTTGCCTTTCCGGGCCTGAACTGCTATACTGGAAGAAAAGGGGCACGGCAGACCCGCACCCCCGCAGTCTGGCCTCCGCCTTGCGGTGCCCGAAAAAATGTTCGCGCATTCGCCTGCTCCATTTTTTCGTCCTCCCCCCTTTTGTCCGCTTCGCGGACATTTCCCCCGCCGGGGGAATCTTCCGCTGCGGAAATTGCGGCTTCGCTTCTTCCGCCCCCGGCGGCGCGAAGCCGCAATTCCCCCGGAGGGGGAGCCTATATAGATTCCCGCGGGACTGACACCCCCTCAGTCACGGCGCTTGCGTGAGACGCGCCGTGCCAGCTCCCCCGGAGGGGGAGCCTATATAGATTCCCGCGGGACTGACACCCCCTCAGTCACGGCGCTTGCGTGAGACGCGCCGTGCCAGCTCCCCCGGAGGGGGAGCCTATAAGGAAAGGATGATTGAAATGTACGATATTCTCATCATCGGCGGGGGCCCGGCGGGCCTCACCGCCGCCACCTACGCCTGCCGGGCGGGAAAAACCGTTCTGGTGCTGGAAAAAGCCGCCTTCGGCGGGCAGATCACCTGGTCCCCCCGGGTGGAGAACTTCCCGGGCTTCGTGTCCATCAGCGGCAACGAGCTGGGGGACAAGCTGCTGGAGCAGGCCATGGAGCAGGGGGCCGAGGTGGAGCTGGAGGAGGTCGCCGGTCTGGCGCGAAACGGCGAGACCTGGACTGTCCGCTGCGACTCCGGCGCGGCCTTTGAGGGCCGGGCCGTGATTCTGGCCACGGGGGCCCATCCCCGGATGCTGGGCATTCCCCGGGAGGAGGAGCTGGTGGGCAGCGGCGTGGGCTACTGCGCGGTCTGCGACGGTGCCTTCTACAAGGGCAAGGCCGTGGCCGTGAACGGCGGCGGCAACAGCGCCCTGCAGGACGCCCTGCTGCTCAGCGAGAGCTGCAGCAAGGTCTACCTGATCCACCGCCGGGATTCCTTCCGGGGCGAGCAGAAGCTGGTGGACGCGCTGCGGGCGCGGGAGAACGTGGAATTCGTGCTGAACGCCTCCGTCACGGCGCTCCTGGGCGAGGAGGAGCTCAGCGGCGTCGTCGTGGAGCAGGAGGGCCGGACGCGGGTGATCGGCGTGGAGGGGCTTTTCGTGGCCATCGGCCATCGGCCCGATCTGGACGCCTTCGCCCCCTGGCTCGCCCTGGACAGGGCCGGCTATGCCGACGCGGGGGAGGACTGCCTGACCCCCACCGAGGGTCTTTTCGTGGCGGGGGACTGCCGGAAGAAGGCCGTCCGCCAGCTCACCACCGCCGCCGCCGACGGCGCCGTGGCGGCCCTGGCCGCCTGCCGCTGGCTGGACCGGTGATGTTAGTTTTCAGTTTTCAGTTTTGAGTTTTGAGAAAACGATCCCCGGAGCGAATCCGCTCCGGGGATCATTCTATGTGGGGGAAGCACGGAAATTCGCGAGGAACAAACACCGTTCAGCGGATGTGATCCCAGCCGCAGTAGTTGTTCAAAAGCCAGGGCAGATCCTGCGCCACGTCCAGATCACGGTCCTCAAAAATAATGTATCCGATCTCATGCTCGACGTCGTTGGTGACAACGATAAAACAGCATTTATAGTAGCAACCATAGGGATAGGAACTCTCATCTGCATCGTCCGAAGGCAGAACAACGCGGAAAACATCGTCCCCGATAACGGCGCTGGGCTCAGCCCAGGATGGCTCCGTCTTTCCGGTCGACAAAGGCTCCGTCCGGAAGACATATCGCCTCTCCAGCGCGGCCTTTTCCTCCCAATAGTCCGCCTCCTCATAGCGGCAGAGCAAGGTGCGGGAACGGCTTTGGAAGATCCCGCCCGACCACGCATAGCTGTGGCATACGAGGGATTTGGGATTCCCGAGCTCCAGCGGGAGGGAGAGCTTGTCCGGAAAGACTTCGGAGCAAAGGCTTTCAAAACGCTCCTGCGCGTAGATCCGGGTGGAGCGGTGGAGCACTGTGGGAAGAACCAGGCTGAAAAACCCCAGAACCAACAGCACGAGCACCAAGAGAATGATGGCCCAGGCTTTTGCAATCGACGAGCGCCGGGAGCGAAACAGAAAGATCAGCAGGGACACAATGAGCCCGACCAGGAGGATCAGGCAAAAGGTGATCCGGTTCTCTTTCGTCAGCACAAGCCCGAAGAGCAGCACAGCCGCCAGGAGCAGAACCAGGCTCGGCCCGCACCAGATCAGCAGCTTGACGCCCCAGGCCGGCAGGCGGGACTTTTTTTCTGCAGCATTCATGGCAGACTCCTTTCATGCTTTCTGTCAGAATAACGGATGAGGCGCACAAAAGGTTTCAGCGGATTTGAAAAAATTATTTATGCCAGCAGGCGCCAGAGCGTTTTGGCGATGCCGGCGGCGTTGTTCGTATCCGTGATCTCGTCGGCCGCGGCCTTCACCGCGGGGTCGGCGTTTTGCATGGCCACGCCCCAGCCCGCGGCCTGCAGCATGGCCCGGTCGTTGGTGCCGTCGCCGAAGGCCACGGTGTCCTCCCGGGGGATGCCCAGCAGCTCCGCCAGGGCCAGCATGGCCTTGTCCTTGCCGGCGTTCACGCTGTTGATCTCGATGTTGTTGGACACCGAGGTGGTGGCCACCAGCTCCGGGAAGAGCTCCGGGATGCGTTTGAGCTGCCGCTCCCGCTCGGGCAGATCCTGGGGCTTGAAGAACATCTGCAGCTTCTGCAGAGGCTCCCCCCGCTGCCGCAGGGTCTCCTTCAGATCGTCCACGGGCACCCGCAGGCGCTTGACGATCTCCAGCATATGGGGCTCCGTGGGAAAATAGGGCTCGCAGTTTTCGTACATGCTGCGGGTCATCCAGCCGCTCTCGTTCTGGTAACAGTCGTAGATCACGGGCAGCGTGTCCATGTACGCGTAGCAGCGCAGGGCCAGCTCCACCGGCACGTCGCCCCGGTAGAGCAGCCGGTCCTCCGCGGCGTCGTAGACCCCGGCGCCGTTGGAGACGATGAAGTAGCGCACGCCGGGCAGCCGCTTCACCGGCTCCGGGATGCCCCGGACGATGCGGCCCGTGGCGGGCACCGGGACCCAGCCCCGCTCCGCCGCGGCCTCCAGGGCCCGGAGGTTCTCGGGCGGGACGCGCTTTTCATCGTCCAGCAGCGTCCCGTCCAGATCAAAGGCGATCAGCTTCCTGCTCATGCCAGATTCAGCTTTTTCTGCAGGCCGAAGACCGTCGCGGCGTACAGCAGCGCGCCCTGGGCCAGCAGATAGAAGAAGCTCTTGCCCATGGTGCCGTGCAGCACGTTCAGACCGCCGCGGATGCTCACCACGGTGACGGTGTTCAGATACTCCACCTCCTGGATGCCCAGCAGATTGGTGATGAGGCTGAAGGCAAAGCTGATGCCCACGAAGCACAGCACGCTCATCAGGCCCTTCCGGCGGGTGAAGGTGTGGCCCAGGGCCATGGCCGCGTAGAAGTGCAGGCAGCTCACCAGTCCGCTGAGGATGATGATCAGCGCAAGCTCGGTCAGAACCAGGTAGAAATCGGCCATGTTGAGCCCCACGGAGGCCAGCATCCTGCGCAGCTCCTCCATGCTGGGGAAGCCGGCCAGCAGCTGGGCCAGATTCATCTGCGCCAGGTGCAGCACCGAAAGCCCGCCCAGCAGCACGATGACCAGGTTGGTGGCCAGCAGCCAGACCAGGGAGACGATCAGCTTGGCCCAGACCAGGGAGTGGACGCTGGCCGGCAGGGTGTGCATCAGATAGCCCTCGTTTGCCAGCAGATTCTTATGGAAGCGGACGATCATGATGATGATGGGCATCAGCTCCGCCGCCACCACGGCGACGAAGGTGGCGATCAGCACCAGGACCAGCAGAACGGTCAGAAAAGAGCTGAGCCGGCTGTCCAGCAGACGGACGGAGAGGTTCGCCAGCAGCACCAGCACCGTCAGCACGCCCAGCGCGGGCAGCATGACGCGCCCGGTGGCGCGAAATTCGTATTTGATGAGCTTTCCTAACATTTGAATACCTCCCGGAAATACCGATCCACGCTTGTGCCCTGGGTTTCACGGATGCTGTCCGCCGCCTCGTGCAGCAGGACGCGCCCCTCCTTCAGGAAGATCACCTCGTCCAGCACCGACTCCACATCGGAGATCAGGTGGGTGGAGATGATGACGGCGGCCTCGGGGTTGTAGTTGCGGATGATGGTGTCCAGGATGAAGTCCCGGGTGGCGGGGTCCACGCCGCCGATGGGCTCGTCCAGCAGGTAGAGCCGGGCCTTCCGGCTCATGACCAGGATGAGCTGCACCTTCTCCCGGGTGCCCTTGGACAGGGTCTTGAAGCGCTGCGCCGGGTCGATGCCCAGCCGCGCCATCATCTCCCGCGCTTTCTCCGGGTCAAAGTCCTTGTAGAAATCCGCGAAAAAGCGGATCTGCTGCTCCACGGTCATCCAGTCCGCCAGAAAGTCCCGGTCGGGCAGATAGGCCACCAGAGCCTTGCTGGCGGGGCCGGGCTTGGCCCCCTCGATGAACACTTCGCCGGCGGTGGGGGTCAGCAGGCCGTTGACCAGCTTGATGAAGGTGGTCTTGCCGCTGCCGTTGGGCCCCAGCAGGCCTACCACCCGGCCGGGCTCGATGCTCAGATCCACGCCCTCCAGCGCGGCCACCTTGCCGTAGTGCTTGGAGAGATTTTTACATTCCAGAATTGCCATGCGCGTCCTCCTTTTCCTCCTGCAGCAGAGCCAGGATCTCCCCTCTGCCGTAGCCCAGCTTGCCCATGCCCTCCAGAAACACCCGGATGTGCTCGGCGGCAAAGGCCCGCTTGGCCCCTTCGATCAAATGAACGTCCTCCGTGACGAAGCGCCCCGCGGTGCGCTGGGAATAGACCATTCCCTCCCGCTCCAGCTCCTGCAGCGCCCGCTGCATGGTGTTGGGATTGACCCCGGCCTCCGTGGCCAGGTCCCGCACCGAGGGGAGACGGCTGCCGGGCGGCAGATCGCCGGAGACGATGCCCTGCTTGATCCGCGAGATCAGCTGGGCATAAATGGGCTGATCCCCGCGAAAGGTCCAATCCATGGACAGGCCCCCTTTGCATTATTGTCTTAGGCAAGTAGTACAATAACACAGCCATACAGTTTTGTCAACAGATTTTTGAAAAAAGTTTTTAGAATTTAGTTTTTAGTTTTTAGTAAACGGAAAAAACGGCAAAAGCGCCCCGGCAAGGGGCGCTTTTCTCAAAACTCAAAACTGGAAACTGGAAACTCCGCTCACTGGGCGCCGATCTCCCGCACGCTGATCTCGAAGCGGTTGCGGGAGGCCACCACGTGCTCCATATCCACCACATAGTCGATCTCCACGCTGCCGCCGCTCTCCCCCATGTTCTGGGCGATGCGCCGGGTGTTGATGCCCATGGTGGCGCTGCCGAAGGGCGTGGCGTACTGGAAGGCGCTCTTCAGCCCCTCCTTGAAGACCATCCGGCTGGTGACGGTGCCCTCCCGGTCCACCACCACCTGATCCGGCATGACGAAAAGGCTGGTGCGGGTGCCGGGCAGCCCGGTGACCTCGCTTTCCTCATAGCTGAGACAGCCCACCTGGTCCTCGTAAAAGTAATATCCGTCTGTGGTAAATTCCATGCGCTGCTCCTCCCCCTCCTCGAAGGTGAAGGTGCTGTTGATGGAGATGACAACGTCTTTCATCATAGCGTGATCCTCATGACCGGGGTCCGGAAGACCCGGCCGGCGATGGAGCGGCCCAGCAGCCGGGACGCCCCCTCTTCAAACACGGCGGGGTCGCCGCTGACCAGATAGCGCTCCTCTCCCTTCCCGCCCAGCAGATCGCGGCTCTCCAGGATGTGCCGGATCGCCCCGGCCCCGCAGGCGGCCGCGCTGACCAGCGCCGTGTCCTCCGGGAGGAAGCGGCGCAGCGCCGCCTCCACGATCCCATAGTGGGTGCAGCCCAGCAGCACCGCGGAGGCCTGCCGCAGCGGGGCGGTGTAGCGCCGGGCGGCGTCCAGGAGCAGGGGATCGTCGGCCTCCACGTGACCGGACTCGATCAGCGGCACCAGCTCCGGGCAGGGCACGGGGATGATCTCCCGCCCCGGGCAGGCCTGGCGCAGGGCCCGCTCAAAGGCGCCGCTGCGGATGGTGGCCGCCGTGGCCACGATGCCCAGGGGCCCCGTGCCGGGGATCCGGGCCATGGCCTCGATGCTGGGGCGCAGGACCCCGGAGCAGGGGACGGCGCAGGCGTCCAGCAGGTCCGGCGTGTTGCTGGACAGGGTCCCGCAGGCCACCAGGATGGCCTTTACGTCCTGCCCGCAGAGCAGCTCCAGATCCTGCCGGGCCATGCAGCGCAGCTGCTCCCGGCTCTTTTCCCCGTAGGGCAGACGGCCGGTGTCGCCGAAATAGACGATGTTCTCTTCCGGCATCAGCCGGCGCAGCTCCCGCAGCGCGGTAAGCCCGCCCAGGCCGGAGTCGAACACGCCGATGGGTCGATTGTCCAAGGCCGCAGCCCCCTTTCCGAAAATTGTTTCTGATTATAGCGCAAAAGCATATGAAAGGCAAGAGAAGAATAAGTGAAGAGTGAAAAGTGAAGAGTGAAGAGTTGCGGTGTCGCCTTCGGCGACGGATTGATAATCCATCACGCCGCAGGCGTGATACCATATCTTTTCACTTTTCACTGTTCTCTTTTCACTTTTTATGCTTGATCCGCGTAAAGAGCCTTGGGAAGCGCTCCCCCGCCCAGGCCACCAGCCGAAAGCAGAAGAGCGTGAGGCTCACCCGGCGGCTGCGCAGCACGGCGCAGAGGAGCCCGGTGGGCAGGCCGCCGGAGCTGTCCCGGCAGCGGCGCTGCACCCGCTCGTCGTTTCCGATGCGGCGGGCCGCCGCCCGCTTTTCCGCCTTGGTCAGCCTGCAGGAGCGGGAATAGAGGTTCGTCAGACAGGAGAAGACGCTCTTGGCGAACATGTAGCGGAAATCCGCGTCACCGCCGGCGCCCAGGGCTGCGCAGAGGCCCTCGATGCGCCCGTCTATCTCACAGCATACGTCAAACTTCTTCTCATAATACCGGGTGATGAGACTTTCGCCCTCGTGCATGACGTAGCGGTGCTTGCTCTCCGGCAGGATCTTGACGCTCCGCACCCGCTCCAGCACGTCAAAGAGGAAGAGCCGGTCCTCGCCCCAGCGGTAGTCCGGGAAGCGCAGCCCCGCCAGCAGCGGCGCGGCGTAGAGCTTGGCCCAGACCTGGTTGAGAAGGTTTGCCTTGTAGAGGCGGGGAAAGGCTTCCCCCAGGGCGGTGCGGTCCAGCAGAGCCTCCGGCTCGCAGTAGTCCCGCAGGCTGCCGTCCGGCCGCTGGATGGAGAAGCCGAAGAGCACCAGCTCCGCCCCCTCCGCCCCGCGCAGGGCGTAGTCCAGGGCGTCCGGCAGCAGCAGATCGTCCGCGTCCAGGAACATCACATAGTCCGTCCCCTCCGGCAGCAGGGCCAGGGCCCGGTTCCGGGCGGCGGCGGGGCCGCCGTTGGGCACGCTGCGATAGTCCAGACGGGGATCCTCCCGATGCAGCCGCTCCAGGATCTCCGCCGTTTTGTCGGTGGAGCCGTCGTCGATCACCAGCAGGCGCAGGCGGCGGTGGCTCTGCTCCAGCACGCTGCGCAGAGAGGCCTCCAGATAGCGTTCCGCGTTCCAGGCGGGGACGATGACGGTGACAAGCTTATCCATGGCCTTCCTCCTCCGTCTTCCCGGCGGCCAGGTGGACCTCCAGCAGGAAGCGATACATGGGTGTCAGCTCCGCAAAGGCCTCGGCCAGGAGACCGGGCAGGGCGGGCGTAAAGGCCTCCCCCTCCAGGTCCCGGGTGGCCTGCACGCCCACCCACTTGCGCTCATACCAGCTGCGCAGGGGCTCGTAATAGCTGCCCTTGGGCCGGGCGTAGGTAGGGCCGATGACCCGGTAGTTCCCCGCGGCGGCGAGATCCCCGGCCAGGCGCGCAAAGCGGGCGGGATTGGCGTCGATGCTGCGGCGGTAGAGCTCCATCTCCGCCGGGGCGGCCTCGAAAAAGCCCATGCCGTAGACATAGGTAGCGGCTCCGATCTCAAACCAGAAGGCGGGGCCGTCCTTGCCCCCCGCGTCGTCCCAGAGGGTGAACCACATATGATCCTTGTAGGGCCCCCGGCCGAAGAGCCGCCGGGCGTCCCGGTAAATGCGGGAGATGTGGCACTGCACCGCCATATCCGGAAAGCGGGCCTGCAGCAGCGCGGCGGTGTCCCGCGCCAACTCCTTGAAGGGCGTGTTCAGCACCCGCTCGAATTGCTCCTTGTGCTCCAGAAACCAGGGGCGCTCGTTGTGGAAGCTCAGCTCCCACAGAAATTCGCCCGTCTCCTTGGAAAAGCCCTGAAACATGGGCGGCCCTCCCTTCTTGCGTTCAATAACTGATTTATTATACGCCATTTCGCGCCGATCTGCAAGGGCGGCAGAAGAGGGAAGGAAAAGAAGCGTGTAGAGCGAAGCTGTAGGGGTCGCGGCCTCGACAACCCGCGAAGAGTGAAGAGCGAGAGAGGGCGGGAGGCGCAATGCCCCCCTCGCCTAGAGGGGGGTGGCCGAGCGAAGCGAGGTCGGGGGGATCCCGGCGCGAAAAAGGAAGACGTATCCCCCAGTCACCCTCGCTCTGCTCGGGCGACAGCCCCTTTAGGCAAGGGGGCCTCAGGCGGCGACCAAAGGTCGCCCCTACGGGGAAACGGCGGTCTGCGCCGTAGGGGCCGTTCATGGGCTCCTGCGGCGGCCCGTGTTATGACCCCTTCCGTCACGGCTGCGCTGCGCTTGCCGTGCCACCTCCCCCAGAGGGGGAGGCAAGGCCGGGAAAACGCAGAATCCCAAAACCAACTATTCCCGCAACCGCAAAAGCTCTTTTTCCGCAGCGCCAATACTCTTCTTTCTCCCGCCGCACCAAAACCTGTCTTTCTCTCCCGGCCCCAAAAACTGTATTTTCCGCGCTGTACAAGCGGGAAAAGACATGGTATAATAAAATGTCTTACAATCCATGCCTTCGCAGACAAGGAGGTCGCCATGAAAATCATCATCGCCGGCGCGGGAAAGGTGGGCCACACCGTGGCCGCCCTTCTGGCGGAAGAGGGTCACGATATCACCATCATCGACCGCGACCCGGATACCATTCAAATCCTGTCCAACTCTCTGGACGTGATCTGCGTGGAGGGCAGCGCCACCAATTCCGGGACCCTGCGGGAGGCGGGGGCGGAAAAGGCGGATCTGCTGCTGGCCGCCACCGAGCAGGATGAGGTCAACATGATCTGCGGCATCTCCGCCCGGAAGCTGGGCACCGCCCACGTGATCGCCCGGGTCCGGGACCCGGAATATCTGCATCAGACGGAGTTTTTGCGGGAGACTCTGGGTCTCTCCGTGCTGGTGAACCCGGAGTATGAGTGCGCCAAGGAAATTTCCCGCGCCCTGCGCTTCCCCGGCGCCGTGCGGGTGGACTCCTTCTCCAAGGGGAGCCTTGAGATCGTGGAGCACAAGATCCCCGCGGGCGGCAAGCTGGAGGGCGTGGCGCTCAAGGAGCTGGTGCAGCGCTTCGGCGCCAAGATCCTGGTGGGCGTGGTAGAACGCGGCAGAGAGGCCATGATCCCCAACGGCAATTTCGTCCTGCAGGCGGGGGACCGGCTGAGCATCACGGGAGAATCCCGGGAGCTGCGCCGCTTTTTCACCGCCATCGGCCAGTTCAAGCGCCCGGTGCGCCGGGTGATGATCATGGGCGGCGGGCGCAGCGCGGTCTATCTGACCCGGATGCTGCAGGAGAGCGGCATGGAGGTCACCGTGGTGGAGCGGGACCGGGAGCGCTGCGAGCTGCTCTGCGACCTGATCCCCCAGGCCAATATCATCTGCGGCGACGCCACCCGCAGCGACGTGCTGCAGGAGGACGGCCTCTCCGCGGCGGACGCCTTCGTGGCCCTCACCGGCGACGACGAGGACAACATCATCACCTCCCTGTACGCCAAGAGCTGCGGCGTGGGCAGCGTGGTGGTGAAGGTGAACCGGGATTACCTGGACGAGATCCTGGACAATGTGGGGCTCACCACCATCGTCTCCCCCAAGGAGATCGTCGCCCAGCAGCTGACCCGCTATGTCCGCGCCATGAGCAATTCCATGGGCGGCAGCATGGAGACGCTCTACCGTCTGGCGGACGGAAAGGTGGAGGCTCTGGAGTTCAAGGTCAGTCCCCGTTCCGCCTGCGTGAACATCCCCCTGAAGGATCTGAAGCTGAAACCCAACATCCTGATCACCGCCATCATCCGGGGCAGCAAGAGCATCATCCCCGACGGCAGCAGCCGCATCCTGCCCGGCGACCACGCGGTGATCGTCACGGCGGCGGGCCGGCTGCAGAATCTGGATTCTATTGTTGAGGAAAGCCGATGAACTACCGTATGATCGCCCGCGTCCTGGGCTACATTTTGCTGATCTACGCGGCGCTGATGCTGCTGCCGCTGATCGCAGGCCTCTTCTACGGGGAGCGCGGCCTGAACTTTCTCGCCGCCATGGGCGTGACGGCCGGTCTGGGCGGCCTGCTGCTGATCCCCAAGCCCGCCTCCAACTCCCTGGTGGCACGGGACGGCTTTGTGATCGTGGGCATCGGCTGGATCGCCATCTCCCTGCTGGGCGCGCTGCCCTTCGTGTTCTCCGGCAGCATCCCCCGCTATGTGGACGCCGTGTTCGAGACCGCCTCCGGCCTGACCACCACCGGCGCCACCGTGGTGACGGACATCGCCGGCATGACCGCCCATCACCGGGGCGACATGTTCTGGCGCCTGTTCAACCACTGGATCGGCGGCATGGGCGTGCTGGTGTTTTTGATGGCGGTGCTGCCCATGAGCGGGGAGCACTCCATGCACATCATGCGGGCGGAGGTGCCCGGCCCCGTGGTGGGCAAGCTGGTGCCCCGGGCCAGGAAGACCGCCCGGGTGCTCTATCTGATCTACATCGGCCTGACCCTGGCGGAGACTCTGCTGCTGGTCTGCGGCGGCATGAGCTTCTATGACGCGCTGCTGCACGCCTGCTCCACCGCCGGCACCGGCGGCTTCTCCACCCATCCCGAAAGCATCGGCGGCTTCGGCAGCGCCTATATCGAATCGGTGGTCACCGTGTTCATGTTCCTCTTCGGCGTGAACTTCAACCTCTATTTCCTGATCTTCATCGGGCACTGGAAGGAGGCGCTGAAAAGCGAGGAGCTGCACTGGTATCTGGGCATCATCTTCGGCAGCGTCCTGCTGCTGAGTCTCGGGATCTACAAGATCTACGGCAGCCTGGGCGAGACGCTGCACCAGGCCTTCTTCAACGTGGGCACCCTGATGAGCACCACCGGCTTCGGCACCGTGGACTTCACAGAGACCTGGCCGGAGTACGGCAAGTGGATCCTCATGCTGCTGATGCTCTGCGGCGCCTGCGCGGGCAGCACCGGCGGCGGCATCAAGGTCTCCCGCCTGATCATCCTCTGCAAGAGCGGGCGGGCGGAGCTGCGGCAGATGATCCGGCCGCGCAGCGTGCTGCGCGTGGAGATGGACGGCAAGCGGGTGGAGCGCAGCACCGTCAAGGCCGCCACCACCTTCTTCGCGATCTACATGGCCCTGCTGCTGCTCTTCTCCTTCCTGGTGAGCCTGGACGGGGTGGATATCGCCACCAGCTTCACCGCGGCGCTGAGCTGTCTTTCGAACATCGGCCCCGGCATGACCCGGGCCATCGGCCCCGCGGGCAGCTTCGCCTTCTTCTCCGACGGGACCAAGCTCCTGCTGAGCCTGGCCATGCTGATGGGCAGACTGGAGATCTACCCCATCCTGGTGCTGCTCAGCCCCCGCACCTGGAAGCGATGAGCGGGCGCAAGCGCCTTTCCGGCCGGGCGGCTTTGGGCTGGATGGCGGGGCTGTGCCTGCTGTTTTCGGCGGCGCTGCTGCTCTTCGGCAACGGCGCGCTGCGGGAAGAGCTGGCGCCGGAGGCCTCTGTCGCCCCGGAGCGGACGCTGCAGGGCGGAAACGACCCGGCGCAGACGGCGCTGGAGCTGCTGCCGGAGGAAAAGCTGGATCTGAACAGCGCCACGTCGGAGGAGCTGCAGAAGCTCCCCGGGATCGGGGAGACCCTGTCCCGGGCCATTGTGGACTATCGGGAGGAGCACGGCCCCTTCCGGAGCGTGGAGGAGCTGCTGCAGGTGCCCGGCATCGGCGAAAAGCACCTGGATGAGATCCGGGGCCTGGTCACGGTGGGAAACGGATACTGATATCCAATAGAAATCCGTATGAGGCGGCGCTGCCCCGGGCAAAGCAGTCAAAATCGCACAAAAAGACCCGTACCGGGCAAGGAATCCCTTGGTTCCGCCCGGTACGGGTCTTTTTTCGCGCTCAAAACTGACTCAGGTGCTTCTTTTCCAGGACCACCAGCAGGGTGGCCTTCTTCCGGATGGGAGAGTGGGCATCCAGATAGCTCCAGCTCTGTCCCGGCTCCTTCATGGCGATGACGTTGATGCCCCGCTTCTGCCGCAGGTCCAGCTCCAGCAGGGTCTTCCCGATCCACTTCTCGTCCGGGACCATCTCGATCATGCAGAGGTTCTCCCCCACGTCGAACAAGTCCAGGATCGTGGGCGAGGCCAGGGCCCGGGCCGTGCGCATGCCGCTCTCCGCCTCCGGGTTGATCACCTGGTCCGCGCCGACCTTTTTCAGGATCGTGCCCATCTGGGTGGAGAGGGCCTTGGCCATGACGAAGGGCACGCCCTGGTTCTTCGCCTCCAGCACGCACATGACGCTGGGCGCCAGAGAGGTGCCCATGCAGACCACGACCATGTCCATATGCTTCAGATCCAGGGCCTGGATCTCTTCCTCGTTTTCCAGATTGGCACAGACGGCCACCGTGGACTTGGAGGAAAACTCCCGGATCCGCTCCGGGTCCCGGTCCACGACCATCAGATCCATGCCCAGGGAATACAGGCTTTCCGCGAGACTGCTGCCGAATTTGCCCAGTCCCAGTACTGCGATCGATCTGCTCATATCCTATCCTTCCTATCCCACATAAAACTTGCCTTCACCGTATGTCACGCTGTTTCTCCCCGGCTTTGGCCGCGCCAGGAACAGCGCCATGGAAATGGGGCCGATGCGCCCCAGGTACATGGTCGCGATAATGACGATACGCCCCGCCGTGCCGAGGGAGGCCGTCAGCCCCCGGGAGAGGCCCACGGTGGCGACGGCGCTGATCGCCTCAAACAGCCCGTCCATCATGGAGACCGGCTCAAAGGCCAGCAGCAGCAGCGCGGAGACGAACAGCGTGAAGAAGCTGATCATCACGATGGCCGCGGCCTTCTGCATCAGCTCGTCGGAGATCTTCCGGCGGAAGAGGGTGGTGTCCTTCCGGGCGCGGGCGTAGGAGAGGGCGTTGGCGAAGACCAGGAACATGGTGACGGTCTTGACGCCGCCCGCCGTCCCGATGGGCGAGCCGCCGATAAACATCCACAAATAGCCCACCAGGCAGGAAAACGCGCCCAGCTTCTCCTGGGGCACGGCATAAAAGCCCGCCGTTCGGAAGGTCACGGACTGGAACAGGCTGTTCAGCACCTGATCGCCGGGGCTCATGGCGCCCAGGGTGTCCGGATTCCGGTACTCCGCCAGGAAAATCAGCAGGGCTCCCAGGAGGATCAGCCCCAGGGTCAGCCGCAGCACCAGGCGGCTGTGCTCCCCCAGACGCCGGACGGCCTGCCGGGGCGAGTAGCGGAAGCGGATCCCGTCCCGCAGGCAGCGGCCCACGTCAAACCAGACGATGTAGCCCAGGCCGCCCAGGACGATCAGCGCCATGGTGACGCCCAGCACCAGCGGAGAGCCGGCGTAGCCGTGCAGGCTGTCCGGCCCGATGATGTCGATCCCGGCGTTGCAAAAGGCGGAAATGGAGGTGAACAGGGAGACCCAGATCCCCTTCCCCACGCCGAAGCGGGGCACGAAGGCAAAGCAATACAGCAGCGCGCCCAGCCCCTCCACCAGCAGGGTCCATTTGAAGATCCTGGCCAGGAAGGACATCAGGCCCAGGCGGCTGTCCAGATTCAGCGCGTCCAGCAGCAGGGTCCTGCTCCGCAGGGAGAAGCGCCGGCGCAGAAAGAGCATCACCATGGAGACGGCGGTGACGATCCCCAGGCCGCCCAGCTGGATCAGGATCAGGATGACGATCTGCCCGAAGAGGCTCCAGTGGGCGTAGGTGTCCACCACCACCAGGCCCGTCACACAGACGGAGGTGGTGGAGGTGAAGAGCGCGGTGAGAAAGTCCGTCTCCGCCCCCTCCGCCGTGGCGGCGGGGAGCAGGAGCAGCAGCGTGCCCACGGCGATGGCCAGCAGGAAGCTGAGGGGGATGACATGGGCGGGAGAAAGGCGGAAGGCGCCCCGGGAAGGCATCAGCCCCTCCGGCTGGCTTCGCTCGCTGATGGGTCTCACGGTCTCTCCCCTCCCCCGCGCGGCGCCGTGCGCCGCAGTCCTTTGCATACGCATATTGTATTTTACTTGCGAAAGGATGTCAAGAGCGCAGATGCTCCGTCCCGCCCGAAAGAGGGGCGGCCGCCGCGCCGCTTGCGCCCGAAAAAGGTGGAAAAATCGCGGAATACATCTTTTGTTGTTTCATCCATTATGGTATACTGGATAAGATTGGAGGCGTGCGGACGCGCCGCCGGCCCGCGGCATCCGAGGAAGACGCGGAGATGAGGTCCGGGACCTTGTCGCAGCAGAGAAAGGACGGAGAAAAACATGCCGGATGAGAATATCAAAATCAGCGTGCTGGTGCCGGTTTACAATGTGGCGCGCTTTTTGCCCCGGTGTCTGGACAGTCTTGCCGCCCAAAGCCTGCGGGACATCGAGATCCTGCTGATCGACGACGGCTCCACCGACGACAGCGCCGCCATCTGCGCCGACTATGTGGCCCGGGACGGGCGCTTTCGTCTGCTCCGCCAGGAGAACCGGGGTCTTTCCGCCGTGCGGAACCGGCATCTGGAGGAGGCCCGGGGCGAGTATCTGCTGTTCGTGGATTCGGACGACTGGGTGGCGCCGGACTTTTGCGAAGCCCCTTGGCGCTGCGCCCGGGCGCAGGATGCGGATCTGGTGCTGTTCGGTTTCCGGCACGTGACGGAGGAGGGAGAGCCTCTGCCTCTCAAGGGCAGCCTGCCCCAGGGGCCGATCGACCGGGAGACCGCCCTGCGGCTGCTGCTTACCGGTCCCTCCTTCTCTTACGTCTGGAACAAGCTTTGGAAAAAGAGCCTGTTCCACGGTCTCCGCTTCCCGGAGGGCAGAATGTACGAGGATGTGGCCGTCACCTACCTCTCTGTCCTGCGGGCGGAGCGGATCGTCTCTCTGCCCCAGGTGCTGTATTATTACAGAAAGCGGAAAGGCAGCGCCGTCTCCCTGCGCACGGACAAGGCGATGGAGGACTATTCTGTGATGTACGGCGGGCGCTACCACGGGCTGAAGGAGCTGGGCTGCGGCAGCCCCGCCCTGGAAACGCACTGGGCCGAGGCCTGCCTGACCTATGCCAAGCGCAGAGCGAAGGACCCGGCGGACCCCTTCTCCCTGGAGTGCCGGAAGGCCCTGCGGGAGATGAAGCGGATCCCCGGGGGGATCCGTCGGAGGCGCCGTATGCAGATCCTCCTGCTGCGCGTCTGCCCGCCGCTGTTCGAGCTGGGCTGCCGCCTGCGCGGAACCAGGAAAAAGCAATAAAATAACACCCCCCTGACGGGGGGTGCGCTCAGTTCTGGGCGGCGTACTGCTGCCGGACCTGCTGGATCTTCTGGGGCTCGGCCTGCTGGGTCGGGTACCAGCCCCGGCTCTGCATGGCGGAGTAAATGCCGTTCTGCATGCAAATGGCGTCGTTCAGCGCGGTACTGAAGGCGTCATGCACCTTGGGCGTGGCGGATTCCACGGAGCCGTGCAGAAACAGGTCGCAGACGCCCTTGGTGGTGAGCAGGATGCCCTCCATGATCTCCTTGTCGTTCATCTTCTTCTCCTTCACACCAGATTGTAAAAGCGGTTGAACAGGGCCTGGTTGCTGCTGGCCAGCTGCTCGGCCTGACTGCGCAGAGCCGGGTCTGTCAGCTGCCGGGCGGCGTCGCGGCACTGGGTGCACAGATATTGGGCGTGGCCCAGCGCGTCTTCGATATAGAGCAGTTCTTTGGGACTCATGTTTCATCACCTCGCTTTCAGTATGCCCCGCAGACCCCGTTTTTCTCCATGAAAAAGCTGGAAAAATCGCCGCAGGCTCTTCCCGCGGGCGGAGATTTGTGTTAAAATCAAAAAAACGAGGGACGGAGGAACGGAAAATGATGATTGCGATCGGCGTGCTGGCGGGTCTTGTCTGGGGCGCGCTCTGCGGTCTGGCCAATGCCATGATCATGAAAAAGGCCGTTGAAAAAAACAACAGCAGCCTGGTGCTGGGAGCCAATGTCCTGCGCATGGGGGTGGACCTGCTGGCGCTGCTGGCGGTGTTCCTGCTGCGCGGCGCGCTGCCCTTCCCCTATGAGGCGACCCTGGTGGGAACGGCGGTGGCCCTGTCCATCGTGACCATCATTTTCGCCTTCCGCTTCGGAAAAAAGATGAAATAGCGCGCGTTTCCGCAAAAAGATCGCCGGCGCGGCCCTTTCGGCCGCGCCGGCTTTGTGTTTTTTTCTTTTCGGATCACTGCAGCTTTTGGATGGCGCGCTCCACGGCGTCCCGCTCCTCGCCGCTGACGATGCCCCAGTCCTCCCGCATCAGGCGCAGCTGCTCCCGGTAGGCGGCGATGGCGCCGGCCTTGTCGCCCCGGATCTCGCAGATGTGAGCGATGCACATGGCGCTGTCGGTGAACTTGGGGGCGGGCTGCAGCTCCTGGCCCTTGCGGTACCAGTCGATGGCCCGGTCGTATTCCTGGCGCTGGGTGTAGATGTCGCCCAGGGTGGAGGCGCAGCACCACTCTGTCTCCGCCATGCCCTCCAGCGCCTGCAGCTGCTTTTCCGCCTCGGCCTGCTCTCCCGCCGCCTGGGCGATGAGAAAGCGGTACATGGGGCTGCGGAAGCTGTGGTCGAGCGCGCTGAACTTCTCCAGCCATTCCCGGGCCTCAGCGATACGCCGGTCGTCAATCAGGTTATCCAGCAGCCACATGAGAGCCGCGCGGTTTTCCGGGTTGCGGTGGCAGTAATCGCCGAGCCAGGCGATCAGCGCGTGGTGGTTGCGGATGTTCCAATCGGGGATGTAGCTGCCCCAGGCGTTGCAGAGCTCGCTGACGGCGTCCCGGTCGCCGCCGGTCTTCTCCACGGCGATCTTCCCGTGCTCCACGGCAAGCAGGCGGTACTGCTCGGCCTGGTTGTTGTAGAGTTTGGTCAGCAGCAGCTCGGCCTGCCCCTGGTGGGCCGGATTTTCGGCAAAGGCCCGGAGCTGCTGCTCCAGCTGCCGCTGCTCGGCCTCGGGGAAGAGCCCCCGGTCGTAGATGCGGTTCTCGATGCGCTCCATCTGCTGCTCCGGGCTCATGGCGAAGAGCTGGTCGATGCTGACGCCGAAGAACACGGCGATCTCCGGCAGCAGCTGCACGTCGGGGATGCTGTTGCCGCACTCCCATTTGCTGACGGTCTGGGCGGTCACGTTCAGGGCCGCGGCCAGGGCCTCCTGGGTGATGCCGCGGTCATTCCGAAGGCGGCGGATCTCTTTTCCCATTTCCATGTTGTCGTCCTCCTGTTTTGTTTGTTGTGGCCTCAGCATAGCACCCCAAAACGGGAAAAACCAGCGACTCCCTCGGGAGCCGACTCGCGCCGCAGTTGAGTGAGAACCGGAAAAAGCGCCTCGAAGGAGACACTTCGGAGGCGCTTTTTGTTATTCCTCGGTTTCGGCGGGGCTTTCCTCGCCGTCCTTTTTCTTGCGGAAGATCAGGAACTTGGAGATGACATAGTTGCCGATGATCACCACCACGGCCACCAGGACCGTGGCGATGTGGTATTCCACGTTCAGCCCGTTGGTCAGCAGCAGGTTCAGCACCAAGCTCAGCCCCCAGGTGCCCAGGCGGGAGACGAAGAAGCCCCCGAACTCCTCCAGGATCCTGGGATTTTTGCTCTGAAAGACCCAGCGGCGGTTGGGGTAGTAGGCGAAGAGGATGCCGGACAGGTTCTCCACCACGTTCAGCACCGTGGTCTGGCCCACCGAGGGATGGGCGACGCCGGGGTAGAAGATCGCGCCCCAGAGGAACTTGCAGCCCCAGGACACCAGGGTGGTCATGCCGCCCACGATGAGGTACACCAGGATCTCCCGGTGCTTGACGCAGAGCGCCTTGATTTTTTCGATCATGCCTCGTCCTCCCGGCCGCAGGTGCGGGAGATGATGTAGCGGGGCCGGCCCTTCAGCTCCTCGTAGATGCGGGCGATGTAGTAGCCGATGATGCCCAGGGAGATCATGATGAGGCTGCCGGTGAAGAGCAGCAGCAGGATCACCGTGGTAAAGCCGCCGATGGCGGTGCCGGCAATCTTCTGCACCAGGGCCACCACGCCGAAGACCAGAGAAGTGATCAGCATCAGGATGCCCAGAACGGTGATGATGTGCAGCGGGGCGGAGGAGAAGGAGCCGATGTTGGTGACGGCGTACTTGATGAGGGAGCGGGTGGACCACTTGCTCTCCCCCGCGGTGCGCTGGCGCACCCGGTAGCGCACGGTGGTGCGCTTGAAACCCACCCAGAAGCTCAGCGCCCGGAAGAAGACGTTGCGCTCCGGCATCTGGTTCAGCGCGTCCACCACCTTGCGGTCCAGGAGCTTGAAGTCCGAGGAGTCGGCCATGTTGAGGCCGGTGGCCTTGCTGATGAGCCCGTAAAAGCCCTTGGCGGCCAGGCGGTGCATGCCGCTCTCCGTGCCCCGGTCCACCTTGATGCCCTCCACGACCTCAAAGCCATCCTCCCAGAGCCGGTACATCTCCACGATCTTCTCCGGCGGGTGCTGCAGGTCACAGTCGATGACCACGCAGCAGTCCCCCCGGGCCTGCTCCAGCCCGGCGAACATGGCGGCCTCCTTGCCGAAATTCCGGCTGAAGTGCAGGCCCACCACGTGGGGATTGGTTTCGGCGGCCTTCTCGATCTGATCCCAGGTTTTGTCCCGGGAGCCGTCGTCCACGAAGAGCAGCTCGTGGTCGATCCCGGCCTCGTCCAGGATGCCGGTGACGGTTTCGGCGGCGATGGGGATCATTTTTTCCTCATTATACGAGGGCAAAATCACAGAGAGCATGGAAAAGCACTCACTTTCTCAAGAGATAGGCAACGGAGAGGCCGTTTTCGTACAGCGGCTCCCAGTCGGTATAATCGGTGGTGGCGATCAGCGCGGGCAGCATCTCCTCCGGGTCGAAGCCGCTGGACCAGGCCTCGCTCACGTCGATGTAGACCACGCACTCGTCCCCGCCGCGGGCCTCCAGATAGGCGTCCAGGGCGGGAGAGTCCGGATCCTCGGTGACAAAGACGTCCGGGAAGTACAGCAGCTCGCCCAGATCCTGGGTCAGCGGCGCGAAGTAGCCGGTGAGATAGAGACAGGGGTCCGAGCCGTGGGCCGCAGCCCTGGCGTCATACTCGGCATAGCTGTCCACATAGCAGGGGTCCACGGGGTAGAGATAGCGGGGCGGCTCGGCCCGGACGAACCAGAGGGAGAGGCCCGCCGCCGCCAGCAGGGCCCCGGCCTTCCACAGCCGCTCCCGGGGGAAGGGGCGCAGGCTCCGCTCCAGCAGGGCGGCCGGAAAGCCCACGCAGGCGGCGAAGAGGGGCGCCAGGTTGTAGATATAGCGCTGCTCCGTCACCGGGGAGACCAGGGCCACCACCACCAGGGCCGCAAAAGCCGGCAGCAGGATCACCAGCGCGCTCCAGGGCAGCTTCTTTTCCTTTGCGGAGGCCCGCAGCTTTTTGCAGAAGACCAGCAGCAGGGCCAGCAGCCCCAGGGCGGCCAGCACCGCGGCCTTCATGCCGTGGACCAGCTCGTGGAAGAAGAGCAGCAGCCGGGTCTTGTACTGGGACAGGAGGGAGAGCTGCTCCAGGGCGTTGCCGCCGGAGACCAGCTTGTCCGCCGTCAGATGGGCGATGCAGGCCGGGAAGACCAGCAGCAGCAGACCCTCCCCCGCGAAGGCGCTGAGGGCGAAGAGGCCGAGAGACCTCCAGCGCTTCTTCGCCGCCGCCCAGAACACATAGGCCGCGCAGACGAAGAAGGCGTAGAACACGAAGTAATACTGGGTCAGCAGGCCCAGGAACACCGTGAGGCCGATGAGCACATAATACTGCCACCGCTCCCGCTGCATGAGCCTTGTGATCCACAGCGCCAGCAGCACGGTGAAGAGGCTCATGAGCATGTACATGCGGATCAGCAGCATGGCCGCGAGACCCAGGGCGCTGAGGCCGTAGAGCAGCACCGCCAGAAGGGCGGCGAAGGGACTGTCAAAGAGGGCCAGGCACAGCCGCCACAAGGCCAGCAGGGTCAGCAGGAAGAGGAGCAGATCCAGCCCGAGGCCCGTCCACTTGCTGAACACCTCGGGCGTCAGGGAGGCCACGGTGTGGAACAGCCAGTAGTAGAGGGGCGGGTGCACGTCCTGCACCTGGTTGCGGTAGACCGAGGCGAAATCCAGGGTCTCCCCCTCGTTCACCACCACATAGTCCAGCAGGTCCTGCCGGGTCAGCACCGCGTCCTGCAGGCTGCCGCCGGCCACGTCCTCCAGATAGGCGCCCCGGGCGCTGTTGGACAGGCCGTAGGTGTAGATCTCGTCGATGAACATGCCGTTCTTGCGCGCGGCAAAGAGCAGCGACACCGAGAGGATCAGCAGCAGCACCGCCAGCAGCGCGCCCCAGCGGAGGGCGGCCTCTTTTTTCGGAAGCTTTTTCGGGCTCATTCCCCTTCGCCCTTGCCCTCGGCCTCGGTGGCGTTGACCACCTCGTCGAAGCTCTGGACGTCCTCGGTGATCTCCACCTCGATGTCCTTTTCTGCGCCGGCCTCCTTCAGCGCCTCCTTGAGGGCGGAAAGCTCCGTCTCCTTGGCCTGCATGTCGGCCATGAGGCTGCCCGCCTGGGCGAAGAGGGGGGCGAAGAAGCCCTCGGGCTTGTCCTTGGCCTGCTCAAAATAGAGCTTGCCGATCTCGGTATAGACCTTGCGCAGCTCCTCCGCCTGGCCGTTCAGATCCAGAGTGAGCCGGGCGATGCGGGCATAGGACTTGGCGCGGCCGGCGCCCTTCTGGTACACCTCCGCCACGCCGCTGTTTTCCATGGCGCCCCTGGCCTTGTTGACCAGCGAGCCCAGGATCTCCTTATAATCTGCCATGACAGTTCCTCCTTATGTGTCGATTTCCGCAGGCCCCTCGGCGTCTGCGGCGTTTTCTCTCTCAGGCTCCGCGATCTCCGCGGGGCTGTCCTCTTTCGCTTCCCCGGTCTCCGCAGCGTTTTCCTTTTTCGCATCCGCGATCTCCGCGGGGCTGTCCTGTTTCGCTTCCGCTGCGGCGGCGCGGTTGACGAACAGCTTTTCCGCCGGGTGCTCCCGCCGCCGCTGCAGCAGCAGCACGACCAGGGAGAAGAGCACCAGCGCCAGGCTCAGCGCCTGGGACACCCGGATGCCGGTGTGGCCGATGTACAGGCTGTCGGTGCGCAGGCCCTCGATCCAGGCCCGGCCCAGACCGTACCAGAAGAGATAGAGCAGGGCCATCTGCCCGTCGTATTTCCTCCGGCCCTTTTTGAGCCAGAGGATCAGCCCGATGAGCAGCGCCAGGTTCCACAGGCTCTCGTACAGGAAGGTGGGGTGGACGTAGATGGTGTGGCCGGAGGGGTCGGTGAGCCCCATGCGGCAGAAGATCTCCGTCTGGCCGCCGAAGGCCTCCCGGTTGATGAAGTTGCCCCAGCGGCCGATGATCTGGCCGATGAGCACGCCGAAGACCGACAGGTCCAGCATGGCCAGGAAGGGGAGCTTCTTGTGCCGGCAGGTCAGCAGGATGGCCAGGATGCCGCCGATGATGCCGCCATAGATGGCGATCCCGCCCTGCCACACGGCAAAATAGTCCAGCAGCGGCCGGCCCCGGAACTCGTCCAGCCGGAAGATCACGTAGTAGATCCTGGCGCAGAGGATGGACAGGGGGATCAGCAGGAGGACCATGTCAAAGAAGTCGTCCTGTTTGATGCCGAAGTCTTTGCTGCGCCGGGCGCTGTACAGGATGCCCAGCAAAAAGCCCAGGGCGATGAGCACGCCGTAAAAATAGATCCTGTGCCCGAAGATGGAAAAGTAGGCGGGGGGATTCAGGCCGAAGATCCCCAGGCCGGGAAAGCTGATTTCCGAATCCCGCTGGATGGTCTCCAGGATCTCCTCCTCCAGCAGCGGGTTCAGCAGCACGTGAAGCAGCATATCAGGTTCTCCTTGGTTCGATGATGGAAATGGCCAGCCGCTCCGGCGAAAGCTCCCGCAGGAAGTCCTCGCAGGCGTTGATGCTCAGATCCTGCAGCAGGGCCGTGGCGTCCAGGGAACAGTAATCGTCGAAAACGCCCTCCGCCAGAGAGAGGCACACGCTCTCAAAATCCTCCAGACCCCGGAGCCGGGCGCCGAAGGAGGCCCGCTTGGCCCGCTCGAAGCGGACCGGGTCCAGCCCCTCCCGCTGCACGCGGGCGAGCTCCTCCTCCACGGCGCGCAGCACGCCCTCCGGGTCGCTGCTCTCGCCCCCCACGAAGAGGGTCGCGATGCCGACGCCGTAGGCCACCTCCGCGTCGAAGTCCCGGTTCAGAAGCCCCTGGGCGTAGAGTCGGTTGTAGAAGTCCGAGGAGGAACCCAGCAGCTGCCGCAGCGAAAGGGCCGAAATCAGGTGCTGCCGCAGCGCCTCCGTCCCCTTGCCGGTGGGGCGGAGCTTGGCGCCGATGAGAAACTGGGGGGCGGACACGTCCATCTCCCGCCGGCGCAGCCGCTCCAGGGGCAGGAGGCCTTCCTCCTCCCCGAAGTCCGCCTCCGGCGCGCTGCCGCGCTCCTCGGGCAGCTCCTCCCGGGCGATGCGCTCGATCTCCTCCGGGTCCACGTCCCCCTCCACGCAGAGGCACATGTTGCAGGGGGCATAAAAGACCTTGTGGCAGTCGTAAAGCGTCTGGGCCGTGATCTCCCCGATGCTCTCCTCCGTGCCCAGGATCCGGTCCCGGATGGGATGGCGGGCGTAGAGCTGGCGGAGCAGGCCGTCGAAGACGGCGCTGTCGGGGCTGTCCTCGCTCATGCGGATCTCCTGGCCGATGATGCCCTGCTCCTTGCGCACGGTCTCCTCCGTAAAATAGGGGGTGCTGACCAGGTGCAGCAGCAGGCGCAGGTTTTCCTCAAAATGCTCGGTGCACTGGAAGTAGTAGCAGGTCATATCCTCGGAGGTGAAGGCGTTGGGATCCGCGCCGTTGGCGGTGAGCCGGTCCAGCGTCCTGTCCCCCTCGGGCAGGTCGAACATCTTGTGCTCCAGGAAGTGGGCCACACCCGCCGGGGTGTCCCGGCGCTGCCCGTCCACGGAAAAGCGCCGGTGGCAGCCGCCGTAGTTGGCGGCAAAGACGGCGTAGCGGCTGCGGAAGCCCTTCTTGGGGATCACCCGCAGGCGCAGGCCGTTGGGCAGGGTGGCGCTGTATAAGGCTTCCCCCAACTGGGGATAGGCTTTAGTCTCCATCGGCTTCCTCCTGTTCGCCGCCCTTCAGGAAATAGATCAGGTCGCAGTCCACGCTTTGGGCGATGCGCACCACGTCCTCTTTCGTCACGTCCTCCGCCAGCGCGGCCAGCTCCAGGGGGCTGCAGTCCAGCCCGTCCAGGGTCTGGGACAGGTAGAAGCCCTCCAGCTCGCCCTGGCTGTCGCACATGGCGCGCAGGTCCGAGGCCACGCAGGCCCTGGCCGCGTCCAGCTCCTCCTCGCTGATCTCGCCCCGGCGCATGGCCTCCAGCTGGGCAAAAATCTCGTCCCGGGCGCTGTCCAGCTTGTCGAAGTCGATGCCGGCGGAGGCCAGCAGCAGACCCTTGTGCAGATCCACCAGGGAGCCCGCGTGATAGCACAGCTGCAGCCGCTCCCGCACGTTGCGGAAGAGCTTGGAGCTGGTGCCGCCGCCGTATACGGCGCTGAAGACCAGCAGGGCCGCCTGGTCCGGGTCCTCCATGCAGTCCCCCAGGCGCCAGCCGATCACCAGGTTCCCCTGGCTCACGTCCAGCTCCTCCTCTACAAAGCGGGGCTTATCCTCCAGGGCGTTCATGCGCAGATCGGTGCCGATCTCATAGTCGATCTCGCCCCGGGGCAGGGTGACCAGCGCGTCCCGCAGGGCGGCGCTCAGCTCCCGCATCTCCGCCCGGCCGCAGTAGAAGATCTCCACCGGGCTCGTCTGCAGCAGGGTGTGGTACTGCTTGGTGAGCTTTTTGTAATTGACGGACTCGCAGGCGTCCTCGCTGCCCAGGCGGCTCACCGCGAAATCCTCGCAGCAGCACATTTCCTCCACGCAGCGGCTCAGGGCATAGGCGGATTTGTGGTTGATCCGGCTCCGGATCCGGTCCAGCAGCTTTTCCTTCTCGCTGTCCACATAGGCGGGCAGCAGCAGGCCGCCCCGGGTGGCCGGGGAGAGCAGCAGCTGGCCCAGCAGCTCGCAGGCGGGGCGCAGCACGCTCTTGCCGCCGGGGAGGAAGGCCCCCTCCGGGATGCTGGCGTAGAAGCCCAGACATTGGATCTCGCCGATGCGGCGCACCACGGGCTCGATAGCGGCGCCGTAGAGCTCCTCCATCCGGGCGGAGAGGCTCTCCATGTCCGGGAAGCGGGTGGTCCCCCGGCGCAGGACGTAGGGGATCAGCGCGTTCATGGACGCGGTCTCCCGTTTGAGCTGGGTCAGCAGGCTCAGGCTCAGGCAGGCGGTCTTGAATTGTTCCGAGCGCAGGGCGTTCAGCCATACGCCGGGCAGGATCTCCGTCCTTGTCAGCTCCATGGGGCACCTCCGGATCACAATATTTCAGGGTATTATACCATAAAAGAAGTGAAAAGTGAAGAGTGAAGAGTGAAAAGTGAACAGTGAACAGAGCTTTGTAGGGGCCGGCGCCCTTGATGGCCCGTCTCTCTCGTAAGCGCGGATGTTGTCCATCCGTAAAGCCCCCCTTGCCTAAAGGGGGGTGCCCCCGTGCGCACTTTTCGCATTTACGAAAAGTGCGCACGGGGGCGGGGGGATACGTCCCTCGCCCCCGTAGAAGCCCGGCCATGGGCTCCCTGGCGGCCCTGCGCAATTTCTTCATTCTCCCTTGGGCCAGAGGCCCAGCAGATCCTCCGCGACCACGCGGAAGAACCAGCCGGCGGAGCCGGTGTACCAGGTCCAGCCCGCCTCCCCCTCGCGTCCCGGGGCGGAGGAGACGTCCGCGGCCAGCACGAAGGGCTCCGCGCCCCAGCGGCGCAGGTCATGCTCCTCCGGCAGCAGCAGCTTGAGCAGCTCCAGCCCCTCGTCACGCCGCCCCCGGCGGAGACAGGCCCGGGCCAGCCACAGGGCGGCGTGGGTGTACTGGCCGCCGTTTTCCCGAAAGCCCCGGCCGTATCCCACGATGCTGCCGGGGCTGCGCTCGTCTTCCCCGAAGGGCGGGTCGAAGAGCTTTACCAGGCCGTGCGTTTTGTCCACCAGGCGGGAAAGCGCCGCGTCCAGGGCGGCCTCCGCCCGCGCCGGATCGGCGTAGGGGCTCAGCGCCGCGAAGGCCTGGGGCAGCAGGTCGATGCGCCCGTCGCCCCCCAGGGGCTCCCCGTCGGCCCAGTAGCCCCGGCTGTAGAAGCTGCCGTTCCAGGCGGCGTCGGCGGCCCGGCCCAGCGCCTCGGCGGCGCGGCGGTATTCCTCCCCGCCGGGTTTGCCCAGACGCGTGAGCAGCGCGGCGAAGCGGTCCAGCGTGAGGGACAAAAACCAGCCCAGCCATACGCTCTCGCCCTCCACGGCGTCCATGGCATCGTTCCAGTCCCCGCTGCCGAAGAAGGGCAGGCCGTGGGGGCCCAGACCCCGGGACAGGCAGCGGTCCAGGGCGGCCCGGGCGTGCTCCAGCACCGGGGCGGCGCCCGCCGGCTCCGGCGCCTCATAGCGGTCCCGCTCCCCCGGCGCAAGCTCCGGCGAGCGGCGCCAGGGCTCCTCCCGGCCGCAGATCCCCGCGTCCCCCGTGGCCTCCACATATGCGCAGAGGGCCCAGGGCAGCCACAGCAGATCGTCCGAGCAGCGGGTCCGCACCCCCTTGTCCCCCCCGGGCAGGGGATGCCACCAGTGCATCACGTCCCCCTCCTCGTACTGGTGGCGGCAGGCGTCCAGGATCCGCTCCCGGGCGTAGCCCGGCTCCAGCAGCAGGAGATTCACCGCGTCCTGCAGCTGATCCCGGAAGCCGAAGGCCCCGCCGCTCTGATAGAGGCTGCTCCGCCCCATGAGCCGGCAGGCCAGGGTCTGGTAGAGGGCCCAGGGGAAGAGATAGCGGTCCAGAGAGGGGATGCCGGTCTCCAGCCGCAGGTCTCCCAGCAGCCGCTGCCACTGGGCGCGGCAGTCCGCCCCGGCGGAGAGGGCCGCCCCCGGGCGCAGCAGCCTGCGCAGCTCTGTCTCCTCGCAGCAGCCGCAGCAGAGCAGCGTCAGATCCTCCCCCTCCAGTTCCAGCAGCAGGGCGGGGGGCGTGAAGTCCGTGCGGGGGCGGCAGGGGGCGTTGGTCCCGGCCAGAAAACAGAGGCCCTCCCGGCCGCTCTCCGGGTTCTCCGCCCGGAAAAGCCCCTCCTCCCAGCGGCAGCGGAGGGAGGCGGCGTCCCCCGGCCCCAGGGTGGGCCGCAGGAGCCAGCGGAGCCGCAGCCCCGCCGCCCCGCGGATCAGCAGCACCCGGGCCGCCTGCCCGGGCGGGAAGAAGAGCTCCGTGCTGACGCTGCGGCCTTCGATCTCCTTCTCCCAGCGGGCAAGGCCCGGGGAGAAGCGCACCCGGCAGGGGCGGCCGTCGTTTGCGGCGAAGAGGCTCACGGGTCCGGCCTCCGTCTCCGCCCAGAGGAGCTCCGCCCCGCCGGTGTCCTGCAGCTCCGCCATGGGCGGGAGCAGGCGCAGCTCCCGGGCGTTGTCCAGCCAGAGGGCCGCCGGCCCGCAGTCGCAGGCGATGGCCCCCATGCGCCCGTTGGACAGGACATGCTGCCAGGCCCGGGAGGGGAGAGGCGGCGTCTCAAAGGCAAAGCTTTCCCCCTCCCAGGCGAAGGCGGGCAGGGCGTCCTGCTCCCGCGGGGCGCCGAGCCGGGGCGGCGCCGCGCTTGGGAAGCGCCAGCGGGGATCCCCCACGCTGACCGCGGCCCGGCTGCGCAGGATCTCCTCCGCCTCCCGGGGGGCGAAGTGGATGCCGCCCCGGGCCCCCAGCAGCGGGCTCAGGCCCCAGAGATCCAGCAGGCGGCTGATCTCCCGGCGCAGGGGCTGTCGGTACTCCCCCGTCTCGTCGCTGAGATAGCAGAGCTCCGCCTCCTCCCCGCAGCCGCGCAGCAGCAGAAAGCGCCGCAGCAGGGGCAGGGCCTCCGCGGCCCGGCCGTCGCAGACCAAAAGGGGATAATCCCCGGAGATCCCGTAGGGCCAGAGGGCGCTTTTGGGCGCCGCGGCGGGCAGGGGACGGCGCAGCAGGGGCAGCAGCCCCATGGCCGCTCCCAGCTCCTGCCCGCTCATGCCCAGCCTCTGGGCCAGGGCGCCCACCAGGTCCGCCCGCGCCCTCTCCCGCAGGATCTCCCCCGCGCCGCGCAGGGCCGCCTCCCGGCTCTCCCCGGCGCAGAGGGCAAGCAGCACTTCCGCGCTCTCCCCGGCGCGGAGCGTGAAGGGGACGCGCAGGGCGCAGCGCCGCCCGGTCTCCGTCTCCGCCGGGACGCTTGTACGCAGGCAGAGCCAGAGCCCCGGCGCGCCGGGGCGGGGCAGCCGGTGCAGCAGCAGGCCGTCCGGCAGCTTCTCCGGCTCAATGCCCAGGCTCCAGTAGGCCGGGGCGGCGACGGAATCCGCCCAGGCGGCCAGCACCGGGCGCAGGGAGAAGCGAAGGCTGACCGCCCCGTCCCGGGCCGCCCGCAGACTCAGACAGCGGCGCTCGCCGGGCTCGGACGGGGAAAGGCAGACTTCGCCCCGGCAGAGGAGCCCGTCCTGTTCCCAGACCCAGAGCCCCCGGCTCTCCGAGAGCTCCCAGCGCTCGGCCTCTTCCGGGGCGGGCTGGGCCCTGCCGTTCCAGACAAGCTCCCACAGCGGCGGGGCGTCCTCCAGGTCGGGGGAGCCGTAGAGACAGCGGCCCTGCAGCCAGGCGGAGGCCGCCCCGCCGCCGGAGAGCAGCAGCTCATAGCTGCCGTTGGTAAGCCGGCAGCGCCGTTCCTCCCCCTCCTCCCGGCCGCCCTGGACGGACCACCAGCGCCCCGGCTCCCGGGGCGGCTTTTCCGGCGCCCGGGTCAGCTCCCGGCGCAGCAGCGGCGCGTACTCCGGCATCCGCTCCTGCAGCAGGGGCAGATAGGCCGCCATGGCCGGGTCCGCCATAAACCAGCGGCGGACCAGCCCCTCGGCCAGAGCGTTGGCGGCGGCCAGCACGCTCATGCCCACGTGGTGGGCCATGACGCAGCGCACCACCGTCCCCTCCCCCTCCCGGCAGCGGGAGGGGGTGAAGTCCAGCGCCTCATAAAAGCCCCGGCTGCCCCGGGCGCCGCAGCGCTCGAAGAGCCGCAGATCCTGCAGGGCGGCCCGGGGCTCGATGGCCAGGGCCAGGAAGGCCGCGTAGGGCGCGGTGACCAGATCCTCGTCCTGGCCCCGCTTCAGCGCCAGATCTCCGCAGCCGCTGGCCTTGTAGCGGTAGCTGAGAGAGGCGTCCAGGGCGGCATAGGCGCTCTCGGAGACGCCCCAGGGCTTGCCGGCGAAGCGCCGGCGCTTCTGGACATAGACGCAGAAGCGGCCGCTCTCGTGCAGGAGGCTGCCCGGCGCGTAGGGCAGGAACAGCGCCGGCATCAGATACTCGAACATGGTGCCCGTCCAGCTGGCCAGGCCCCGGTAGCCGTCCTTCTGCAGCAGCGCCCGGCTGAGCCGCCGCCAGTGCTTCAGCGGGACCTGGCCCCGGGCCAGGGCCAGGTAGCTGGTGAGCATGGCCTCGCTTGCCAGCAGGTCGTACCAGCCCCCGGCGCCCCGCTCCTTCTCCGCATCGTAGGAGATGAAAAAGAGGCCCCGGCTGCGGTCAAAGAGGAGGGAGAAGTCCATCTCCTCGATCAGCGCGGAAAGCCGCCCGGCCAGCGCCGTCTCCCCCCAGTCCCGCAGGGCGGCCCGGAGGGCCAGCAGAGCGGCGCAGAGATTGCCGCTGTCCACCGTGGAGACGAAGGCCGGCAGCAGGGGCGTGAGCGTGCGGGTGTCGTACCAGTTGTAAAAGTGCCCCCGGCAGCGGGGCAGGCGCTCCAGACTGTCGGTCATGCGCCGCAGCAGCGCCAGGGCCTCCTCCCGGGGCAGGAAGCCCAGCTCCGCCCCCGCGGCCAGCGACAGCATGCCGAGGCCCATGTTGGTGGGGGAACTGCGATGGGCCGGGCCCTTGGGCGGCTGCTCCTGCACGTTGTCCGGGGGGAGAAAGTTGTCCGCGGCGGCGCAGAAGTCCCGATAGTAGCGGAAGCTCTCCTCCGCGGCGGCGCGCAGATAGTCCCGGTCGTCCCGGGAGAGGGACTGCTCCCGCCGGGCGGGCAGGGCCAGGGCGAAGGCCGCCCAGGGGGAGAGCAGCCACAAGAGCCCCGCCGAGCGCCCCAGGATGGAGGGGGAGAGCAGCAGGCAGCCCAGCCCCAGCAGGATCGCCGGCCGAAAGGCCAGCAGGTGGGCGCCGAGGCCGCCCTTCCCCCGCTCGGCCTGGGCGGCGGTCTGCCACTGGAGCAGCTTCCTGTGGGAAACCGCCATGCGCCAGAGGGCGGTACAGGCGGCGGAGAGGCAAATCCAGGCCTCATAGGGCAGCAGCCAGAGCCGCAGGAAGGTCTGCACGATGGCCCCGCCCAGGCCGGTGAGCAGCCGGGAAAAGCGCCGGGCCTGCCGGCTCTCCCGGCGCAGACTCTCCTCCAGCAGGGCAAGCATCAGCCGATCCAGCAGGGCCAGCAGCGCCGCCCAGGCCGAGAGGGCGAGGCCGCTGCCCGGCAGGAAAAAGCCCGCCAGGATGGCCAGCAGGGTCATGGGCGGCAGAAGGCTCCGGCGCAGGCTGTCGAAAAGACGCCAGCGCTCGATCCCCGGCAGGGCCGGGCGGAAGAGGAAGGGCAGGTTCTGCCAGTCCCCCCGCACCCAGCGGTGCAGGCGCTTGTAGAAGCTGAGAGGCCGGGCGGGGAAGGCGTCCAGAAACTCCGCGTCCCCCACAAAGCCGCCCCGCAGCAGGGCCCCCTCCACCGCGTCGTGGCTCAGCACCCGGCCGGGGCGGATGTGCCTTTCGCTGCAGCGCAGCAGACAGCGGGCGTCCAGGATGCCCTTGCCGGCGAAGCCCCCGCTGCCGAAGGCGTCCATATACAGCTCCCCGCAGAGCCCGCCGTAGGGGTCGCTGCCCCCGGCTCCGGCGAAAATGAGGGCGAAGTCCGTGGCGGTGGCGGTGGCAAGCTCCGTGCTCATCCGGGGCTGCAGCACGGCCCGGCCACGGGTGACCAGGCCCGTCGCCTCGTCGAAGCGGGCCCGGTTCAGTGGGTGCAGCATGGCGCCGATCAGCTCCCCAGCGGCGCCGGGGCAGATGCGGGTGTCCGCGTCCAGGGTCAGCAGGAAGCGGGTGCCCGTGAGCGCCGCCCGGTCGCCGGTGACGGCAAGGGCGCTCTCCTCCCCGCAGCAGAGCCGCGCCAGCTCCAGCAGGGCGCCCCGCTTGCGTTCAAAGCCCGCCCAGCGGCGCCCGTCGAAGCGCCGGGGGCGGGTGAAGAGATAAAAGCCGCCGCCGTAGCGCCGGTTCAGGGTCTCGATCCCCTGCCGGGCGCTCCCCAGCAGGGCTTCATCCCCGGGGGCGGTCTCCGTTTCGCTCTCCGGCAGGTCCGCCAGCAGGCCGAAGAGCAGGTTCTCTCCCTCCCGGCGACAGGCCATGCGCTGCTCCTCCAGCCGGCGGCACTGGGCCCGGGCGCTCTCCGCGTCCGTCAGCAGCACCGAGATCACGCAGATCGTCTTCCCCTCCGGGGGCACGCCGCCCCGCAGATCCATCCGGGGCAGCCTCCGGGCGGGGCAGAGCCGGGAGAGCAGCAGATCCAGCGCCCCCTTCACCAGCTGGGACAGGGGGAGCAGCAGCAAGAGCGCAGCCAGCCCCCCGCCCCGGGAAAAGCCGATGAGCAGCGAGAGCAGCAGGGTCAGCAGCAGGTTTGCCCCGATGAAGAGCCGCGCCCGGAGAGGGCCCGGCTCCCGGAACAGCAGCCGTCCCACGTGGACGCCCTCCCGCTTTGCCCGGTCGATCAGCCGCCGGGCGCAGACCTGCTCCTCCTCGCCGGCCCGGCGGGCAAGCCGCTCCACCCGGCGCAGATAGTCCTGCCGTGTGGCGGCGTCCATGCGGGGATAGTCCCCCGTGGGATCGGCGCAGAGGACTGCGTTGGTCAGATCCGCCCCGTTCAGCAGGGGCTCGGAATCCAGCACGGCGAAGAGGCGCAGCGTGCCGAAGAGGGCCTCCAGCAGCGGAGCGAAGGGCTCCGTCTCCGCGCTGCGCCGCAGCTCCCGGCAGAGCGCAGCCAGCTCCCCCAGCGCCGCGCAGCGCAGGGCCGCGGGGAAGAGCTGCAGCTCCGCCCGGCGCAGGGGCGTCACGGTCTGAAAGCCCTCCAGGAAGAGCCGGGCCCGCCGGGCGTCGGCCTGGCCCCGCCCGGCCCGCAGCAGGGCCCGGGCCAGCTCCACGATCAAAAGCCCCTCGCCGCAGCGGCGCAGACGCCCGGCCCGGGCAAAGTCCCCGGCGGCGCTGAGCTCCTCCCGCCGGGCCATGTAGGCGTTGTCCAGCAGCCACTCCCAGGCTGCGGGGATCCTTTCCGCCCCCCTGCTGCGCTGCTGCAGCAGGGCGCAGCAGCTCCGGATCTCCCGGCCGTCCCGCCGGAGGGCGGCCAGAGCCCCCTTGCCCCGGGAAAGGCCCCGGGGCGTCAGCAGCCGGGCGGCGGAGGCGGCGCAGGCGGCGAGCTTCCCCTCCTCCACATAGGGGGCGTTCCAAATGCTTTCCATGCGAAAATATGCTCCTTCTTCTTTGGCGTATCGGAAAAAGTTTTCCCAGCCCTGGCAATTCTATACAAAAAGCACAGTGTCAAGAAAAAGTGCTTGACATTCCCGCCAACCGGGTGTATAGTCTGTAAAGCTGTGAAACTTGACAGGAGGGATCGCCGTGGAAGAAGGCCGACTGATGCAGTCCATGCTGCTGGATTTCTACGGGGAGCTCCTGACGGAGAAGCAGCGGGAGTGCTACGACCTGCACTTCAACGAGGATCTCTCCCTCTCCGAAATCGCCGAGCAGGCGGGGGTCTCCCGCCAGGGCGTGTGGGACAATATCCGCCGCGCCGAGGCGGCCCTGCAGGAGATGGAGGCGAAAACCGGCCTGATCCGCCGCTTCCGCGACACCCGCCGGGGTCTGGAGGCCCTGCGGGAGCTCCTGGGCGAGCTGCGGGGCGAGACGGAGGGCCGCGCGAGGGAACTGGCCGATCAAGCCGCGGACGCAGTGGAAAGGCTGCTGGATTGAGGATCAAACATGGCATTTGAGAGCTTATCCGATAAACTGAACGCCGCGTTCAAACGCCTGCGCGGCAAGGGACGGCTGTCCTCCGGCGACGTGAAGGAGGCCATGCGCGAGGTGCGCATGGCGCTGCTGGAGGCCGACGTCAGCTACAAGGTGGTCAAGGACTTCACCAAAAAGGTCACGGACCGGGCCGTGGGCGCGGACGTGCTGGAGGCCCTGAACCCCGCCCAGATGGTCATCAAGATCGTCAACGAGGAGCTCTGCGCTCTCATGGGCGGCCAGAACCAGAAGCTGAACATCTCCCCCAAGAGCCCCAGCGTGGTGATGCTGGTGGGCCTGCAGGGCGCGGGCAAAACCACCAACGGCGCCAAGCTTGCCGGCTACATGCGGAAAGCCGGCAAGCGCCCTCTGCTGGTGGCCTGCGACGTGTACCGCCCCGCCGCCATCAAGCAGCTGGAGACCGTAGGCGCCCAGCTGAACATCCCCGTGTTCCAGATGGGGCAGTGTAATCCCGTGGATATCGCCCGGGCAGGCATCGAGCACGCCAAAAAGCACGGCAACGACCTGGTGTTCCTGGACACCGCCGGCCGCCTCCACATCGACGAGGCGCTGATGACGGAGCTGAAGAACATCAAGGCCGCCGTGGAGCCGGCGGAGATCCTGCTGGTGGTGGACGCCATGACCGGTCAGGACGCGGTGAACGCGGCCTCTGCCTTTGACGAGGCGCTGGACATCACGGGCGTGATGCTCTCCAAGCTGGACGGCGACGCCAGAGGCGGCGCGGCCCTGTCCATCCGGGCGGCCACCGGCAAGCCCATCAAGTTCATGGGCGTGGGCGAGAAGCTGGACGCCATCGAGCCCTTCCATCCGGACCGGATGGCCTCCCGCATCCTGGGCATGGGCGACGTGCTGACCCTCATCGAGAAGGCCGAGCAGAGCTTTGACGAGAAGAAGGCCCTGGAGGCCGCCGAAAAGCTGCGCGCCAACCGCTTCTCTCTCAGCGACTATCTGGATCAGATGAAGCAGCTGCGGGGCATGGGCGACCTGGAAAGCCTGGCCGGCATGATCCCCGGGGTGGACGCCAAGGCCCTCAAGGGCGCCAAAATGGACGAGAAGGCCCTCTCCCGCCAGGAGGCCATCATCCTCTCCATGACCCAGGCCGAGCGGGACAATCCCGCCGTGCTGAACTCCAGCCGCAAAAAGCGCATCGCCTCCGGCTCCGGCACCAGCGTGGTGGACGTGAACCGCCTGCTCAAGCAGTTCGACGCCATGCAGCAGATGATGAAGCAGTTTTCCGGCAAGAACATGAAGAAGCTGCAGAAGAAAATGGGCAAAATGGGCGGAGGCGGCGGCTTCCCCGGTCTCGGCGGCCTCTTCTGAAAAGTGAAGAGTGAAGAGTGAACAGTGAAGAGAGAGGCTGAAAACTGCGGCATCGCCTCTATTCTGAAAACTAAAAACTAGAAACTAAAAACTAAAAACTCGCTTACTCGCGCGGAACGCGCTGGTAATAGATCCCTGAAAACTAACATGGAGGTGAATCATACAATGGTTAAAATCCGTCTTCGCAGAATGGGCGCCAAGAAGGCTCCTTACTACCGCATCGTCGTGGCTGATTCCCGCAGCCCCCGTGACGGCCGTTTCATCGAAGAGCTGGGCACTTACGACCCCATGGCCGACGGCGCGAAGCTGAAGGTCGACCAGGAGCGCGTGCAGTATTGGATCGCCAATGGCGCGCAGCCCACCGATACCGTCCGCGGCCTGCTGAAAAAGGTCGAGGAGTAAAAAGGAGTTTCTACCGGCATGAAAGAACTTTTGACCTACATCGTACAGAGTCTGGTCGATCATCCCGACGAGGTCTCTGTGACCGAGCGCAAGGCCGACGGTGAGACGATTCTGGAAGTCCGCGTCGCCGACGGCGATATGGGCAAGGTCATTGGCCGGCAGGGCAGGATCGTGAAGCAGATCCGCGTTCTCATGCGGGCCGTCGCCCAGAAGAAGGGCAAGAAGGTCTCCGTGGAGATCCTCGATTGAAGCGAAGAACCGAAAAAGCAGAGGCTTGGAACCTCCCAACAGGGAGGCGTCCAAGCCTCTGCTTTTTTGCATATGCAGGGGCGGAAAGTGTTCCTCCCCCAGCGGGGAGGATGTCAGCAAAGCTGACAGGTGAGGGAGAAGGCCGCAAAAGCGGCAATGTCGGAAGAAACGGTGCGTGGCAAACGTTCTCCCTCATCACCCTCCCGTGTACGCGCTGGAGGGAGCTTCCCCCGCTGGGGGAAGCACAATGTGTAGACAAACCCCAAAGCATGTCATTGCGAGCCAGTGCTCACACTGGCGTGGCAATCCGTTCATTTTCAAAAAAGCTGTATTTTCAAGGCTTTTAGAATGCGGATCGCCACACCGCTTTTTGCTTTCGGCAAAAATGCAGACATCGGTCACTGGTTCGCGATGACAGAATACCTACTTTGTCTACAGTCTGAGCTTCCCCCGCAGGGGGAAGCTCAAAGCTCCCGGAGCGCGCAACGCGCTGCTTCAGCCGATGCCCACGCCGAGATAATAGTAGTCGCTGGTGCTGTTCTCGGCCAGCTCGTCCATACTGCGCACCTCCAGTTCCCGGGCGATGTGCTCCAGGGTCTCGAAGTCCGCCGTGCCGCCGATGGAGATGTACCAGCCCGCGGCGGGGTCAAAGACCAGCACATAGCGGTAGATCAGGGGAGAACCGTCCTCCGCCTTGAAGTAACTGGTCTGCTCGATCTCGGTGATGTGCAGATCGCCCCAGTCCTCCTCCTTGACGGCTCGGGCGCTCTCCCCGTCCATATAGACGGTGCAGCCGGGGAAGGCGTAGTTGCACTGGATCTGGTACAAAATGCCGGCGCCACCCAGCCGGCGGTCATAGAAGCTGGTGTAGTACCAGAACCAGTCCTCGGCGCCGGGGTCGCCGTAGCGCTCCAGGAAGTCGCTCTCCTTGCCGTCCGGCAGCCAGCCGGGGCGGAACTCCACCCGGTGGATCTCCCCCTCGCCGGTGAACTGCAGGATCAGCGGGGATTTGGTCAGATCCCGCTCCTCGGTCACGTTTTCCTTCAAAGCCGGGTCGTAGTAGGTGTAATGCCCGGTCAGCTCTTCGCCCTCCTCCGGGGCGCGGACGTCCATGGTGAAAAGCCCCAGGGCGTAGGCCGTGCCGATGCCAAGCACAGCCAGGATCGCGGCGATCAGCGCCACGCGGATAATGGTTTTGACAGGTTTTTTTGTTCTCATGCGCTCCTCCTCAAAGCCGAGGAGGGCAGCCGCCGAGCGGACGGCGACTTCGTCCAGCTCCGAAAAGGCGTCCAGCAGCTTGTCGGCGTTCATTGATAGCCCTCCTCCTGTAAGAATTTCTTCAGCCTTTTCCGGGTGCGAAACAGCATGGATTTCAGCTTGCTCTCGCTCCAGCCGGTCCTCCGGCTCAGCTCCTCCAGGGGCGTGAGGAAGTAGTAGCGGCAGACGAAAAGATCCCGCTCCCGCTTCTCCAGGTCGGCGACGAAGCGGTTCAGCGCCCTTCCCAGCTCCCGGGCCTCCAACTCCGCTTCCGGATCGCCGGGGCCGGGGACGCACTCCGCCAGCTCCTCCAGGGCCAGGGGCAGCTCGCCGCCGCCCCTCTTCTGCGCAGAGCGCTCCCGCAGGCGGGAGAGGCAGAGGTTCCGCGTCAGCTTGCCCAGATAGGCGGAGAGCTTTTCCGGCCGCTTGGGCGGGATGGACTCCCAGGCCCGCAGCCAGGCGTCGCTGACGCTCTCCTCCGCGTCCTCCGGGTCGGAGAGGATGCCCCGGGCGATGCTCCGGCAGTAGGCGCCGTATTTTTGCTCCGTCTCCCGGATGGCCTGCTCGTCCCGCCGCCAGTACAGGGCCAGGATCCCGGCGTCGTCCATGTGTTTCACCTCGGTGTGTGTGGATTGGAAAGCGCTTTCACCCTCCTACACGCAAAAAACGCGGCGCGGTTGCGCCGGCGGAGAGTTTTTTCCCAAAATTTCGCATAGAAACGCGGGGCTGTCTCAAAATTGTCATCCTGAGAAGCGAAGCGACGAAGGATCTCTCATTTGCAGCATTTCCCATGCTTTCGGAAAGAGATTCTTCGCTTCGCTCAGAATGACAGCGCAACATGCCGCTCGTTTTGAGACAGCCCCGGGCTGTTTTCCGGCTCAAGTCACCGGGACGAACCAGGTCCGGCCGTTCCAGCCCGCCCTGCCGTCCTCGGTCACAAAGAAATAATAGTAGGGGTCCTCCGCCAGGACGGTGACGATCTCGCCGTCCCGGACGGTGCCGATGGTGCCGGTGTTGTCGTTCTCGGGGATGGGGATGATGTAGATCAGGAGCCGGTCCGGCAGCTTTTTCTGCACCCGCACCTGATAGGGCTGGGCCAGCAGCTCCGCGTCCGCGGGGATGCGCAGCTCAATGCCCCGGTTGGAGACCAGGCTGTAATGCGGGTCCCGCTCCGCGGCCGCCTCCGCGGCGGCGCGGATGCCCGCCTGGGTGTAGCCTCCCGCGGGCGTTGGGAAGGGAGTGGGGGCCGACGTGGGCGCGGGAGTGGGCGCCGGGGTGGGTACCGGCGTGGGCGCCGGCGTGGGCACCGGCGCGGTGGGGACCGGGGTGGGCACCGGCGGCGTGGGCGTGGGCGCGGCGATCACCGGGACGGGCGTGGGGCTGGGCGTGGGCTCCGGCACAAGGATGATCTGGGCCGGGGCGTCGGCGCCGCCGATGATGGGCTCCCGTTCATCCTCCGGGGAGGGCGCGGCGCTTTCCGCGGCGGGGGCGGGCCGCGCGGCGGGGCTCGGATCGGGGCGCAGCAGCAGATACAGGCCCAGCATGGCCAGCACGCCGATCAAAAGCCCGGTGAGCAGGAAGAGCGGGGCGCGGGAGCGGGGCTTTTTTCGGGCCGGCGCGCTCTCCCGGGCAGGGGGAGCGCTCCTGCGCGCCGGGACCTCCACCCGGGAAGAGACCCGGGGCAGGGCGGCCTCCTGCCGGCTCTGGGCCTGGCGCTGCTCCCGCCGCTCGGCGGGGGAAAAGGACAGGACCAGGTCCCGCGCCCGGTCCAGCACCAGGCTCCTGCCCACCTGGCTGCTGAAGCTGCGCCAGCCCTCCCGGCTGTAGACCCGGATCTCCAGATTCTGCCCGTGGTTGTTGACCCAGAGGGCGCAGCCCAAGTCGGGGATGCAGAGATCGCGGTCCTCCCGCATGCCGACGGAGACGCTTTTGCCCTCCTCCACCGGGAGCGTATAGCGCTTCCCCTCGCAGGTGAGCGACAGTTGCACGTCCATAGGTCCTCGTCCTTTCGCTTTGGGCGCCGCCTGGGGGCGGCGCGTTTTTCCTGCCCCTCACTGTATCATAAAGCGGGCCGGGCGGCAAGAGCTTTGTTGCACGGCCGCGGCGAAAGCGGGGCGGAACAAACGCGGCCCGCCGGCGTCTTATACTGGCACCTGACAGAAAGGCCGGAAAAGATTCCGGGTTTTCTGTCGGGGATCCGCATGATCCCCTCGCGGGAAAGCTCTTGTCAAGGGGAGGAAATGCGCGTATAATACATCACAGATTCTGGAAAGGAGAAAGAACATGAAAAAGATGAACCGATTCCTCGCCCTGGCGATGGCCCTCGTGATGCTGCTGGCTCTCTGCGCCTGCGGCGAAGGCGGCACCAGAAGCATAAGCCCCCCGGATTTTGAAACCAGAATGCGCCAGGCCCAGGAGAATATGGCCAAGCTGGAGAGCATGCACATGGAGATGAGCATGGACATGAGCCTGGAGATGAGCGTCCTGGGACAGACCCAGCCGATGGACATGCGCGTGTATTACACCATGGACACCCAGAACGAGCCCGCCCGCACCAAGCTGGTCATCACCATCAGCTCCATGGGGCAGAGCCAGGAGCAGGTCATGTACACCGATGAAAGCGGCATGATCTACATGCAGCTCGACGGGCGCAGCTGGCAGCGTCAGTCCGCCCAGGGCAGCAGCCAGGCCAATGAGATGCAGCCCGATCAGATGCTGCAGCTCTTCCTCAACAGCGCCGGCAGCTTCCGGGAGACCGGCAGCGAGACCATCAACGGCTCCAAGGCCACGGTCTACAGCGGCGTGCTGGGCGGAGACTATGTGAAGCAGGTGCTGGAGACCACCGGTCTGGGCTCCACCCTGGGCGAGGCTCTCGGCACGGGCGACGCGGGGAACCTCTTCGACAATCTGGGCGAGATCCCCATGACCGTCGCCATCGACGACGAGAGCGGCCTGGTGGTGCGCTACACCATGGACATGGCCCAGGTGATGGAGAATCTGATGAAGAATCTCTTCAACTCCATGCTCACTTCCCAGGGCCTGAACGGCGTCGAGATCGAGATCAAGATCAGCAACTGCATGGCCACGGCCACCCTGTCCCAGTTCAACAGCGTGCCGGAGATCGTGATCCCGGCCGAGGCCAAGGGCTGAGCGGCCAAAACCGCAGCTGAGCGGCCAAAACCCCATAGGAAGCAAAGGAGCGGCAGCAATGCTGCTCCTTTTGCACGCAAAAAGGCTCCCCCTTTGGGCGCCCCCTCCCCCGCGGGGGACGGCGCCCCGCGGATTCGGATTGCTTTTTCCGGGAAGCATTGGTATAATAAGATGTTCGCAAGCAAATACGCAAAACGGAGGAACCTGCCATGAAACGGATCCTGCTCATCGGCACCGGCGGCACCATCGCCTCCGGCATGACGGAGGACGGGCTGAGCCCGGAGCTGACGCCGGAGCAGCTGCTGCAGTTTGTGCCGCAGATCTCTTCTCTGTGCAAGGTGGACTGTCTTTCGCTCTTCAATCTGGACAGCACCAACATCACCCCCTCCCACTGGATCGCCATCACCCGGGCCATCCGGGCCCACTACCACGAGTACGACGGCTTTGTCATCAGCCACGGCACCGACACCCTGGCCTACACCGCCGCGGCGCTGAGCTATCTGGTGCAGGGGGCGGACAAGCCCATCATCCTCACCGGCGCCCAGAAGCCCATCAGCTACGACTCCACCGATTCCAAGCTCAATCTCATCGACGCCTTCACCTGCGCCTGCTCGGAGGAGCTCTGCGGGGTCTGCATCGTGTTCAGCGGCCGGGTCATCCTGGGCACCCGGGCCCGGAAGACCTATTCCAAGAGCTTTGCCGCCTTTTCCAGCATCAACTATCCCGATCTGGGCTCCCTGCAGGATCACCGGCTGCTCTGCTACATCCGGCCGGACCGGGGGGCGCGCCCCGTCTTCTCCGAGACGCTGGACGAGAAGATCGGCCTCATCAAGATGATCCCCGGCACCGACCACGAGCTGCTGGAGTTCCTGCTGCAGCGCAAGGACGCGCTGATCCTGGAGTGCTTCGGCGTGGGCGGCCTGCCCTCCTATGACGACGACAAGCTCTTTCAGGTGCTGCACGACTACACCCAGCGGGGCCGTTTCCTGGTCATGACCACCCAGGTACAGAACGAGGGCTCCGACTTCTCGGTTTACAGCGTGGGCACCCGGCTCAAGGGCAATCTCCACATCCTGGAAGCCTACGACATGACCACCGAGGCCGCCCTGGCCAAGATCATGTGGATCCTGGGGCGCACCAAGGACCCGGAGGAGGTCAATCGCCTGTTCTACACCCCCGTGGCCCACGACATGTTATACAGAAGCTGATATGAGAACGGTACTTGTCATCGGCGGCGGCGCCTCCGGCATTTTCGCCGCGCTGACCGCCGCGGAGGATCCCCAAAACAAGGTGCTGCTGCTGGAGCGGCAGCAGCGCATCGGTCGCAAGCTCCTGGCCACCGGCAACGGCCGCTGCAACCTGACCAATACCGGCGCGGCCCCGGCGCATTACCACGGGGAGGAGCCGGACTTTGTCCGCCCCGCCCTGGCGCAGTTTCCGCCGGAGGCGGCGCTGGACTGGTTCCACAAGCTGGGCCTTCTCACCGTGGAGGAACACGGCGGGCGGGTCTATCCCCTCTCTAACTCCGCCAATTCCGTACTGGACGTGCTGCGCTTCGCCCTGGACAAGGCCGGCGTGGAGCAGCGCTGCGCCTCGCCGGCCCGGTCCGTCCGGCGGGAGAAGGGCGGCTTCACCGTGGAGACCGACGAGGGCCCCCTCTATGCCGACCGGCTGATCCTGGCCTGCGGCGGCGCCGCGGGGGCCAAGCTCGGCGGCGTGCTGGACGGCTACCAGCTGGCAAAAGCCCTGGGCCACAGGCGCACCGGGCTCTACCCCGCCCTGGTGCAGCTTGTCACCGCGCCGGAATACCCCCGGGCCCTCAAGGGCGTGCGGGCGGACTGCCGCCTGCGGCTCAAGCGCCGGGACACGGTGCTGGCCGCGGCCGAGGGCGAGCTGCAGTTCACCGAAAAGGGCGTCTCCGGCCCGGTGAGCTTTGAGGTCTCCCGCGCCGCCGCCACCGGGGGCGAGGGGCTTACCCTGGAAATCAACTTTCTCCCCTTCGGCGTGAACTCCGCCGCGGCGCTGCTGGCCGGGCGGAAGGACGCCTTTCCGGAGCTGCCCGTGTCGGAGATCTTCACGGGCATGCTCCACAACCGGCTGGGGCGGATGCTGGTGAAATACGCCGGCGTGGACGCCGCCAAGCCCCTGCGGGAGCTGGACGACGGGGAGCGCTTCCGCCTGGCTCAGGCCGCCACGGCCTTCCGCCTGCCCGTAAAGGGCACCGAGGGCTTCGACAGCGCCCAGGTCACCGCAGGCGGTCTCCGCACCGCGGAATTTGACCCCAACACCCTGGAGAGCCGTCTGGTTCCCGGGCTCTTCGCCTGCGGGGAGCTGCTGGACGTGGACGGGGACTGCGGCGGCTTCAACCTCCAGTGGGCCTGGGCCAGCGGGCGTCTCGCCGGGAGGCTGGGCGCATGATCCGCATCAACAAGCTGCGCCTGAACCCGGGAGAGCCCCTGGGCGTCCTCTGGGAGCGGGCCGCCAAAAAGCTCCGGATCAAGCCGGAGCGCATTGAAAGGCTGAAGCTGCTGCGCCGCTCCCTGGACGCACGGGACAAGAGCGACCTGCACTATGTCTGCTCCGTGGCCGTCAGCGTCCGGGGCTCGGAAAGCCTGCTGCTGCAGCGGGCGGAGAGCCGGGATCTGCTCCCCTATGAGGAGCAGCCCTATGAAATCCCCCGCTCCGCCCTCCGGGAGCGGCCTGTGGTGGCAGGCTTCGGCCCGGCGGGCATGTTCGCGGCCCTGGTGCTGGCCCGGGCCGGAGCCAGGCCCCTGGTGCTGGAGCGGGGCCAGCAGGCCGAAAAACGCAAGGCCGCGGTGGACGCCTTCCGCGCCGGCGGGCGGCTGGACCCGGAATCCAACGTCCAGTTCGGCGAGGGCGGCGCCGGCACCTTCTCCGACGGGAAGCTGAACACCGGCACCCACGACCGGCGCATCTCCTGGGTGCTGGAGCAGTTCGCCGCCCACGGCGCGCCGGAGAGCCTGCGCTGGGACGCCAAGCCCCACATCGGCACCGACGTGCTCATTCATGTGGTGCAGAACATCCGGCGGGAGATCCTGGCCCTGGGGGGCGAGATCCGCTTCGAGACCCGGCTGACGGAGCTGGTCCTGGAGGACGGCGCCCTGGCCGGCGTCCGGGTGCAAAGCACCGCCGGGGAGGAGACGCTCCCCTGCCGACGGCTGATTTTGGCCATCGGCCACTCCGCCCGGGACAGCTTTGAGATGCTGCACCGCCTCGGCGTCCCCATGGAGCCCAAGGCCTTTTCCATGGGCCTGCGCATCGAGCACCGCCAGGCGGAGATCGACCGCAGTCAGTACGGCCGGGCCAGGGGAGCTCTCCCCGCGGCGGATTACAGTCTGAACGTCCACCTGCCCGACGGGGGCAGCGCCTATACCTTCTGCATGTGCCCCGGCGGGGAGGTCATCGCCGCCGCCTCGGAGGAGGGGGGCGTGGTGACCAACGGCATGAGCTATTCCGCCCGGGACGGCGAAAACGCCAACGCCGCCCTGCTGGTGACCCTCCACCCGGAGGATTTTCCCCAGCAGGACGTCCTCTCCGGCATGCGCTGGCAGCGGGAGATCGAGCGGGCCGCCTTCCTGGCCGGCGGCGGGAACTATTTTGCCCCCGCCCAGCTGCTGGGGGACTTCCTGGCGGGCCGGCCCAGCGCCGGGCCCGGAAGGGTGCGGCCCAGCTATCGCCCCGGGGTGTCCTGGACGGAGCTGCACACTGTGCTGCCAAAGCGCATCACCGACGTGCTGGAGCAGGCGCTCCCCGCCCTGGGGCAGAAGCTGCGGGGCTTTGACGATCCGGAGGCGGTGCTCACCGCGCCGGAGACCCGCTCCTCCTCCCCGGTGCGCATCCTCCGGGGCAAGGACTGCCGCTCCCCCATCCGGGGACTCTACCCCTGCGGCGAGGGGGCCGGCTACGCCGGAGGCATCACCTCCGCCGCCGTGGACGGCATGCGCTGCGCCGAGGCCGTGCTGCAGAGCGCGGCAGATCACGAAGAAAAGAGACAAGAGCAATGAGAAACAACAGACCGAAAGAGCTTTGGAAGGTCGTCGTGGCCGATATCCTGGTCGGCGCGCTGGCCCTGGGTCTCGTGGTGTTCTTCCAGCTGGGCCTGCCCATCCTGCAGGCCAAGTCCCGCAGCCGGGCCCGGCAGGCCCAGCGGGAGCAGCAGGAGCAGACGGTCCAGGTCATCGCCCCCAACGGCGGGGCTGAGACGCCCGCCGCCGTACCGACGGAGCCTCCCGCCCCGACGGAGGCCGCGGAACCCGCCGGGGAAGAGACCCCCGCGCCCCAGGAGAACGGGCTGGACGGCCTGGCCTCCGGCGTCGTGCCCACGCCCGAGCCCACGCCGGACACCCGGACCGAGTGGCAGATCCGCTTTGCGGATCACTTCACCGATGAGGTGGTCATCACCGACCACTCCTACACCAGCCCCCAGGTCTCCATCACCATCGAGACGAAGGAGTTCGACGCGGGCAACGGCAAGTCGGTGTACCACGTGGCGGACATCTATGTGGCGAGCCTGGACAATTTCCGCACCTACACCGCCAACAACGAGCTGGAGTACTGGTCCACCCAGGACGCCATGGAGATGGACCGGGATTCCCACGCCATCCTGACCATCAGCGGCGACTTCTATTCCTATCAGCCCAAGGGCTTCCTGGTGCGAAACGGCGAGCTCTACATGAGCGACCAGACCTGGTGCGACCTCTGCGTGCTCTACGACTCCGGCGTGATGGCCTGCTACGGGCGGGACGAGTACGTGGTGGAGGACGTGTGGAGCCGGGGCGTGGCCCAGGCCTGGAACTTCGGGCCCTCCCTGCTGGACGAAAACGGCCACGTGAAGCCGGATTACGAGCTCAGCGAGGCGGTCTCCTTCCCCAACCCCCGCAGCGCCGTGGGCTACTACGAGCCGGGGCACTACTGCTTCGTGGTGGTGGACGGGCGGCAGGACGGCTATTCCAAGGGCATGACCGTGCCGGAGCTGGCCCAGGTCTTTGAGGAGCTGGGCTGCACCTGCGCCTACAATCTGGACGGGGGCGGCTCGGCGCTGATGACCTTCCTGCATGAGCGCTACAGCCGGCAGTCCAACGGCGCCGGACGGGAGCTGGGCGATATGCTGATCGTCACGGAAGAAGGATGGGAGGACAGGCGATGAAATTCTGGAGAGCCCTTGTGCCGAATCTCTGTATTTCCCTGTGGCTGGCGCTGCTGACCCTGGTGATCCTGGATCAATATAACCCCATGCTGGGCTTTCTCAAGGGCCGGGCCTTCCTGGTCCTGATCGTGCTGTGCGCCTTCGCCTCCATCGCCGCCGCCGCCCAGCTCTACGGGGACTACCGGCAGGCTCTCCGCCGCCGGCGGCGCCGCCGTCCCCCGGTTGACGAGCAGGAGCAGCTGTGATACAATAAAGTCACCGGAAAAACCGAAAAATCTGTCTGCAAAGGAGAAGGATCATGGATTTCAGAAGCCTTACGGTGAAGGATTGCTTTGCCAATCCCCAGTGCGTGGAGATCATCAAGAAGTACGCCCCCAACCTGCTGAAGTACCCCATCAAGCTCTTCAACAAGAAGACCTGCGGCAACATCTTTGACCTGGTGGTCAGCAAGAAGATCGTCCCCGAGGACGCCGCCAAGAGCATCGAGGCGGAGATCAACAAGATCCTGTAAACCAAACGAAAAAGCAAAAGCCCGGCGCATTTGCGCCGGGCCATTCAACGTGTAGACAAACCCAAAACATGTCATTGCGAGCCAGTGCTCACACTGGCGTGGCAATCCGTTTTTCTTCAAAAAAGCTGTATTATTAAGGCTTTTAGGATGCGGATCGCCACACCAGTGACATCGGTCACTGGTTCGCGATGACAGAAAACCCACTTTGTCGACAGTCTGAATGGCCCGGCGCAAATGCGCCGGGCTTGTGCTGTCTCAACATTCTGCACGCAAAACGCGCTCGTAGGTGCAGAAGCAGTAGCGGATCCCGTCCTCCTCCTGCCAGGGGCCTTCCTCCGTACAGACCCAGTCGGGCGAGGCGTCCAGATCCGGGAAAAACCGGTCGGAGCGGGGCGTCAGATCGATCTTCGTAATAAAGATCCTGTCCAGCCAGGGGAAAAACTGCTCATACACGCTGGCGCCGCCGATGACCAGGCAGCGGCTGCCCGCGGCGGCCTCCAGGGCCTCCTCCGTGCTGTGCACCACCTCGGCGCCCTCGATCTCCAGAGCCTGCCGGGTGACCACGATGTTGCGCCGCCCCTTGAGGGGCCTGCCGCCGGGGAAATCCTCCATGGTGCGGCGGCCCACGATCACCGCGTCCGCGCCGGTGACGGCCCGGAAATGCCGCCGGTCGGCCTTCAGCACCACGGGCTGGGTCCCCTTCGCGCCGATGCCCCAGTCGGCATAGACGGCCACAATCGCTTCCAGTGCCATGGCGCGCCCCCTCAGACCGCCACCGGGATCTTCCCGGTGAACTCGTGAAACTCGTAGCCCTCCACCTGGAAGCTGTCCCGGGTAAAGGCGTAGAAGTCCTTCACCGCGGGGTCGATGAGGAACTTGGGCGCGGGCTTGGGCTCCTTTTGAATGAGCTCCTCGATGACGGGCACGTGCCGGTCATAGATATGGGCATCGGCGATCACGTGCACGAACTCTCCCGGCTCGAAGCCGGAGACCTGGGCCATCATCATGGTCAGTACAGCATACTGCACCACGTTCCAGTTGTTGGCGGCCAGCATGTCCTGGCTGCGCTGGTTCAGGATGGCGTTGAGCCTGTTGCCGGAGACGTTGAAGGTCATGGAGTAGGCGCAGGGGTAGAGCGCCATCTCCGACAGGTCCGCGAAGGTGTAGATATTGGTCATGATCCGGCGGGAGGCCGGGTTGTGCTTCAGATCCCAGAGCACCTTGTCCACCTGGTCCATGTCCCCCTCGGGGTAGTGGTGCTTCACCCCCAGCTGGTAGCCGTAGGCCTTGCCGATGGAGCCGTTCTCGTCCGCCCAGGCGTCCCAGACCCGGGTACGCAGATCGTGGACATTGTTGCTCTTCTGCTGCCAGATCCACAGCAGCTCGTCGATGGCGGACTTCCAGTAGGTCCGCCGGAGGGTCAGGATGGGGAATTCCTCGGACAGGTCATAGCGGTTCACGATGCCGAACTTCTTCACCGTGTGGGCCGGCGCGCCGTCCTCCCAGCGGGGGCGCACCTGCCGGTCCGTGTCCCAGACCCCGTTTTCCAGAATGTCCCGGCAATTTTGAATGAAAATCTCGTCTGCTCTGCTCATGGCATGTCCTCCGTTTCCTACGCACTACGCGCCGTAGGGGCGGCCTTTGGCCGCCCGCCGTCTTGCGCCGCTGTCTGCGGGCCGTAGGGGCGGCCTTTGGCCGCCCGCCGTCTTGCGCCGCTGTCTGCGGAGCGATCAGGGGATCGCTCCCTACTATATTACCACACGCACGCCCCCTTGTCTATCGGAATAGTATGACGCGGAGGTGAGGAAATGTGAGATTTGCCGTTGTGGGCGGCGACAAACGCACGGAAAGGCTGGCGGCGCAGCTGCTGCGGGACGGGCACCGGCTGCGGAGCTTCGCCCTGGAAAAAGCGGCGCTGCCGCCGGAGATCAGCCGGGAGAGCTGCCTGCAGAGCTGCGTCTACGGGGCGGATTGCGTGCTGCTGCCCCTGCCGGCGGAGCGGGGCGGGCTGCTGCACGCGCCACTCTCGTCGGAGGAGCTCTCCATGCCGGCGCTGGTGGAGGCCCTCTGGCCCGGGCAGCTGCTGATCGGCGGCGGCCTTGGGGAGGCCACGGTCTCCGCCGCCCTGCGGGGCGGGCTGCGGGTGGCGGATCTGCTGCGCCGGGAGAGCCTGGCCGTGGGCAACGCCGCCCTGACCGCCGAGGGCGCCCTCGGGCGCATGATCGAACACAGCGAGCACGCCCTCTGGGGCGGGCGGGCGCTGGTGCTGGGCTGGGGCCGGATCGGGCGCAT
>JAFRQP010000043.1 GCA_017428565.1 Oscillospiraceae bacterium
AAACGGCGGTTTGCGGCGTAGGGGCCGACGCCCTCGGCGGCCCGAGTCCCGTCTCTCGACCCCTTTCGTCACGGCTGCGCTGCGCTTGCCGTGCCACCTCCCCCGGAGGGGGAGGCAAGAGCGGCGCGGGAGGCAAGGGCGTGCGCCCGCAGGTCGCCCCTATGGGAAAACGGCGGTTTGCGGCGTAGGGGCCGACGTCCTAGGCGGCCCGAGTCTCGTCTCTCGACCCCTTTCGTCACGGCTGCGCTGCGCTTGCCGTGCCACCTCCCCCGGAGGGGGAGGCAAGGGCGGGCGATCTTCTCCCGGCGTGTTTCACGTGAAACAAATTCCGACGCCGTGTTTCACGTGAAACATAGCCCTCAGTCCAGGAGCAGCTCCATCTCCTCGATGGTAAGGCCGTCGTGGAGGGCCAGGTTCAGCCCGCAGCCGATGAGCCTTGCGCAGCTGCGCACCATGCTGTCGATGGACCGGGGCGTGACGAACATGCCCCGCAGGGCCGGGTCCTCGGAGAAGGCGGAGGCGTCCACCACTGTGGGCGCGCCGATGGCCAGGGTGGGCACGCCCAGGGTCTCTTCGTTCAGCGCCTCCCGGCTGTTGCCCACGCCGGAGCCGGGGGCGACGCCGGTGTTGCAGATCTGCACCGAGCGGCAGAGCATCTGGAGATCCGCGCCGGCCAGAGCGTCGATGGCGATGACCAGCTCCGGCCGCAGACTGTCGCAGAGGGCCCGGATCTGGCGGGCGCTCTCCATGCCGGAGGTGCCCAGGACCCCGGGGCGGCAGAGGGCCGTGCTGCGAAAGGCGGCAAAATCCCCGGGGCTCTGCCGCTTCAGGTGCCGGGTGACCAGCAGGTGAGAGGCGGCCAGGGAACCAATGGCGTCCGGCGTGATATCGGGGTTCCCCAGGGCCGCCAGCAGGATCCGCCGGGGCAGGGTCCCGGCGCAGCGGCGGATCAGCCCCGCCAGGGTCCGGGCGGCGGGACCGAAGCGCTCCGCCAGGCGGGAGGGGAGCTCCATGGTGATGTAGGTCCCCCGGGGCTTACCCAGCAGCTCCTCACCCCGCCGGTCCAGGATCTCCACCGTGGTCACGGGAAAGCCCTCCGTCTGCTCCTCCCGGGCCCGCACCCCGGGCAGCTCCGTGACGGAGCTGCCGTCGCAAAGCCGGCGCCGCAGCTCGCTCGCCAGGTCTGTTCTTCCATTAATTACCATTTTCTTCCTCCCTGTCGGTATTTGTCCCCATATATTGTGGTTCAAATCCGCCGGAACGATACCGAACAACAAGACAAAAAAAGAGAAAGATTTTCGAAAAAAATGCTTGCTTTTCGCAACATTGTCTGCTATACTTACAAAACGCGAGTTATGTTTTAACTCAATTTTGTAGGAGGAGGTGGCGATCCAAACATGGCCAACATCAAGTCTTCTGCCAAGAGAGACGAGAAGTCCAAGCAGCTCAGAGCCAAGAACCGCGCGGACAAGACCGAGCTCAAGACCATGATCAAAAAGTTTGACGCAGCCGTTGCCGAAGGCAACCGCGACACTGCCGTCAGTGCCTATAAAGTTGCTGTTAAGACTGTTGACCGCGCAGCCGGTAAGGGCCTGCTGCACAAGAACAATGCAGCGCACAAGAAGTCCGCTATGGCTACGAAGCTCAACGACATGGAGTAAGGCTACGCTGATCCATTCGTACAGCACAAAGGGACGTGAGAAACGCAAGTTTCTGCGTCCCTTTGGCATTTTCTGACACCCCAAGCCTTGACGCACCGGGAGCGACGGGCTATAATCAACGATATCCCACGTTTTGGGGCCCTGCCCCCGCGCAGAGGCAGACCGGAACGGGAAAGGATCGCCGAAATGGAAAAAAAGCTGATGCTGATCGTCAATCCCGCCGCGGGCCGGGGCGCCTACAAAAGGGGCTTTGCCGACGCGCTGCACACCCTGGATCAGGGCGGGCTGCGGACAAGCCTGTTTTTCACCGCCGGCCGGGGGGACGCCACCGCGCTGGCCCGCTCGCACGCCGCGGACTTTGACCTTGTGGCCTGCATCGGCGGCGACGGCACTCTCAGCGAGGTGATGGCCGGGCTCATGCAGCTGAAGGACCCTCCCCCGCTGGGCTACATCCCCATGGGCACCACCAACGACGTGGCCACCTCCCTGGGGATCCCGAAAAACAACACCCAGAAGGCGGCCGAGCAGATCCTGCGCGGCACGCCCCGCCCCTTTGACGTGGGCGGCTTCGGGGACAGCGAATTTTTTGCCTACATCGCGGCCTTCGGCGCCTTTACCGAGGTGAGCTACGCCACGCCCCAGAGTCAGAAGAAGATGCTGGGCCACCTGGCCTACGTGCTGCAGGGCGCCATGGCCCTGCCGAAGATCGAGGTCTACCCCACCCGGGTGGAATACGACGACGGCTTTGTGGAGGCCGATCTGGTCTACGGCAGCATGTCCAACTCCACCACCGTGGCCGGCATCGTCCATCTGCCGGAGGCCATGGTCTCGCTGGGAGACGGGCTTTCCGAGCTGGCGCTGGTGAAGGACCCGGGCTCCATCCCCGCCTTCGGCGAACTGGTGGAGAGCGTGCTCTCCCGCCGCTTCGACAGCGACAAGCTGCTGATCCTGCACACCAGAAAGGCCCGCTTCCTCTTTGACAAGCCCGTGCCCTGGACCCGGGACGGGGAGGACGGCGGCAGCCACCGGGACATCACGCTCTGCAACTACGCCGCCCCCATTCAGTTGATCTTTTGATTGAAAACAGCCCTTGCATTGGGTATAATGAGAAAAATCGCGTATCCTGGGATACGAAGAGAGGATGACTGTTTCATGCTGAAGCATCAGAAAATCGCCGGACTTTTCGCCGACGCGGCGGCCTTTGGCGGCCGGGAGCTGACGGTTTGCGGCTGGGTCCGCACCGTGCGGGATATGAAGAATTTCGGCTTTATCGAGCTCAACGACGGCAGCTGCTTCAAGTCGCTGCAGGTGGTGTTTGAGCGGGGGAGCCTGGCAAATTACGACGAGATCGCCCGGCAGAACGTAGGCGCGGCCCTGATCGTGCGGGGCACTCTGGTGCTGACCCCGGAGGCCAAGCAGCCCTTCGAGCTGAAGGCCGCGGAGATCACGGTGGAGGGCGCCTCCACGCCGGACTATCCCCTGCAGAAAAAGCGCCACAGCGTGGAATTTCTGCGGACCATCCAGCATCTGCGGCCCCGCACCAACCTCTTCTCCGCCACCTTCCGGGTGCGCAGCGTGGCCGCCCAGGCGGTGCATGAGTTCTTCCAGAGCCGGGGCTTCGTCTATGTCCACACCCCCATCATCACCGGCTCCGACGCCGAGGGCGCCGGCCAGATGTTCCGGGTGACCACCCTGGATCCCAGCGACCCGCCCCGTACCGAGGACGGGAAAGTGGACTTCTCCAAGGACTTCTTCGGCAAGGCCACCAACCTGACCGTCTCCGGCCAGCTGAACGCGGAGAACTTTGCCATGGCCTTCGGGGACGTGTACACCTTCGGCCCCACCTTCCGGGCGGAGATCTCCTACACCCAGCGCCACGCCGCCGAGTTCTGGATGATCGAGCCGGAGATGGCCTTCTGCGACCTGGAGGACGATATGAACGTGGCCGAGGCCATGGTGAAGTATATCATCAACCGGGTGCTGGAGCGCTGCCCCCAGGAAATGCAGTTTTTCAACAGCTTTGTGGACAAGGGCCTGCTGGATCGGCTGCACAACGTGGTGTCCAACGAGTTCGGCCGTGTCAGCTATACCGAGGCGGTGGAGATCCTGGAAAAGAGCGGCAAGAAGTTCGATTACCCGGTGAAGTGGGGCATCGACCTGCAGACCGAGCATGAGCGCTACCTCACCGAGGAGGTCTTCCAAAAGCCCATTTTCGTCACCGACTACCCCAAGGACATCAAGGCCTTCTACATGCGCCTGAATGACGACGGCAAGACCGTGGCCGCGGCGGACTGCCTGGTGCCCGGCATCGGCGAGATCATCGGCGGCAGCCAGCGCGAGGATCGGCTGGAGGTGCTGCAGGCGCGGATGAAGGAGCTGGGGCTGAAGGAAGAGGACTACTGGTGGTATCTGGATCTGCGCCGCTACGGCAGCTGCCGGCACGCCGGCTTCGGCCTGGGCTTTGAGCGCATGGTCATGTATCTCACCGGCGTCAGCAATATCCGGGACGTGGAGCTGCACCCCCGCACCACCGGCAGCGCAGACTTCTGATCCGAAAAACCGATCAAATCCGACCCTCTCTGTCTTCTTATCGGTTTTTCGCATTCGGGCGCACCGCGAATCGATACACCTGCTAACGGGCGGCCCACAGGCCGCCCGTTTCTTTTGGAGTGATGCTATGAAAGGCTTGAAAATCGCCCTGCTGGTCCTTCTGATCCTGCTGCTGCTGGTACTGAGCGCGGTGCTCTACCTGATGCTCAGCGGGCAGATGGAGCTGCTGCGGGGCATTCTGCCGGACGCTCTGATCCCCCGGCCCGATCTCCCCGCGCCGGAGACCCTGGCAAAGCCCGCGGTCAGCGCCGGCACGCCGGAGCAGGAGCGTCTGGACCGGCTCTACGCCCAGGTCTGGGCCGCTGCGCCGGCGGGGGAGATCGTCTATGAGGACGGCTGCGCCCTGCAGCCCGTGACCCTGACCATGCTGGACGGGGAGGCTCTGGCCGGCGCCGGGATGCGGGTGGAGCTGATCGCCCGCCTGATGGATCAGGTGGCCCTGGCAGGCCGCGCAGAGGAGATTTACGAGGAGAACTGGCAGTTTCACCCGGAGCTGCTGCGGGACTGCTATGAGCAGCTTCTGGCGGAGCGCATGGCCCAGCCGGAGCGCTTTCTGACCCGGCGGGAGCTGACTCTGCGCTTTACCTACGCCGACGGGGTCTGGACCCTGCAGAACGGGGAGGAGCTCTATCCCCTCTGGCCGGAGGCGGAGGCGCTTTACGCCGCGGCCACGGAGGAGCTGCCCTATCTGCCGCTGCACTATACCATCGCCGAGGACGCCCTTTGGGGCTGCGTCCCGGACGAGAGCAAATTCATCTACACGGAGGATCCCGCCGTCGTCGCCGCCCTGCTGGAGCGGCCGGAGGCCAAGGCTCTCATCGGGGACCAGGAGCTGGTCTGGAACCCGGAGCTCCCCTTCGTCCGTGACACCCTGATCCGCTGCTATCTGGACGAGAGCATCCTCTGCATCGTCTGGCAGGAGCCGGAGATCGGCTGTCTGGCCACCTTCAGCGAGATCTTCATCGCCGACGGCTCCCAGCTGCGCCGCAAGATCTCCAGCGACAAGCCCTGGAGCTACTGGTTTGAGCAGACCACCGGCTTCGCCCGGGACACCAACGCCGTGCTGGCCTTCGGCGGGGACTTTTACTACCACGGCCGGGACTGCGGCGTGTCGGTCTACCAGCGGGAGATGATCCGCTTCCACCCCTACAACGCCGACACCTGCTTCATCACCGCCGACGGGGACCTGCGCTTCCTCTATATGGGCACGGAGATCAGCGAGGAGGAGATGCAGCAGTATCTTCTGGACAACGACGTGGTCTTCTCTCTGGCCTTCGGGCCGGTGATGATCGACGAGGGCGTGGACGTGCTGCCGGAGAACTATCTCTGGGGCGAGGTGAACGACTACTACGCCCGCAGTGCCCTGGGTCTGATGGGGCGGCACCACTATCTGACCATGAACATCAACTGCGACCCCAGGCGCCCGGAGCTGGATCACCTGCCCAATCTCCGCGACGCCGCCGACGCCATGCTCAAGCGGGGCTGCTGGAAGGCCTACACCCTGGACGGCGGCCGCACCGCCACCACGGTGTTCCACTACGAGCTCATCAACCCCGTGCAGTACGGTAAGGAGATCCCCATCAGCGATATCATCTACTTCGCCAGCGCCGTGCCGGGGGAGCCGTAGGAGTTAGTTTTTTAGTTTCTAGTTTCTTGTTTCTAGTTTTTAGTTTTCAGTTTCCAGGAGACGGGGGAGAAAAATTCGGAATTCGGAATTCGGAATGAGGAATGACGCGCAAACGTCGTTTCACCCCCGTAGGGGCGGCCTTTGGTCGCCCGCGGCTTTGCGGTTTGCGTTTTCAGTTTTCAGAAAACGGGGGAGAACAATAGCCCCCCTTGCCTAAAGGGGGGTGGCCGAGCGGAGCGAGGCCGGGGGGATATTCCTCCCCTGTGCAAGGGGAGGTGTCGCCCGGCGTCTCACGCAAGCCGGGTGACAGAGGGGTTGCCATTGTCCCCCGCAGGGGCGGCCTTTGGCCGCCCGCGGTCATGCGGTTTGAGAAAAACTGCTTTTCTCCGGTTAGTATAGAATCATGCGCGCTTACGAAAAGGAGGACATGATATGAAAGAAGAAATCATTCTTTGTGAAAAGACGCAAAAAGAGGTTCTTGCTGTTCTATCTCTGCGGGGCGTAAAAATCCTGGAAGACAGCACCGATACTGAGACACGCTTTACCGCGAAACGCGGGCGTTCTTCGGAATTTTCCCGAACCGTTCTGACCTGCGTGATTCGGGGAAGCCTTCTGCCGCACGGGCAGGGAACCGAGATCCACTATCGGATCGTTCCGGGCTGGTCTTCCCTGATCAGCATGATCCTTTTTGCGGCGGCGCTGCTCATTTCGCTTATAAAACTCTTTTGTGGGAAGACTGCCTTTACCTCTTCCGCCTGTCTGTTTTTTGCCCTTCTTCTGGCCGCGATCGCCATCCTGTATCTCTTCTATTTTTGCTTGAAAAAGGAAGTCAGGGAGAGATTTCTTTCTCAGGTGCAAGAGGAATAAAATAAGAGGAATAGAGTAAAAGGACGTTGTCTCGAAATGAGACAGCGTCCTTTTTGCGCGGAATATCAAGCTTTCAGCTGCCCTTGCGGGCCTGTCATCCTGAGCGAAGGCGCACAGCGCCGGAGTCGAAGGATCTCGCCCCCGGCGCAAGGTCACGGCTATAAGATCCTTCGACTCGTTTCGCTCGCTCAGGATGACAAGGACGAGAGAGAGAACGGATTGCCACACCAGCGTTGCGACGCTGGTTCGCAATGACAGGCTCTGGCGAGCCTGTACGCTCCGCTGTGCCGTTTCGGAGGCATGTGGGCATGCCTCCCTACGCCTCGCAATGACAGCACCTTCGATGCTGCGCGCTCTGCGGAGCACAGGAGGGGAGCGGGCCGCCGAGGGCAAAAAAACGGGAGGGGCAAGCCCCTCCCCTGTGCATTATTTTTTCCTCGCCGCATCCGGCGCGGTCGTCCTCGTTCCTTCATTTCTTCATCCGGCGCAGCCGGCTTCATTTCTTCATCCCTTCGCGCTTTCGCACCGGGAGCCAGAGCTCGGCGTAGCGGGTGTCCTTCACCGTGGGATCTTCATCGTCCTGGAACCAGTAGTAGATGCAGATTTCCGGCGCCTGCACCAGCTCCAGCTCCAAGGATGGCAGCAGCTGGCTCACCATCCGGCGGCGCAGCTCCTCAAAGACCATGGTGGGGTATTCGCAGCGCTCCGTCTCGCAGATGAGATAGAGCTGCTCCGGGATGGGGATGGTCTCGTAGCGTTTGGCGTCCTCCCCGATGAAGGCGGCCAGATCCGCCGTCTTGGCTTTGTTCAGCTTGGATGCGATATAAAAATCATATCCCTCGTCGTCAAAGTTCATCATCACGTTGTAGATGGTGTCGGAGTCTCGTGCCAATCCTTTCAGCAGATATTGGTTGGTGCGGGTGCTCAGATAAAAATCGCACTCCTGATCGGCACGCTCTGCAGGACTGCCGGAAAAACGGCGCTTAAAGCCGGTCAGGATCATGGCGGGCTTCTTTTCCACTTTATACTCCATTGTTTTTTCTCCTTTCCGTTCCGGTTTTAGAGTCAGACGGGGGACGGCGCGGAGCTTCCTGCCGCCGCTGCGCGCCTGCGACGGGCTGAAGCCGTGGAATTTCTGGAAGGCTCTCGAGAAGCTGTCCGGGCTGTCATAGCCGTAGCGCAGCGCCGCGTCGATGACCTTGCCCCTTCGGACGGAGAGCTCGTTTCCGGCCAGGGTCAGGCGCCGACCGCGGATATACTCGCCCAGAGTAAAGCCGAAGAGGATGCTGAAGCTGCGCTGAAAATGATAGCTGGAGCAATAGCTCTGTGCAGCGATCTGCTCATAGGAGAGCTCCTCTGTCAGGTGCTCCTCGATATAGTCCAGCGAGCGCTGCATCCCGGCGATCCATTCCACGGCGATCCCCCCTGTCTGTGCCCAGAATAGCAGAAGTTTTCCACAATTGCCCGACAATTTGTGCTCTCTTGATGAAAAACGAGGGAAAACCTTTTTCGTTTTCCCCCGTTTTCTACACACTAAGCACTACGCACTAAGCACTTACTTCGCCAGCTCCGCCGCGGTGCGGGCCGCCAGGCGGGCGTTATTGAGCACCAGCTGGATATTGCTCTCCAGACTCTCGCCGCCGGTGAGCTCCACCACCTTGGCAAGCAGGAAGGGCGTAGTCTCCTTGCCGTGGATGCCCTGCTCTTTGGCCTCCGTGAGGGCCTGCTCGATGGCCGCGTCGATGACGGCCTTGTCCATGGCGTACTCCTCGGGGATGGGATTGGTGACCAGCATGCCGCCTTTGTAGTCCAGACCCCGCTGGGCCGCGAACATGGCGGCCAGCTCCGCAGGGGAGTCCACCCGGTAGTCCACGCCGAAGCCGGACTTGCGGGTATAGAAGGCGGGCAGCTCCTCCGTGCCGTAGCCGATGACGGGTACGCCCTTGGTCTCCAGGTACTCCAGGGTCAGGCCCAGGTCCAGGATGCTCTTGGCGCCGGCGCAGACCACCATGACGGGCGTCTGAGCCAGCTCTTCCAGGTCGGCGGAGATGTCCATGGTGGTCTCCGCGCCCCGGTGCACGCCGCCGATGCCGCCGGTGGCGAAGATTTTGATGCCGGCCAGATGGGCAATAATCATGGTGGTGGCCACGGTGGTGGCCCCGTCCGCGCCCCGGGCCACCAGGGCGGGCAGATCCCGGCGGCTGGCCTTGGCCACGGCACGGCCGGCCTTGCCCAGATGCTCGATCTCTTCCCGGCTGAGGCCCGCCTTCAGCCGGCCGCCGATGACGGCGATGGTGGCGGGCACGGCGCCGTTGTCGCGGATGGTCTGCTCCACCAGCAGGGCGGTCTCCACGTTTTTGGGATAGGGCATGCCGTGGGAAATGATGGTGCTCTCCAGAGCCACCACGGGGCGGCCCGCCGCCAGAGCCTCGCGGACCTCCGGCGCTATATCAAGGTACTTGTTCATAACAGCCTCCTGTTTTTTATTTTGAAATGTTATTATATCCGAATCCCGTCAAAGTGTCAAGAAAAAGGCGCTCTTCCCCGGGGCTTTTCCTACAATATATATATTTAGTTCTACCGGATTTTTCTTGCAATCAACAGGGATTTTTGCTATAATGATAGAGTTAGCAGAACTATGTACAGAGGTGAAAACCGTGAATTCCATAGACGATATCTGGAAAGCAATCGTAGACATCCTCTCCCGGAACATGACGCCCACGGCCATCAACGCCTGGTTTTCGGACTGTAAGCCCGTGGAGATTGAGGACCGCCGCTTGGTGATCCACACCACCACGGACTTCAAGCGCAAGATCATCACCGAGCGCTACGGCGCCCTCATCCGCTCCGCCCTGTCCGACCTCTTCTCCGAGCCGGATTTTGAGCTGCTGGTGCTGGCGGGGGACGAGATCAACGACTACGTCTCTCCCCGGGACGCGGACAGCGAGCTGCCGGAGATGGAGGGCTATACCTTCGACCGCTTCATCGTGGGAAAATCCAACGAGTTTGCCCATGCCGCGGCCCTGGCCGTGGCGGAAAAGCCGGGGAAAAACTACAATCCCCTCTTTATCTACGGCAACTCCGGCCTGGGCAAGACCCACCTGCTGCTGGCCATCGGGCAGTACATCCACGCCCACTCCCCCGCGGCGAAGATCGCCTATGTGAAGGGGGACGAGTTCACCATCCAGATGGTCAAGGCCATCAAGGAGGGCAGCGTGGAGGAGTTCCACAACCGCTACCGCAAGGTGGACCTGCTGCTGGTGGACGATATTCAGTTCATTGCCGGCAAGCGCTCCACCCAGGAGGAGTTTTTCAACACCTTCAACAATCTCTACGAGGCCGGACACCAGATCGTCATCACCTCCGACCGGCCGCCGCTGGAGATGAGCCTGCTGGACGACCGGCTGCGCACCCGCTTTGAGGGCGGCCTGATGGCGGACATTCAGCCCCCCGATCTGGAGACCCGCATGGCCATCGCCCGCAACAAGGCGGCCCAGCTGGGTCTGATCCTGTCGGACGAGGCCGTGGGCTATATCGCCAACACCATCACCGCAAACGTGCGGCAGCTGGAGGGCGTCATCAAGCGGCTCACCGCCTTCAAGGAGCTGCTGGGCGAACAGGTCACCATCGAGACCGCCAAGCGCGCCATCGCGGACGTGATCCGGGACGGGGACTATATCCCCACGCCGGAGAACATCATCCGGGAGACCGCCAAGTACTTCAACATCAAGGAGGAGGAGCTGACCGGACAGAGCCGCTCCAAGAACACGGTCATGGCCCGGCAGGTCTCCATGCACCTGATGCGGACGCTGACCAATCTCTCCCTCACCGCCATCGGCGAGCAGCACAGCGGCCGCAACCACGCCACCGTCCTCTCGTCCATCCGTAAGGTGGAGGAGCTGCTGAAATCCGACCCCAACATGGCCGCCTATATCCGGGATATCACCTCCAACATCACCACCAATACCAATAAAATGTGAGCCCCCTGCTTTCCACATTTTTCTGTGGATTGTGCAAAAGCGGCTGTGGAAAGAGAAAGCGGCAAAAAGCCCTGTGGAAAGCGTCTTTTTTCTCCACAATTTCGTCCACAGGCAAAAGCCTTGCGCCCCAAGGCTTTCCGCCGCTTTTCCACAAATTTTTCGCCTAACAACAACTAAAACTATTTTATATAGGATTCCTGACAGAGAAGAGAATTTTTAAGGAGGAACGATCATGAAGTTTTCCTGCGAAAAGGGACTGCTCCAGTCCGCCTGCGCCATCGCTTCCCGCGCCACCGCCTCCAAAAGCCCCATTCCCGCGCTGGAGGGTCTTTTGATCGAGGCTCGGGCCGATGTGAAAATAACCGGCTATGACCTGAAGGAAGGCATCTATACCAATATCCAGGCCGACGTTTCCCAGGGCGGCGCCATCGTGGTGGGCGCCCGCTTCTTCGGCGAGATGATCCGCCGCCTGCCCGACGGGATCGTGACCGTCAGCACGGATCTGAACAACAGCGTCAAGGTTCGCTGCGGCAAGAGCGAATTCAACTTTATGGGCATCAGCGCCGAGGATTACCCGGAAATGCCGGTGGTGGACGGCATCAACACCGTGGAGCTGCCCCAGAGCGTGCTGCGCAGCATGATCAACCAGACCATTTTCGCCGTGGCGGACACCGACGTGCGCCCCATCTACACCGGCACGCTGTTTGAGGTGGAGGGGGACAGGCTGACCCTGGTCTCCGTGGACGGCTATCGGCTGGCCAAGCGCTGCGAAAAGCTGGAAAAGGCCCGGATGGAGAACTGCAGCTTCGTGGTGCCCGGCTCCGCCCTGTCGGATATCGAGCGCATCTGCGCCGATACGGAGGATCCGGTGCAGATCTCCGTGGGCGCCAAGCACATCTCCTTCCTCATCGGGGAGACCGTGGTCATTTCCCGCCGGCTGGAAGGCGAATTCCTCAACTACCGCCGCTCCATCCCCGAGATGTTCCGCACCCTGATCCGGGTGGAGCGGAGCGAGATCATGTCGGTGATCGACCGGGTGGCCCTCATCATCAGCGAGAAGAACAGCAGCCCCGTGCGCATGAGCTTCGGCGACGGGGTGATCGACTGCTACTGCGTGACCCCCTTCGGCAAGGCGGAGGACGTCTGCACCTGCGAGGGCAGCGGCAACGGCCTGGAGATCGGCTTCAACGACCGCTATCTGATGGACGCGCTGAAGGCCGCCGGCGTGGATACCCTGGAGCTCTGCCTGAACACCGCCTCCTCTCCCTGCGTGATCCGGGCGGCCGACGGCAGCGAAGCCTTCACCTATATGATCCTGCCGGTGCGTCTGCGGGCGGGAGAATGAAGAGTGCTTAGTAGTTAGTGCTTAGGATAATTACGATGGAAAAGATTGCGATTTCAACGGATTTTATCAAGCTGGACGCGCTGCTGAAGTATGCTTCTCTGGTGGGGACGGGCGGCGAGGCGAAGCTCGCCATTGCCGAGGGCATGGTCAAGGTCAACGGCGAAGTGTGCACCATGCGGGGCAAGAAGATCCGCCCCGGCGACACCGTGGAATTCGACCGCTACGCGCTGCAGGTGGTCCGGGGATGAGGGTCGAGAAGATCGCCCTGAACGGCTTTCGCAATTACGAGTGGGAGACGGTGGAATTCGCCCCCGGCACCAACGTGATCTGCGGGCCCAACGCCCAGGGCAAGACCAACCTGCTGGAGAGCGTGTATATGCTCTCCTGCGGCCGCAGCTTCCGCACCCGCTTCGACCGGGAGCTGGTGGGCTTCGGCTACAGCGAGGGGCAGATCCTGGCGGAGGTTTTCAGCCGGGACCGGCAGCAGACCATCGACATTCGCCTGCGGGCGGGCCTTGCCAAGCGCATCACCGTCAACGGCGTGAGAAAGACCGCCTCCGAGCTCTCGGACGCGGTGAACGTGGTGCTCTTCTGTCCGGACGATCTGAATCTCATCAAGGAGGGTGCGGCGGTGCGCCGGCGGCTGATGGACAACGCTATCTCCCAGATCCGCCCCCGCTACGCGGAGCTGCTGACGGAGTTCAACAAGCTCTATGAGCACAAGACCCGAATCCTGAAGGATTGGCGGGAAAAGCCCAGCTTACTGGACACGCTGGACGAGTTTTCCGACGGGATGGCCCGGGCCTCGGCCCAGCTGATCCGCTACCGGGCGGCCTATGCGGCCCGGCTCAACCAGACGGCGCCCGCCATCCACCGGGAGTTTTCCGGCAAGGGGGAGGAGCTCAGCATCGCCTATCAGACCGTGAGCACCGTGCGGGATCCCTTCGCTTCTGCAAAGGAGATCTACTACGACATCTGCGAGCACCAGGAGGCCCACCGCCAGGCGGAGCTGGACAGCGCCCAGTGTCTCACCGGCGCCCACAAGGACGATCTGGACATTCAAATCAGCGGCCGCTCCGCCCGGAGCTTTGCCTCCCAGGGGCAGACGCGGACCGCCGCCCTCTCCCTGAAGCTGGCCGAGCGGGAGCTTTTGCAGGCGGAAAGCGGGGAAATGCCCGTGCTGCTGCTGGACGACGTGCTCTCGGAGCTGGACGCCAGGCGGCAGGAGTTTGTGCTGAACCGCATCGGCGGCGGCCAGACCCTGATCACCTGCTGCGAGGACGTTGAGATTTCCAAGCGCACCGGCGGCAAGGTGCTGCTGGTGGAAAAGGGGAAGATCCGATGAAATATCTGCATCTGGGCAAGGGGACCCTGGTGCGGGAGGATGAGGTTTTGGGCATTTTTGACCTGGACATCACCTCCCAGAGCCATCTGACCCGCAAATTCCTGTCCATGGCGGACAAGGCCGGCCAGGTGGTGAACGCGGCGGAGGATATCCCAAAATCCTTTGTCCTCTGCGGGCAGAAGGGCGAGACCCGGGTCTATCTGAGCCAGATGGCCTGCGCCACCCTGCTCAAACGCGCGGCGGAAAAGACGCAAATACCGGAATAAATACCTATTCAGCCGATCCGCTTATGCGGGGGGAGTTCAGAGGGGGAACGCCTCTGATTTTCGCCTCGAATGGCGAAAACAAAATAAAAACTGTTTTTGACGGGGCTCTGCCTCGGCAAAAACACCATGAGCCGAGCATAGCGAGGCCTCGCGCCGACCAACCGAAGGGCGATAAGCGCGAGTATCTCTTCATTGTTTAGCCCGTCAGGGCTGAACAATGAGATGTTTTGGAGGAAATATGGCAGATTTGATCGAAAAAGTGACCCAGGAATACGACGCCTCCCAGATCCAGGTGCTGGAAGGCCTGGAGGCGGTGCGCAAGCGGCCGGGCATGTATATCGGCTCCACCTCCTCCTCGGGCCTGCACCACCTGGTCTATGAGATCGTGGACAACTCCATCGACGAGGCGCTGGCGGGTTTTTGCACTCACATCGAGGTGAGCATCGAGGAGGGAGACATCATCCGCGTCAGCGACAACGGCCGCGGCATCCCCGTGGACACCCAGGAGCAGACCGGAAAGTCCGCCTTGGAGGTGGTCTTCACCGTGCTGCACGCCGGCGGCAAGTTCGGCGGCGGAGGCTACAAGGTCTCCGGCGGTCTCCACGGCGTGGGCGCCAGCGTGGTCAACGCCCTGTCCGAGTGGCTGGAGGTCCAGGTCCACAAGGACGGGAAGATCCACGAGATGAAATTCTCCCGGGGCGACATCACCCAGCCCATCACCGTCATCGGTGAGACGGAGCGCACCGGCACCGTGGTCCGCTTCAAGCCGGACCCGGAGATGTTCGACGACACGGTGTACGACTATGACATCCTGCACACCCGCATGCGGGAGCAGGCCTTTCTCAACGGCGGCCTCACCATCAGCCTGGAGGACCAGCGTCCCGGCCAGGAGAAGAGCGAGACCATGTGCTACGAGGGCGGCATCCGGGAATTCGTCCGCTATCTGAACAAGCACAAGACCCCCATCCACGAGGAGGTCATCTACCTCTCCGGCCAGAAGGGGGACGCCATCGCCGAGATCGCCCTGCAGTATAACGACGGCTACAACGAGACCCTGGTCTCCTTCGCCAACGATATCCACACCCCCGAGGGCGGCATGCACGAGACCGGCTTCAAGACGGCCCTCACCCGCGTCATCAACGCCTACGGCCAGAAAAACAACATCATCAAGGGGGACGACAAGGTCTCCGGCGAGGACGTGCGGGAGGGCATCTCCGCCGTCATCTCCGTGAAGCTGCCCGAGGCCCAGTTCGAGGGCCAGACCAAGCAGAAGCTGGGCAACGCCTATATCCGCACTCTGGTGGACGGCATCGTGAACGAGCAGCTCTCCGTCTACTTTGAGGAGCATCCCCAGGTGGCCAAGGCCATTCTGGAGAAGGCCATGATGGCCAACCGGGCCCGGGAGGCCGCCAGAAAAGCCAGAGAATCCGTCCGGCGCAAGACCGGGCTGGAGTCGGGCCAGATGCCCGACAAGCTGCAGGACTGCAACGAGCGGGACCCCTCGCTCTGCGAGATCTACATCGTGGAGGGCGACTCCGCCGCCGGCTCCGCCATCCAGGGGCGGGACAGCCGCTTCCAGGCGATCCTTGCCATGTGGGGCAAGATGCTGAACGTGGAGAAGGCCCGGGCCGACAAGATCTACGGCAACGACAAGCTCTATCCCCTGATCGTGGCCCTGGGCGCCGGCATCGGGGACGAGTTCAATATGGACAAGCTCCGCTACCACAAGATCATCATCATGGCCGATGCGGACGTGGACGGCAGCCATATCCGCACCCTGCTGCTGACCTTCTTCTTCCGCTATATGCGCCCGCTCATCGAAAACGGCTATGTCTACTCCGCCGTGCCGCCGCTCTACAAGCTGCAGCGGGGCAAACAGCAGCGGGTGGCCTATTCCGACGAGCAGCGGGACCGGATCAGCGCGGAGATGCGGGGGGACAACCCCAATGTGAAGATCGACATTTCCCGCTTCAAAGGTCTGGGCGAGATGGACCCCCACGAGCTGTGGGAGACCACCATGGATCCGGAGAAGCGCTCCCTGCGCCGCATCACGCTGAACGACGCCATCCTGGCCGACCAGGTCTTCACCGTCCTCATGGGCGAAGAGGTGGAGCCCCGCCGGGACTGGATCGAGCAGAACGCCAGGTATGTGGTGAATCTTGATATTTAATTTCCGCTTTGCTTCCCCCTCCGGGGGAAGTGGCGCGGAGCGCCGATAGGGGTGTGAATTACAACGGACACCCCTTCAGTCACCTTCGGTGACAGCTCCCCCGGAGGGGGAGCCTATAAGGAAGGAACCCCTCAGTCTGGCCTTCGGCCAGACAGCTCCCCTTAGGCAGGGGAGCCTATAAGGAAGGAATAATTGGAAGATGGCACACAAAAGAGATTACAAACCCGAGGATATCGCGTTTCCCAATCAGGTGATCACCGAGTCGGAGCTGGTGCAGGAGATGCAGACCAGCTATATCGACTACGCCATGTCCGTCATCGTGGGCCGGGCCCTGCCCGACGTGCGGGACGGTCTCAAGCCGGTGCACCGGCGCATCCTCTATACCATGTACGAGGGCAACCTTACCAGCGACAAGCCCTTCAAAAAGTCCGCCACCTGCGTGGGCGACGTGCTGGGTCACTACCACCCCCACGGCGACGCCTCCGTGTACGACGCCATGGTGCGTCTGGCCCAGGACTTCTCCATGCGCTATATGCTGGTGGACGGCCACGGCAACTTCGGCTCCGTGGACGGCGACCCCCCGGCCGCCTACCGCTACACCGAGGCCCGGCTCTCCAGGATCTCCAACGAGATGCTGCGGGATATCGACAAGGAGACCGTGGACTGGGACCCCAACTTTGACGAGAGCCGGAAGGAGCCCCGGGTGCTCCCCTCCCGCTTCCCCAACCTCCTGGTCAACGGCTCCAGCGGCATCGCCGTGGGCATGGCCACGAACATCCCGCCCCACAACCTCACCGAGGTCATCAACGCCTGCGTCTGCGTGCTGGACAATCCCGAGGCAACGCTCTATGACCTGATGCAGCACATCACCGGGCCGGACTTCCCCACCCGGGGCATCATCATGGGCCGGGCCGGCATCCGCCAGGCCTACGCCACCGGCCGGGGCAAGGTCATCGTCCGCGCCCGGACGGAGTTTGAGGAGCACGGCCAGGGCCGCACCCGCATCATCGTGACGGAGCTGCCCTACCAGGTCAACAAGCGCCAGCTCATCAAGAACATCGCCGACCAGGTGCGGGAAAAGCGGCTGGAGGGCATCTCCGACCTGCGGGACGAGACCGACCGCAACGGCATGCGCATCGTCATTGAGCTGAAGCGGGACGCCAACCCCCAGGTGGTGCTGAACCGCCTCTTCGCCCAGACCCAGCTCCAGTCCAGCTTTTCCATCAACATGCTGGCCCTGGTGAACAACCAGTCCCAGCCCAAGATCCTCTCCCTGCGGCACATCCTGGACGAGTATCTCAGCTTCCAGGAGGAGGTCATCGTCCGCCGCACCCGCTATGACCTGCGCAAGGCCCAGGAGCGGGCCCACCTGCTGGAGGGGCTGCTCATCGCCCAGGACAATATCGACGAGGTCATCCGCATCATCCGCTCCAGCTACGACGACGCCAAGCAGAATCTGATGGCGCGCTTCTCCCTCTCCGACGTGCAGGCCCAGGCCATCTGCGACATGCGTCTCATCGCCCTGCAGGGTCTGAACCGGGAGAAGCTGGAGCAGGAGTACAAGGATCTGGAGGTCAAGATCGCTTACTACCAGGAGCTGCTGGCCGATCCGGAGAAGATCAAGGGCGTGCTGAAGGACGAGCTTCTGCAGCTGCGGGACAAGTACGGCGACGAGCGCCGCACCGAGATCCAGGACGTGGAGGACGAGATCGACGTGGAGGATCTCATCGAGGAGGAGCAGTGCGTCTTCACCCTGACCCACGGCGGCTACATCAAGCGCCTGCCCGTCAGCGAGTACCGGGCCCAGGGCCGGGGCGGCAAGGGCGTGCGGGCCACGGTGACCCGCGAGGAGGACTATGTGGACACCCTGTTCACCGCCTCCACCCACGACAATATCCTCTTCTTCACCAGCCTGGGCAAGGTCTTTATCAAGAAGGGCTACGCCATCCCCGAGGCGGGCCGCAGCGCCAGAGGCACCAACATCGTCAACATCCTGCAGATCGAGCCCGGCGAGAAGGTCAGCGCCATGATCCGGGGCCGGGGGCTGGAGGAGGAGAACTACCTCTTCTTCGTCACCCGCAAGGGCACCGTCAAGCGCATGAGCCAGGGCGCCCTGCGCAACATCCGCTCCAACGGCATCCGGGCCCTGAACCTGGACGAGGGGGACGAGCTCATCACCGTGCTGCAGACCATGGGGGATGAAAATATCCTCATCGCCACCCACGACGGCATGGCCGTCTGCTTCGCCGAGAGCGACGTGCGTCCCATGGGCCGCACCGCCGTGGGCGTGCGGGGCATCCGCCTGCGGGAGGGCGACTTCGTGGTGGGCGCCGGCAGCACCTATGGCGGCGAGGCCCTGCTCTCCATCACCGAAAAGGGCTACGGCAAGCGCAGCCCCGTGGAGGAATACAGCGTCCACGGCCGGGGCGGCCTGGGTCTGAGAAACTACAACGTCACCGAGAAGACCGGCCCCGTGGCCGATGTGAAGATGGTCAATCCCCACGAGGATCTGCTGGTCATCACCGACGACGGCACCATCATCCGCATGGCGGTGGACAACATCTCCCTGCTGGGCCGCGCCACCCAGGGCGTGCGCGTCATGCGCCTGGGCGAGGGCAGCCGGGTCATCTCCATCGAAAAGACCGACCGGGTGGTCGAGGAGACCGCCGAGCCCGACGCCGCGGAAGAGGAATAAGCGGAAGCATAGAATAGACAGGAGGAGAATCTATGGAAGGCCTGATCATCGTTATCCTTCTTTTCTGGGTCCTGCCCGCCCTGTTCAAGGGCAAGAAGGGCGGAAAGAAGACCCAGACCCCGGCGCAGAGCGGCCAGGCGAGCCGTCCCGCGGCCCAGCGGCAGACGCCCTCCGTGCAGATGCACCGCCCTGTGCCGTCCATGCAGCGCCAGGCGGCCAAAAACCCCGCCCATCGGGATTTCCGCGCGCCGGAGGCCCCCTGCATCGTCTGCGAGCAGACCGGGGACGATCACTTCCAGCGGGACAAGGCCCGCCGTATCGCCCAGCTGGACGACTGGCTCAAGATCGGCCTCATCGACCGGGACGAATACCGGGTCATGAAGGACCGGTACCAGCGGGGAATCTGAAAAAGTGAAAAGTGAAGAGTGAAAAGTGAAGAGAGTTTTTAGTGCTTAGTGCGTAGGAGCCGGGAGCCGAAACAACCTCCCCTGTGCAAGGGGGGTGCCCCAGTGCGCACACTGGGGCGGATCCCAAGCGGCACGAGGAAAAAGAATACAGCAGGCCGGGCAACAAAATTGCCCCCCTTGCCTAAAGGGGGGTGCCCCAGTGCGCACACTGGGGCGGGGGGATACGTCATGTCAACGGAACTTGGACCAAAGCACAATCCAGCGCTGACAGGTCTGGCAAAGACCCTCCGCAATCATATGACAAAGGAAGAGAGACATCTTTGGTATGACTTTTTGCGCGGGTATTCGCCCCGTTTCCTGCGCCAGAAGGTGATCGACGGATATATTGTAGATTTCTACTGTCATGCGGCCCGGCTGGTGGTTGAACTCGACGGATCCCAGCACTATGAAGAAAAAGGACTTCTGGCCGATCAGATCCGGACGGACAGGCTCGAAGAGCGGAGACTCACGGTTTTGCGTATCCCCAACAACGCAGTGAAACAAAACTTCCCGGGTGTTTGCGAGTTTATCATGCTTGCGGTGATGGAGGCCTTGAAACGAGAGAGCGTATCCCCCAGTCACCCTCGCTCCGCTCGGGCGACAGCCCCCTTTAGGCAAGGGGGCCATTCCCTGCAGGACGAGAGCGTGAAGCAACAGGGCTGCCTGTCAGACAAGGGGGCCAATAAGGAAGATCCCCCACCCGCCTGGCGGCGGGAGCCCCCTTTAGGCAAGGGGGCCAACAAGGAAGAGGATTCTATGAAAACAGTCGAACTCTATACCGACGGGGCCTGCAGCGGGAATCCCGGGCCGGGCGGCTGGGGCGCGATCCTGCGCTGGAATGGCCATGAGCGGGAGCTCTCCGGCGGCGAGGAGCAGACCACCAACAACCGCATGGAGCTCACCGCCGTGATCCAGGGCCTGCTGGCCCTGAAGGAGGGCTGCGTGGTGGAGCTCTGGTCCGACTCCAAGTACGTCATCGACGCGCTGGAGAAGGGCTGGGCCTGGGGCTGGCGCAAAAAGGGCTGGATCAAAAGCGACAAAAAGCCCGCCCTCAACCCGGATCTCTGGGCCGTGCTGCTGGATCTGACGCGGCAGCACGAAATGCATTACCACTGGGTCAAGGGCCACGCAGAGAACGAATTCAACAATCGCTGTGACCGGCTTGCCGTAGCCGAAAGGGAGAAATTCGCATGAAGCCCATCCATTACAACGACAGACCCCTGAAGATCTTCATCCGCTACATCGCGCGGCACCGAAAGCTCTTCGCCATCGACATGGCCTGCGCCTTCGCGGTGTCGATCATCGACCTGGTCTTCCCCTATGTGTCCCGCACGGCCATGAACAAGCTTCTGCCGGGCAAGCTCTTCGGCATGTTCTTCCTGGTCATGGGGATCATGGTGGCGGCCTACGTGCTCAAATCGGTGCTCTACTATGTCATCACCGTGCTGGGGCACAAGATGGGCGTCCTAGTCGAGGCGGATATGCGCCGGGACCTCTTCACCCACATGCAGGATCTGTCCTGCAGCTTCTTTGATAAAAACCGCACCGGCGTGCTGCTGAGCCGGGTGGTCAGCGACCTGTTCGAGGTGACGGAGCTGGCCCACCACGGGCCGGAGAATCTGATCATCTGCTCGCTGACCATCGTGGGCGCGCTGATCATCATGTTCACCCTCCAGTGGCGCCTGGCCCTGGTGCTGGCCATCGTGCTGCCTCTGACGCTCTGGTTCACCCTGAGCCAGCGCATGCGCATGAAGAAGGCCAATATCGAGGTCAAAAAGAAGACCGCCGAGATCACCGCCGCCATCGAGTCCAGCATCTCCGGCGTCCGCACCGCCAAGGCCTTCGCCAACGAGGACATGGAGGTGGAGAAGTTCGATTCCGCCAATCACGTCTTCAAGGGCGCCAAGGTGGAGTACTACAAGAGCATGGGCCTCTACATGAGCGGCATGGAGTTCACCACCGGCGTCATGCAGGTGCTGGTGATCACCGTGGGCGGCCTGCTGATCATGCTGGGAAAGATGGACGTGGTGGATCTCATCACCTTCACCCTCTACGTGTCCACCTTCGTCACGCCCCTGCGGAAGCTCGTCATGTTTGCCGAGCAGTACATGCAGGGCAGCGCCGGCCTTGCCCGCTTCCTGGAGATCATGCGCACCGAGCCGGATATCCAGGACGCGCCCGACGCCAAAGAGCTGGGCAGCGTGCGCGGCGAGATCGCCCTGCACGACGTGAGCTTCCACTACGCCAACGGCATCCCGGTGCTCAGCCACATCGACCTGGACATCGCTCCGGGCGAGTGCCTGGCGGTGGTGGGCCCCTCCGGCGGCGGCAAGACCACCATGTGCCAGCTGATCCCCCGCTTTTACGACGTGTGCGGCGGCAGCATCACCGTGGACGGACAGGATATCCGCAGCGTCACCCAGCGCTCCCTGCGCCGGAACATCGGCATTTTGCAGCAGGACGTGTTCATGTTCGCCGGCACCATCCGGGACAATATCCGCTACGGCCGGCCCGACGCCACCGACGAGGAGATCGAGGAGGCCGCCCGCCGGGCCGAGATCCACCAGGAGATCATGGCCATGCCCGAGGGCTACGACAGCTATATCGGCGAGCGGGGCGTGATGCTCTCCGGCGGGCAGAAGCAGCGGGTGTCCATCGCCCGGGTCTTTTTGAAGAACCCCAAGGTGCTGATCCTGGACGAGGCCACCTCCGCCCTGGACACCGTCACCGAACAGCGGATCCAGAAGTCGCTGGACGAGCTGAGCGTGGGCCGCACCACCATCATCATCGCGCACCGGCTCTCCACCGTGAAGAACGCGGATCGCATCGCCGTGGTGGAGGGAGAACATATCATCGAGCTGGGCAGCCACCAGGAGCTGATGGCGAAGAACGGCGCCTACGCGGCCCTGTGCCGGGCGCAGAATTTGGAGGCCTGAGATGCTGAAGATCAGAAAAGGCGGACACCGGGATCTGGAACGCTGGTACAGCATGTTCGAGGTGGATTTCGACAAAAAGGAGCTGCTGCCAAAGCTCTCCCTCCACCTGGCGGTGAGCCGGGGGGACGCGGAGCTGCTGATCGTCTATGACGAGGAGAGCCGGCTGGAGCTGGCCTACGCGCTGACGCTCTGCCGCGGGCTCTACGGCTATGCGCTGCTCAAGTACTTCGGCGTGCTGCCCTGGTACCGGGGCAAGGGCCTGGGGATCCAGGCCATGCGGCTGCTGAATCAGTACTACACCGAAAAGCAGGGCCTACTGGCGGAGCTGACCGTCTTCGACCCCGAGGACAAGGACACCCTGCGGAAGCTTCGGAAGTTCTTCTCCCGCTTCGGCTACGAGGAGGTCGCGTGCGATTACCGGCTTGCCGGCGCCCCCGTCACCCTGATGGTCAAGCCCATCCGGGGCACGGCGGAGATCGCCCCGGTGGCCCACCGCATCCTGCGGGATCTCTATTCCCGGGTCCTCAGCGGCGAGAAGCTGGACAAAACGGTGGACATCCGGCGGGTATGAGAGAGGGCTTTGCCGTCCTGTTCGACATGGACGGCGTGATTTTCGACTCCGAGCGCGCCCTGCGGGCCGTCTGGCTGGAGCTGGCGGCGGAGGGGGACCTGGAGGAGATGGAGCGGACCTACGCCCTGTGTCTGGGCGTCAACAAGGCCCGCGCAGAAGAGATTTTTCGCGCCGCCTATCCGGCGCTGGACTTCGCGCGCTTTGACGCCGAGGCCCGGCGCCGTTTTTCGTTGCGCTACGCCGGGGGACGCCTGCCGCTGAAGCCCGGCGCGCGGGAGATCCTGGCGTCTTTGTCCGCCCGGGGCGTCCCGCTGGCCCTGGCCTCCTCCACCGAGGGCGCCCTGGTGCGCCGGGAGCTGGACGAGGCGGGGCTGCTTCGCTTTTTCGACGCCCTGGTCTGCGGCGACCAGGTACGCCGCTCCAAGCCGGACCCGGAGATCTTTCTCCTGGCGGCGGAGGCCTTGGACGCGGCGCCGGAGCGCTGCTTTGTGATCGAGGACAGCTTCAACGGCGTCCGCGCCGCCGCCGCGGCGGGGATGCGGCCTCTGATGGTGCCGGATCTGCTGCCTCCGGACGAGGAAATGCGCCGCCTGGCCGAGGCCGTCTTGCCGGATCTGTACGCGGCCGGGCGGTATCTGCGAGACGTGTAAACGATTAATGGAGCGTGGAAACCCCGCGTTCCCGTCATCCTGAGGAGGCGAAGCCGACGAAGGATCTCGGTATACAGCGTGAAAAACATGGAGGGTCAATCAAAAACCGACCCTGCGCCGGGGGCGAGATCCTTCGCTGCGCTCAGGATGACAGGAAGGGAGACCAGGCCCAGCGCTTGTCATTCTGAGGAGCGCAGCGACGAAGAATCTTAAGGCCGCTGTTCGTCCCTGTCATCCTGAGGAGCCGAAGGCGACGAAGGATCTCAAAACCCTTATCACGGATAGAAGGGAACAGCCATGATCTATTTCGTTTATATTCTCACGAACAAGAGCAACCGGGTCATGTATATCGGCGTCACCAATAATCTCGAGCGCAGACTCTATGAACATAAGCAAGAGCTGGTCGAGGGCTTTACCAAGCGCTATCATGTGCACAAGCTGGTTTATTATGAACAGACCTCGGATGTTCGCTCTGCCATTCTGCGGGAAAAAGAGCTGAAAGGCTGGCGTCGCGCCAGGAAAAACGCTCTTGTGGAAACGCTGAATCCTGCCTGGCGGGATTTGTCGGAGGACTGGGGATAACATACCTTGCGCCGGGGGGCGGGATCCTTCGCTGCGCTCAGGATGACAGAGGGGGAGGGCTTCCCCGTGTCATCCTGAGCGCAGCGAAGGATCTCTTTTATCCGCTATTTGAGAAAAACTGAAATCCAATGAACCCCATTTTCCGGTTATTGCGACTATAAGGGTGAAAGGAGGTCGGAAGATGACAGACCAAGAGCTGGTAAATCTGTACTGGCAGCGCTCGGAGCAGGCCATTCCGGAGACGGAGGTGGTCTACGGCGCCTATTGCCACACCGTCGCCTACAACCTGCTGCGATCCCCGGAGGATGCGGAGGAGAGCGTGAACGACACCTGGCTTGCCGCCTGGAACGCCATGCCGCCCACCAGACCCGGGAACCTGCGCGCCTTTCTGGGCAAGCTCACACGGAACATTGCAGTGACCCGGCTGCGCAGAAAAGGCAGCCTTAAACGGGGCGGCGGCACGGCGGCGTTGGCGCTGGAGGAGCTGTCGGAATGTCTGCCGGGAGACTTCGACCTTGAGAGCCGGGTGGAGGCGCGGGAGCTGCTGCGCTGCATCGACCGCTTTCTGGCAAAGCTCCCGGAGCGGGAGCGGGTAATCTTCGTGGGTCGATATTTCTACGTCCTCAGCCCGGAGGAGCTGGCGGAACGGCTGAATATGAAGCCGGCAGGGGTGAAGACCGCCCTCTTCCGCACGCGGGCGAAGCTTCGGAAGGAACTGGAAAAGGAGGGAATGCTGGATGAACGGGAACGTCTATCTGTTTGAGACCGTCGGCGAGATTGCCGACCGCTATGTGCTGGAAGCCGGAGAGCGGCTGCGGCTGACCGGAAAAAGAAAGCGCGGCGGGAGGAAAAAGTTGCTGCGCACGCTGCTGATCGCGGCGGTGATCGCCTCGTTTCTGGGCGTCACGGCCTACGCCCTGGGGCTGCTGGGACTAAGGGAGCGCATCTTCCCCGTGGAGGGGACAGAAAAGGTCGTGGTGGTGCCCAACGGCCTCAAGGGAACCAAAACCTATGAGGGCACCGGCGAATGGTGGATCTGGCAGGACGAGCATCGAAACGACCCGGGGGACTACAGCCTCTCTTTCCTGCAGGGAAACGACCAAAAGCGCAAAACCTGCCAGCTTTATTGGGCCTTGACGCCGGAAGCGGCGGACAAGCTCTTTGAAATCGCGGAGACCTACGACCTAAAGCTCTATTCCGAGAGCGTGACCGCAGACAGCATGGAGCGCCTGACGGCGCTCACAGGCATCCAGCCCTTCCTGACAGAAGGGGAAGTCGCGTTCACCGGCGGCTATGTGTTCCCCGACGGCTCCTTTAAGGCAGAGGGATTCCTGAACCTGAACGAATTCTCCCTCGACTATGTGCTGAGCCGTTTTTCTACCGGAGCGCTGTATCCCTACGGCGGCGTCACCCGACTGCAGGATTATAGCGAGCGGGATTACGAGAACGCAAAAGGACAGACGGTCAACATCGTGAGCTTCCCGAATCGGACGGAGCTCTGGTATCTCTCCACCGACGGGGAGACCTTCGTAGCGCTGCAGCTTAGAAATTTGCCGGGCCAGGCGAGCCTGGAGCGAGCCGGACTCGAGGATCGGGACGCCCTGGCGGAACTTGTAGCGGATCGGATCGACTTCGCCGCCCTCTGTGAAAAGAATGACGCCGTGCAGCAGATCGTCAGCACGCCCCGGGGCGCGGAGGATAACCGGGAAGCCGCCCAGCGACTGGAGGACTTATACAACAGCCCCATGTTCAGCGCTGCCCGGGAGTTTCAGGACTTCTTTACCGCAACCTTCTACGGGTCAAGCTTTACCGGCGTCTACGGACAAGAGGGCTACGAGGACATCGATGCGGAGCTTTCCCGCCTGGCGGAGCAGTACGGCCTGCGCTATGCCACATCCAAAACCACGCAGGACGGACACACGGTCTACGACAACGGTGTGGAGGTTTGGAATGGAGAGGCGGAGAGCAAGATCCTCAAGACCTATTGCATTCCCAAGGACGCTTTGTACACCGGCATGATCCACTATGCGGCTCCCAGTGAGTATCAGCGGATCTGGATCTACCAGACCGAGGAGGGCCAGCAGATCGTCTGCTTTACCGACGGGCCGGAGAAAATCAGCGGCGTGTACCTGTTTTACGAGACGGAGAAGAGCTACGTTCTCGTGAGCCTGGGCTGGAACGACGTCGCCGTGATCGAGGAGACCGCCGAGCGCATCGACTGGACACGCTTTTCTTGAGAGGAGGGACGAGCGATGAAACGAACGATAACGATACTTCTTCTGCTGGCCATGGCGCTGGCACTCCTGACCGGCTGCGGCGGAGCGAGTGGGGAGCAGACGGCGGAGATGCTTGAACAGTCCGCTGCCCCGGCGAGTATTCAGCCTGCCGCCCCGGAAACTGTACAGACGGCGGCTCATGATTGGTCCGAGCCCAACGCCGTAGACGACAGCTTTCGCTTCCAATTTGAATGGCGAGTCAGCTGCGACTGCGACGGAGGCTACGAACACTTTATCCGCGAGGAGCTGCCAGCCTATGTGAATCGCTGGGTGGACGGCGGCGAGATCCTGGATTCCGAGTTCATGGGGATCGACTGCGTGACCTTTGGCTGGGTTTGTTTCAGCGGCACACCGAAACAGGAGCTTGGATGGAAAACAACGGAGTTTGAAGGGAAGCCCTGCTTCTGCCGCGGCTTCTTCCTCCGCTGTGACGAAAACGACGGCAAGGCGCAGTATACAGTAAGCAAAACCATCGCCATGGAGCCGATCAAACGGCTGAAAGGGATGGAGTTCGTGGAGGAAACGGGTGAGCTGCTCATCCTGCCCAAGCAACTCCCGACGCTCTCCAGCGCGGAGCTCTACGTCGCCCAGCTTGGCCAGAGCTTTGTCCTCACGGACCCTGATGCCCTGCGGGGGCTGGAAAAGGCGCTCAGCAAGCCGGAATTTGAAAACTTGCTTGTGCAGGAGCAGCCTGCGATGGCTTGGATACAGAAGCAGGACGGCTTTCTTCCGCTGTATCTCCACTACGCCGATGGGAGCTGCTCCCTGGCCTTTGCCCCCGGAGACGGATCCGACTGCTGCAGCGTCTGGGACAGCGATTTCAGTGTCTTTGGCCCGGTGAGCCTGTTCGAGCGTTTCGGCGTGCCGCTGCCATCTCCGGGATATACCCACAACGCGGATGGCACCACTACCATTGAAGAAGTAGTGGAGGGAACCGACACCTCTTTACAGCTGGCGAACCGCCATGAATTCCGCTATACATTTGACGCTGACGGCCGCCTGGTTCGCTTCGAACACTTCTTCCATCGAGAAGACAATGATTTCGATGAAAGCACAACGCGGACCTACTCCTATTACCCGGACGGAAAACTGGAACGGGTGGAGGAACACGGGGAAGGCGCCCAAGGCACGAGCTTTGACACCTTAAACACATATACTTACAATGATTTGGGGCAGATCACTCGATTTACCTCAAACAACATGAACAATGAATCCCAAGGCATGTACTACGATTATCACTACGACGAACAGAATCGCCTGACTGCGATCATTTATCATTATCGGGACGGGCGGGAAGGTTTGCCCAGTGGAAACAGCTACTTCTGGTACGACGAGCACGGTCTTCGACACAGCTACGGAGTGGATCAGGATGGCCACCTCGTCGGCGGCCCGGAAGATGACGAGGGTGATCATCCCGTTCGCCGCTGAAAAATACATTGGGCCAAAGTGGGCGGCCACAAGGCCGCACCTACGGAGCAGGAGGGACGGCGGGCGACCAAAGGTCGCCTCTACGGGGGAACGGCGGTTTGCGCCGTAGGGGCTGCCGCCCTCGGCAGCCCGAACCTCCGTCTCTCGACTCCTTCTGTCACAGCGCTTGTGGGGGACCTCATCCGGCCCTTCGGGCCACCTTCCCCGTGCGCGGGGAAGGCATTGCGGGCCGCCGAGGAGCCCATGGCCGGGCCCCTACGATGTTGGACGGACGGCGGGCTGCCGAGAGCGTCGGCCCCTACGGTGAGGGACGGCCCGAGCCCCGTCTTTCGACCCCTTCCGTCACGGCTGCGCTGCGCTTGCCGCGACACCTCCCCCGGAGGGGGAGGCAAGCGCGGCGGGCGATTCGTGAATCGCCCCTACGGTGTGAACTTTCGTTTCATTAAGGCCCGCGACACAAAGTTTCCTGAGACCACGCGACGCAAAACGCATTGCAACGCACCGGGAAATCTGTTATACTATCCCCGCTATGGAACTGCTCATCAAACAAATACTGGAAAACAAGGAAGCCGCCGCCCTCCCCTCTTTGCTGGAGAGCGGAGGGCTTCCTGCGCTTGTTTCCGGCCTTTCCGCGGTGCACCGGGCAAATCTCTCCGCCGCGCTGCGGCTGGAGACCGGCCTGCCCCTGGTGGTGATCTGCCCGGACGACACCGCGGCGGAGAATATGGCCCGGGATCTGCAGGCCATGCTGAATCTCCCCGTGAGCACCCTGGGCATGCGGGACTTCACCTTCTACGCCGCAGAGGCCGCCTCCCGTCAGGCGGAGCAAAAGCGCCTGGCCGCCCTCTACAGCCTGGCAAAAGGCCGGACCGAGATCCTGACCGTCTCCGTGGCGGGGCTGCTGCAGCGCTGCATGCCCGCCGAGACCCTGGAAAAGGCCGCCTTCGGTCTGGAGGCCGGGGGCTGCTGCGCGATCGAGGACGTGGAGGACGCCCTGCTGCGCTGCGGCTACGTCCGCTGCCAGCAGGTGGAGGGCCCGGGTCAGTTCGCCCGCCGAGGCGGCATCCTGGACTTCTTCTCCCCCGCGGACGAGGAGCCCACCCGCGTGGAGTTCTGGGGGGACGAGATCGACTCCATGGGCCGCTTCGACGTGGCCTCCCAGCGCCGCTCGGAGCCCATCCAGCGCTGCGTGATCCTGCCCGCGGCGGAGACCCTGCCCAGCCTGACCCTGGGCGGGATCGAGACTCTGGCCCGCCAGATCGACACGGCGGCGGAGCGCTTCGCCAAAAAGCGCGGCAGCGAGCACGCGGCGACCCTGGCCGCCACCCTCCGCGCCGACGCGGAGCGGCTGCGGGGCGGGCTGCTGCTCTCCGACGCGGACCGCTATCTGCCCCTCATCTACCCCATGGCCTGCGCCCTGGACTATCTGCCGGAAAACGCCCTGCTGGTGATGGACCAGCCCGCCCGCTGCGGCGAGCGGGCCCGGGACGGGCAGAAGCAGCTGCAGGAGGATCTGCGGGAGCTGCAGAAGCGGGGCCAGGTAGCCGTGAACGCGGAGAGCTTCTGTCTCAGCTGGGACAGCGCCCTGCGCCGCCTGGGGGATTTCCCCCTCTATATGACCGACGCCTTCACCGTGGGCCGCACGCCTCTCGCCCCCCGGACCCTTACCAGCATCCCGGCCAAGCAGCTGCCCTCCTACGCCGGCAGCGCCCAGGCCGCCGCCGAGGACGTGAAGCTCTATCTCAAGCAGGGCCACCGGGTGGTGGTGCTGGCCGGGGACGAGCGCCGGGCCAAGGTGCTGCAGGACTTTTTCAAAGAGCATGAGATCCCCGCCCTGGTGGACCCGGAGCTGAAGCGCCTCCCCGACTTCGGCCAGTGCCGCATCGGCGTGGGCGCCCTCTCCGCCGGCATGGAGTACCCCGGCATCAAGCTGGCCGTGCTCACCGACGCCCAGCTCCTCCGCGCCAGGAATAAAAAAGCCGCGGCCAGGAAAAAGCTGCCCGCCAACCGCCAGCGGATCGAGAGCTACGCCGACCTCTCCGTGGGCGACTTCGTGGTGCACGAAAACCACGGCATCGGCCGCTTCGCCGGCATCGTGAAGATGCAGGTGGACGGCTTTGAAAAGGACTATGTGAAGATCCAGTACGCCGGCACGGACAGCCTGTACGTCCCGGCCACCCAGCTGGATCTGGTGACCAAATACACCGGCGCCGGGGAGGAACGGCCCGTCAAGCTCTCCAAAATGGGGGGCGCCGAGTGGGCCAAGACCCGCTCCCGCGCCAAAAGCGCCGCCAGGGACATGGCCAAGAAGCTCATCGCCCTCTATGCCGAGCGGCAGCGGCTGCCTGGCTACGCCTTCTCGCCGGACAGCGAGTGGCAGCGGGAGTTTGAGGAAAACTTCGGCTACACCGAGACCGACGATCAGCTCCGCTGCACGGCGGAGATCAAGGCGGACATGGAGTCCTCCGTGCCCATGGATCGGCTGCTCTGCGGCGACGTGGGCTTCGGCAAGACCGAGGTGGCCCTCCGGGCGGTGATGAAATGCGTGCTGGACGGCAAGCAGGCCGCCATCCTGGTGCCCACCACGGTGCTGGCCCAGCAGCACTACCAGACGGCCCTGCAGCGCTTCTTCGGCTTCCCGGTGGAGATCGGGGTGCTGAGCCGCTTCAAGACCGGCGGCCAGTCCCAGAAACTGATCTCCGAGCTGGCAAACGGCAAGTGCGACCTGGTCATCGGCACCCACCGGCTCCTCTCCAAGGACGTGAAGTTCAAGGATCTGGGCCTGCTGGTGGTGGACGAGGAGCAGCGCTTCGGCGTCACTCACAAGGAGCACATCAAGGAGCTGTCGAGAGGCGTGGACGTGCTGACCCTCTCCGCCACCCCCATCCCCCGGACCCTGAACATGGCCATGTCCGGCATCCGGGACATGTCCACCATCGAGGAGCCGCCGGAGGACCGGCTGCCGGTGCAGACCTTCGTGATGGAGCACGACTGGAACGTGATCGCCGACGCCATC
>JAFRQP010000044.1 GCA_017428565.1 Oscillospiraceae bacterium
AAACTGGAGATTCACTATACGCCAAAACACGGGTCATGGCTGGATATTGCGGAGATTGAGCTTTCTTCTCTTACGATTCAAGCCCTTCTCGGAAAACGCATTCCAGATATTGACGAACTGAATCGTGTCCTCTCCGCATGGCACCTCGATCGTAACTCTTCACAGAAAGGTGTCTCTTGGCACTTCACTACCAAAGATGCTCGTACAAAGCTTTTTCATCTATATCCAGAAATAAAGTTTTAAGTGAAACAATGTAGTAGGGGCGGCAACCTGCCGCCCGCCGTCATGCGCCCCTGTCGGACAGACGGGCGGGAAAACCCCTTCCGTCATCCGCCTCGCGGGGGATCGGCGGATGCCACCTCCCCCGAAGGGGGAGGCAAGATCCCTGCCGTAGGGGACGACACCCCCGGCGGCCCGAAAAACAAAAAACCTGCCGGAGAGAAAAGCCTCTCCGGCAGGTTTTACAATTCCTGAAAACTAAAAACTAGAAACTGAAAACTAAAAACTGGAAACTGGAAACTGGAAACTGAAAACTCAAAACTCTCTCACGCGCTCATAGCCGGGGGCGGGGGAAGCTCGCCCTCCTCCACCAGGGCGGTGGGGCCGGTGAGCAGCAGATCCCGGGCGCTGCCGCCCTCCCGGCGCAGGCGCACGGAGAGCAGGCCGCCGGGCATGTGGATCTCCGCCCGGTCGCCGGGGATGCGGCCCCGGAGGATCAGGCTCAGGGCGACGGCGCCGCAGCCGGTGCCGCAGGCCAGGGTGAAGTCCTCCACGCCCCGCTCATAGGTGAGGGCGCGGACGCTGTTTTCCCCGGTGAGACACACGAAGCTGACGTTTGCCCCCTTGGGGAAGACCGGGTTAAAGCGCAGGGCGCGGCCCCGCCGGCGCAGGGCGTCCAAATCCGCGAAGGCGGCGGAGGGCACCTCCACCACCGCGTGGGGCAGGCCCGGGTCGCCCAGCTCCACGTAGGAGCAGAAGCCCTCGCCGGTGCTGCGCAGCAGGTCAAGGACCGAGGGATCGGGCAGCCGCACCTCGTAGCGGCTCCGGTCGATCCGCCGGGCGGTGATCAGCCCCGCCGCGGCCCGGAAGCGGATGCGCTCCGGGTCCCGGCTCAGCCCGTGCTCCAGCCCGTAGCGGGCCACGCACCGGGCGCCGTTGCCGCACATCTCGCCCACGGAGCCGTCGGAATTCAAAAAGTCCATGGCGAAGTCCGCCTCCCGGTCCGGCTTGAGGACGATCATGCCGTCCGCCCCGGGGCCGGTGAGAGGGGAGCAAAACCACAGGGCGAGATCGCGCGGATTCTCGCCCCGGAGCTCGCCGTGCAGGTCTTCAAGAATGAGGAAGGAGTTGCCTGCACCGTGCATTTTGGTATAGCGCATTACTGCTTTTTCGCGTCAGCGCGCAGCTTCTTCTGCAGCCAGTCCTTTCCGTCGTTGAAGCGGGAGACGATGTAGGAGGCCACATAGTCGCCGGCAGCGTTGACCATGGTGGCAGGGGGATCCACCAGATCGCCGATGGCCTGGGCGATGGGGAAGGCAATGGGCAGGGCCTCGGGGAAGAACAGGGAGCAGAGCACCAGCTCGCCGGTGCCGCCGCCGCCGGGGATGCCGGACATGGCAACGGAGGAGACGGTAGCCACGATGATGGCCAGGATGGCGTCGCCGGAGTTGAAGTCCAGACCGAACATGCCGAAGAGGAAGGCCACCTTGATGATGGCGCTCATGCCGGAGCCGTCCATATTCATGGTGGCGCCCATGGGCAGCACGATGTCGGTGACGTCCTTGGAGATGCCGGTGTCCTCGGAGACTTCCATGTTGGTGGGGATGGTGGCCACAGAGGAGCAGGTGCCGAAGGCCACCGCCGCCGGGCGGAACAGGTGCTGGAACATGGTCTTGACGGCGCCCTTGCCGCCGCCGAAGCGGGCGTAGAGCGGGAAGATCAGGAACATGTAAGCGAAGGCTACGATGTAGTAGAGGATGATCGCCTTGGCGTACTGGCCGACGAAGTCGGTGCCGTGGGCGGCGACCAGGGCGGCGAAGAAGCCGAAGAAGCCGATGGGGGCGTAGAAGGTGATGAGCTTGATGACCTTCATGAGAACGTTGGTGATCTCCTCCAGCAGCTGGGCGACCTTGGTCTTGGGACCGCCGCACATCTGCACGCCGAAGCCGAAGAAGATGCCCGCGATGATCAGCTGCAGAATGGACCTGCGGCTCCACAGCTCGGGGAAGTCAGCCTTGGTGAAGAAGCCCACGATCATCTCGCCGGCGCTCATGGCCTCTTTCTCCTCCGCGGTGTAGAGGGGCTCGCCGGTGTACACGGGGACGAAGCGCACGATCACGTACATGATCACGGACGCGATAATGGTGGTGCAGATAAAGGTGAGCACGGTGCTGCCCATCAGCTTGCCGGCCCGCTTGGCGCTCTTCATATTGGCGATGGCGGAGGAGATGGAGAAGAACACCATCGGCACCACCACGCAGAACATCATGTTGATAAACAGCGTGCCCAGCGGCTCCAGCACGGACGCGCCCTCCCAGAAGGCGCCGACCAGGCAGCCGGCCACGATGCCGATGATCATGGTGAAGAGGAACCAGTTGTTTTTGAGGAACTTAGCCATGAGAAAAAGCCTCCTTGTTTTTGTTTCCGCTCCATATTATACACAAACAGAATACACAGTAAATTGCGCTTTATGCTTGAAACATTGCAAAAAGTGCGGTAAGATAGTGCGTAGTGCTTAGTGCGCAGTGCGTAGGGGCGACCCTTGCGGTCGCCCGATCTGGTCTCCCCTGAAAGGGGAGGTGCCCCAGTGCGCACACTGGGGCGGAGGGGTTGTCATGCCAGCCGCCGGACAACCACTCTGTTTTCCCGTGCAAGGAGAAAAAGGAGGCTCGGACTTGGACAAAAAAACTTACACCCGGGAGGGCTACCTTCACGAGAACTACCGCTATTTCCACCTGCGGGACACCGCGGGGCAGGAGCGGGATTTTCACTTTCACGATTTTGACAAGATCGTGCTGCTGCTCTCGGGGCGGGTCAACTATCTGGTGGAGGATCAGAGCTACCTGCTGCGGCCCTGGGATCTGCTGCTGGTGAAGCACCACGCCATCCACAAGGCGCTCATTGACCGCTCCGAGCCCTACGAGCGCATCATCGTCTACCTGGACCGGCAGTATTTCGACCGGGCCCTGCCCCAGGCGCGGCTGATGGACTGCTTCGAGAGCGCCGACCGCAGCCGCCGCTATCTGCTGGTGCCCGACGGGGAGCAGCGGGCGGAGCTGGGGGAGACCCTGCGGGCCTTCGAGCGGGCCCGGGAGGACAGCCGCTTCGGCGCGGAGGCCATGCGGGACACCCTGATGATGCAGATCCTGATCCAGATCGGCCGCATGGCCCCCGCCGCGCCGGAGCTCCGGGAGCAGTCTGACCCCAAGATCCGCCAGGTTCTGTCCTTCATCAACGAGCATCTGACGGAGGAGCTGACGGTGGAGCAGCTCTCCGAGCGGGTCTATCTCAGCCGCTACCATTTTATGCGGCTTTTTAAGGCGCAGACCGGCAGCACCGTCCACGCCTATGTGCGGCAGAAGCGTCTTTTGAGCGCCGCCCGGCTGATCCGGGAGGGGGTGCCCGCCGCCAAGGCCGCCGCGGACAGCGGCTTCGGGGACTACTCCGCCTTCCACCGGGCCTTCAAGGAGTGCTTCGGCATCGCCCCGGGAGAGCTGAAGAAATAGTGCTTAGTGCGTAGTGCGTAGTACATAGAGTAAACGGGCCGCCGCAAATCTGCGGCGACCCGTTTTCATATTTAAGTACTAAGCACTAAGCACTAACTACTAAGCACTCACTTGTGGTACAGCTTCTTGGCCTGGTAGCGGGGCTCGAAGGTGAGGTTCACGCCGATCTTCTTGAACAGCTCCTCGTCCACCCGGGCGAGGATGACGCTGGAGTGGGCCTCGCAGCCCCGGAGCTTGTCCAGCTGGTCGATGGCGTAGCCCGCCATGGGGTTCGTCACCGCGCAGACGGACAGGGCGATCAGCAGCTCGTCGGTGTGCAGGCGGGGGTTGTGATTGCCCAGATGCTCCACCTTCAGGTGCTGGATGGGCTGGACGATGCTGGGGCTGATGAGCTGCAGCTTCTTGTCGATGCCGGCCAGCTTTTTCAGCGCGTTCATCAGACAGGCGGAGGCGGCGCCCAGCAGGGGGGAGGTCTTGCCGGTGACGATGCTGCCGTCGGGCAGCTCGATGGCCATGGCGGGGGCGTCCGTCTCCTCGGCGCGTTCCAGGGCGGCGGCCACCACGGGCCGGTCGGCCGCGCTGATGCCCAGGGAGTTCATGATGAGCTCGATCTTGCGCACCTCCGCCTGGTCGCTGAGACCCTGGCGGGCGGAGACGGCAGTGGCGTACCAGCGGCGGATGATCTCCTGCCGGGAGGCCTCCCGGCAGGCCTCGTCGTCCGAGATGCACTGGGAGATGACGTTGACGCCCATGTCCGTGGGGCTCTTGTAGGGGCTGGCGCCGTAGATGTGCTTGAACATGGCCTCCAGCACGGGGAAGATCTCCACGTCCCGGTTGTAGTTGACGGTGGTGATGCCGTAGGCGTCCAGGTGGAAGGGGTCGATCATGTTCACGTCGTCCAGATCCGCCGTGGCGGCCTCATAGGCCAGGTTCACCGGGTGCTTCAGCGGCAGGTCCCAGACGGGGAAGGTCTCGAACTTGGCGTAGCCCGCGGCGATGCCCCGCTTGTATTCGTGGTACAGCTGGCTCAGGCAGGTGGCCATCTTGCCGCTGCCGGGGCCGGGGGCGGTGACCACCATCAGGCTCCTGCTGGTCTCGATATAGTCGTTTTTCCCAAAGCCCTCGTCCGAGACGATGAGGGGGACGTTGGAGGGATAGTCGGGGATGATGTAGTGCTTGTAGGTGCGGATGCCCAGGGCCTCCAGGCGCTTGATGAACTTGTCGGCGATGGCCTGCCCCCGGTAGTGGGTGATGACCACGCTGCCGATCATGAGGCCGATGCCCCGGAAGGCGTCGATCAGGCGCAGGGTGTCCTCGTCATAGGTGATGCCCAGGTCGCCCCGGCGCTTGGAGCGTTCGATATCGTCCGCCGAGATGGCGATGACGATCTCCGCCTCGTCCTTCATCTCCAGCAGCATCTTCACCTTGCTGTCCGGCTGGAAGCCGGGGAGGACGCGGGAGGCGTGGTAGTCGTCAAAGAGCTTGCCGCCGAATTCCAGATAGAGCTTGCCGAACTGCGAGATCCTGTCGCGGATCCGCTGGGATTGGAGCTTTACGTATTTCGCGTTGTCAAAGCCGGGCCTGGTCATGCGTCATCCCTCCCAAGGAGAATACTTTCACGATTTGTCATTTTAACACAAGAGCCCCGCCGCGGCAAGGGAAGGATAGCACAAAAAACGAGCGGGGATACTTTTTTTCTTCATAATTATGTGCTATACTCTATTCTGTATTGTTATCGCCTTGTGCAGACAGCTTTGAGCTTTGCGTTTTATGTTTTGAGGAGACGGGGGAACGGACGCGCTCTTCTGCTCAAAACGGAAAACGCAAAACTCCGCTCCCTGGCGCAAAGCGCCAAATCATACAGGAAGGATCACAAAATGGGACTGTTTACCAAGCTGTTCGGAAGCTATTCCGACAGAGAACTGAAGAAGATCTATCCGATCGCCGACGCCATTGAGGCGCTGGAGCCGCAGATCGAAAAGCTGAGCGACGCGGAGCTGCGCCGGAAGACCGACGAGTTTAAAGAGCGCCTGGCCGGGGGACAGAGCCTGGACGATATTCTGCCCGAGGCCTTTGCCGTGGCCCGGGAGGCCGCCTGGCGCGTGCTGGGCATGAAGCCCTTCCGCGTCCAGCTCATCGGCGGCATCGTGCTGCACCAGGGCCGCATCGCCGAGATGAAGACCGGCGAGGGCAAGACCCTGGTGGCCGTGCTGCCCGCTTATCTCAACGCCCTCACCGGCAAGGGAGTTCACATCGTCACCGTCAACGACTACCTGGCCCGCCGCGACAGCGAGTGGATGGGCAAGGTGCACCGCTTCCTGGGCGTCAGCGTGGGCCTGATCGTCCACGGTCTGACCCCGGCGGAGCGGCGGGAGGCCTACGCCTGCGACATCGCCTACGGCACCAACAACGAGATGGGCTTCGACTATCTGCGGGACAACATGGCGCTCTACAAGAGCAACATGGTGCAGCGGGGCCACATCTTCGCCATCGTGGACGAGGTGGACTCCATCCTCATCGACGAGGCCAGGACCCCCCTCATCATCTCCGGCCAGGGGGACGAGAGCACCGATCTCTACCGCCAGGCCGACGACTTTGTCTCCCGCCTGAAAAAGATCGTCTACGCCTCCGTGGACGAGAAGCAGGAGGAGAGCGAGGATCTGGACGCGGACTATGTGGTGGACGAGAAGGCCCGCACTGCCACCCTCACCGCCCGGGGCATCCAGCGGGCCGAGCGCGCCTTCAATCTGGAGAACCTGGCCGACATCGAAAACGCCACCCTCAGCCATCACATCAACCAGGCGCTGAAGGCCCACGGCATCATGAAGCGGGACATCGACTACATCGTGAAGGACGGGGAGATCATCATCGTGGATGAGTTCACCGGCCGTCTGATGCTGGGCCGCCGCTACTCCGAGGGGCTCCACCAGGCCATCGAGGCCAAGGAGCACGTGGACGTCCAGAAGGAAAACAAGACCCTGGCCACCATCACCTTCCAGAACTATTTCCGGCTCTACGACAAGCTCTCCGGCATGACCGGCACCGCCGTCACCGAGGCGGAGGAGTTCGGCGCTATCTACAAGCTGGACATTGTGGAGATCCCCACCAACAAGCCTGTGGTGCGCATCGACCGCTCCGACGTGGTGTATAAGAACGACGCCGGCAAGAACCGGGCCATCATCCAGCAGATCCTGGACTGCCACGCCAAGGGCCAGCCCGTGCTGGTGGGCACCGTGTCCATCGAGAAGAGCGAATATATCTCCAAGCTCCTGAAGCTGAAGGGCGTGCCCCACACGGTGCTGAACGCCAAGTATCATGAGAAGGAGGCCGAGATCGTGGCCCAGGCGGGCAAGCTGGGCGCGGTCACCATCGCCACCAACATGGCCGGCCGCGGCACGGATATCGTGCTGGGCGGCAACGCGGAGTTCATGGCCCGCCAGGATCTGCGCAAGGCCGAGTTCCCCGACGAGATCATCGCCGAGGCCACCGGCTACGCCGAGACCGACAACGAGGACATCCTGGCCGCCCGGAAGCTGTACGCCGAAAAGCTGCAGCAGCACAAGGAGGAGATCCGCGCCGAGGCCGAGGCGGTGCGGAAGGCCGGCGGCCTCTTCATCCTGGGCACCGAGCGGCATGAGAGCCGCCGCATCGACAATCAGCTCCGTGGCCGCGCCGGCCGCCAGGGCGACCCGGGCGAGAGCCGCTTCTACCTGGCCCTCACCGACGATATCATGCGCCTCTTCGGCTCCGAGCGGATCATGAATCTGATGGAGACCCTGCGCATCGACGAGGACACCCCCATCGACGCCAAGATCCTCTCCAACTCCATCGAGCAGGCCCAGAAGACCGTGGAGAGCCGCAACTTCCAGACCCGAAAGACCGTGCTGGAGTACGACGACGTGATGAACAAGCAGCGCGAGATCATCTACGGCGAGCGGCGCAAGGTGCTGGACGGGGAGGACCTGCGGGAGCAGATCCTGAACATGATCCGGGAATTCGTCCGCGGCACCATCCTCAGCGGCCTCAACGGCGCCCCGGTGGAGAGCCAGGAGCAGCTGGACGAGACGCTCAAGCCCTTTGAAAAGCTCTTCCTGCCCAAGGGCCTGCTCCGGGCGGAGGACTTCGGCGGCCACAGCGGACAGAACAAGCTCATCGAGACCGTGACGGCCCAGGCCGAAAAGGTCTACGCCGCCCGGGAGAACGCCTTCGGCCCCACCGCGGCCGGCGCCCCCCTGATGCGGGAGCTGGAGCGGGTCATCATGCTGCGGGTGGTGGACGAGTACTGGATGGACCACATCGACGCCATGGCGGAGCTCAAGCGGGGCATCGGCCTCCGGGGCTACGGCGCCACCAAGCCCATCGACGCCTATAAGCAGGAGGGCTTCGACATGTTCGAGGCCATGGTCGCCGGCATCCGGGAGGAGACGGTGCGCCGCCTCTTCACCGTGCAGATCCGCCGGGAGCAGACCATCGAGCGCAAGGCCGTGGCCAAAAACGCCGCCGCCAACGTGGGCGGCGAGCCGGTGAAGAAAAAGCCCGTCAAGAAGGCACCCAAGCCCGGCCGCAACGACCCCTGCCCCTGCGGCAAGATGAAGGCCGACGGCAGCCGGCGGCTGAAGTACAAAGAGTGCTGCGGACGAAACGAATAGTTTTGAGTTTTGAGAGTTGAGTTTTGAGAGATGTTTCTTGAGCAAAACGAAAACGGCCTGATCTATATGGCCTCCACCGTGCTTCCGGCACGGCACGCCTTTTTCACCCGCTTCGGCGGGGTGAGCGAGGGGCCCTTTGCCAGCCTGAACTTCGGCTCCAACCTGGGGGACGAGCCGGCGCATGTGCGGGAGAACTACCGCCGGGCCGCCGCCCTCATGGGCGCGGGGGTCGACGACTGCGCCGTGACCAGGCAGGTCCACGGGAACGTGGTGCGCATCGTCACGGCAGCGGATCGGCATGTCTGCATGAGCCCGGTGCCCTACGAGGCGGACGGCATCGTGACGGCGGAGCGGGGCCTGCCCCTCTTCTGCTTCACGGCGGACTGTGTTCCGGCCCTGCTGCTGGACCCGGAGCACGGGGTGGCGGGCGCGGTGCACTGCGGCTGGCGCAGCTCCGTGGCGGACATCCTGCGCGTCGCCCTGGAGCAGATGGAGCGCCTGGGCGCCCGGCGGGAGAGCCTCCGCGCCGCTCTGGGCCCGGCCATCGGCGCCTGCTGCTTCGAGACCGACGACGACGTGCCCGAGGCCGTCTCCCGCTGTCTGGGCGGGGACACGGCGGGGCTCTTCGTCCGGCGGCCCGACGGCAAGACCCTGGTGGATCTGCGGGGTGCCAACCGGCGGCGGCTTTTGCAGCTGGGCCTTTCGGAGGAGCACATCGACTGCTCGGACGAGTGCACCGTCTGCTCTCACGACAAATACTGGTCCCACCGCTATACCAAAGGAAAACGGGGCAGCCAGGCTGCCTGCATCGTACTGGAGTAAAAAAGCATGACGACACGAGTGAGAAGAATCCTGGCGCTGCTGCTGATCCTGGCCATGGCGCTGAGCCTGGCGGCCTGCGGTTCGGGGCTGGGAGACCTGGAAAACGAGATCCCCGAATCCAGCGGCGGCAAGGACGTGGAGCGCGCCCCCGCCCTGGACAACGTTTTCTCCGTCAACAGCAACAGCAAGTACAGCAAGAACCCCTTCGTGGCCACCAACCACGCCAATCAGCTGATCTGCAGCCTGGTCTACGAGAACATGATCGAGCTGGACAACAACTTTGAGGTGATCCGGGGCAGCGGCATCATCAGCGACTGGAAATGCGACGACACGGGCAAGAACTGGGAGCTGACCATCGAGCCGGGGCACTATTTCTCCGACGGCACCGAGGTCATGCCCCGGGACGTGAGCTATTCCATGGGCTGGGCCATCAACTCCGACCGCTACTGGGGCCGCTTCGCCAGCTACCAGGGCGCCTCTCCGGGAGAGGGCGTGGTCTACGTCACCCTGGGCATCGGCGACAGGCAGTTCATCAAGCTTTTGAACCTGCCGGTCATCAAGCATGGCACCTACGGAGACCTGGGCCCGGCGGGCAACACCCCCATCGGCAGCGGCCCCTATTGTTATAATGAAGAGGGAGACGCGCTGGTCCGCAACGAATACTACCCCGGCTATGAGGATCTGCCGGTGGATACCGTCTATCTGAAGGAGTACAACAGCGCCGATACCATCATCAGCGCCTTCGAGGACGGCTACATCGACGTGGTCATCAACGACCCCTCCAGCTACACGAACCTGGGCTATGCCAGCTCCAACGAGTTCCACACCTTCGCCACCACCAACATGCACTTCGTGGCCTTCAACGAGGAGAGCATGCTGGGCAAGTACAGCTACTTCCGCATCGCCATGCAGCACGCCTTCGACCGGGCCTATCTGGTGGAGCTGCTCCACGGCAACGCGGTGGCCGCGGCCCTGCCCATGTACCCGACCTGCTCGGCCTACCCCCGCGCCCTGGAGGACCGGCTGAATTACGACCTGGATACCTGCAAAAATATCCTGCTGGCCGCCGGCATCCAGGACTATGACGAGGACGGGCAGCTGGAGTTCATGTCCGGCTCGCCCCAGAAGATCGAGCTGCACTTCGTGGTCTGCGCCGACAGCAGCGCCAAGTGCGGCATCGCCCGCCGCTTCCAGGAGGACATGGCCTCCATCGGCCTGCGGGTCACCGTCCACGAGCTGACCTGGGCCGAGTACTGCGACGCGCTGGAGGAGGGGCAGTTCAAGGCCGGCAAGCAGACGGTCCCCGTGGACATGTACTACGGCGAGGTGAGGCTGCGCAACAACTTTGACCTGACCGAGCTGCTGCAGCCACGGGACGAGAGCAACGAGGCGACCAACCAGAACTTCACCCGCTCCAAGGACAACACCATCGTGGCGCGAATCGAGCGCTATCTGGCCGCGCCCGACGCCACCCGGGCCGACGAGTTTTACCAGCTCTGCGATTACATCATGAACACCAACGGCTCTTTTGTGGTGATCGGCTTTGAAAAGCAGCAGATCATCACCCGCCGCGGCGTTTGCAAAGGCATCAACCCCAATTACGGCAACCCCCTCTTCGGTTTCCCCTCCTGGGAGATCACCTTTGACGATGCGGATCGGCCCGCGGCCACCCCCAGGCCCAGCCCCGCAGCAAGTCCGGAACCAACAACTAATGATAAGGGAGAGAAGAATGATGACTGACAGAGAATTGATGTCCATGGCCAAGGAGGCGTCCCTGAACGCCTACGTGCCCTATTCCCGCTTCGCCGTCGGCGCCGCGCTGGAGTGCCGGGACGGGAAGGTTTTCACCGGCTGCAACGTGGAAAACGCCGCCCTGGGCGACACCATCTGCGCCGAGCGCACCGCCTGCGTCAAGGCGATCAGCGAGGGCTACCGGGAATTCCGCCGCATCGCCATCTATGCCGACAGCGAGAACTGGTGCACGCCCTGCGGCTCCTGCCGCCAGTTCCTCGCGGAGTTCGCGAAGGATGGGGATATCGAGGTGCTCTGCGCCAAGGCCGGCGGCCGCTACGTGAGCTACAAGCTCTCGGAGCTGATGCCCCACACCTTCAACTTCTGATACGGGAAAAACAGCAAGGCGCCCCTTGATGAAAGATCAAGGGGCGCCTTGCTGAGACTGTCAAAAAACTTCGCTGAAATGTTAACGGATAGAGCAGCGGGGGAGCTCGAGGGGGCAAGACCCGCCTCGAGTACAATAGCCCGCCGCTCGAAAAGCCTTGAAAAACAAGGCTTTTCGAAAGAAGCATTTTGTGTTCGACCAAAATGCTCGGCGGGGAAGCGCAGTCAAAAAAGTCCCATTAGGGACTTTTTTGACAAGCTGAAGGCGCCCCTTGATGAAAGATCAAGGGGCGCCTTGCTGATTCAGCGGGATGGGGCGGCGTTTTTAGCGGCTCCCGGGCTCGGAGGCCGGAAGGAGCACGACCCGCTCTTTTCCGTAGAAATTTGCCATGTCCCGGTTTTGCCAGGCCTCAGGGTCGGGCCGGATGTCGTCGAAGTACAGCAGATAGGGCGGATCGGAGTAGGGCTCCAGCTCCGCCACGGGCACCTCGGGATCCCGAAGGATCGTGAGCCGCGCCTGGGCCTCGGCGTGATAGCGTTGGGCCTGGCCGCCGGCATAGGCGGTGTAGAGGCTCGCCAGGCTGACCCCGCCCCGGAGAAGCGCGGAGACGCCTGTCAGCAGCACGCAGAGCGCCAGCGCCCCCAGCACGGGCAGCAGACGGGGGCGGGACGACTCCGCGCTGTGCCGCTTCCGCAGCCAGCCCAGCCAGTAGAGCAGGTTCAGCGTCAGCAGCAGAAGGTAGGAGTAGAAGATGATATCCTGCAGCCGGCCGGGGCCGGCGGTGCCCATGGCGTACAGGGTGGGGCAGAACATGGCGGAGAACAGGCAGTAGGAGCCCAGCGTCACCAGACCCGGATAACGGAAGGGGAAGCGGGAGGCGGGCAGCACCGCCCAGAAGACCAGGCCCAGCGCCAGCAGCACCCCCAGCACCGGCAGGCGGAACCAGCTCACGGCGAAGCGGAGCCCGGCCAGGAAGGACTGGCCGATCGCGGGGAGCGCCGCGGGGACGTGGGTCTCTCCCGCCTGGCGCAGGGCGTTGCCGGGGGCGAAGACGTTCAGGCAGAAGCAGCCCAGCAGCACCAGCGTAGGCAGCAGGAGCCGCTTTGCCATGGCCGGGCGCTTCGTCAGCAGCAAAAAAACCAGCCCGCCCGCGGCGAGGATGGAGAGGCTCAGCCCGGTCATCAGATTCCCGCCGCCAAGCACGGCCGCCAGCAGGCAGAGCCCCGGGATCCGGAGGACGCCGCCCCGTTGGGCCGTGGGGACGGCCAGGGCCAGGGCCAGCAGGGCGAGGCCGTGGAAGAAGCTATAGTACACGGCGCCGTTATACCAATAGAAGCTCTCCACCGGGTAGGGGCAGAGCAGCAGCCACAGGATGCCCAGCAGCCCTGCCGAGATGACGCCGACCTGCCGGGGCAGATCGAAGACCAGTCGGCACAGGCAGAGGCAGAGGGCGAAGAGCCCGCCGAACAGAGACGCGCACATCAGCCAGGGGGTCAGAGCGTAGAGCCCCTCGGAAAACGCCGCCGGCTGCAGACACATGAGGAATACCGCGGCGTAGCTGCCCTGCCAGGTCTTGTAGATGAAGGCGGTGTGCCCCGCGGCGGCGGCCAGCACGTCCCCCGCGGTGCCGCCGCGAGACAGCGCCAGGTGGGCGGCGGTGCCGAAGATGTAGTCGTCGGCGCAGGGCACGTCGTAGCGCCCCAGATAGAGATAGGGCGCCAGCAGCAGGAGAAAGGCGGCCAGCACCAGCAGCTGCAGGGCGGAAAGGGAGATCTCCTTTCGCAGCAGCGGGGTCCCGGGCGCGCTTTTTTGTTTCGATGGGCTCATGGCAGCGGCGCCTCCGTTTCCTCCGGCAGGACGCCGTAGATGCTCTCGATGCCGTAGTAGTCCTCCAGGCTGCAGTTGGGCCAGTCGTGGGCCTGGGTGCTCAGATCCAGCAGCTGGTGGGGCGCGCTGTATGCGGTGGCGGATTCATAGACCGGCAGCCGGACCTCGCGCTCGCCGGCGTCCAGCGCCTCCTGAATGGCGGCCTCCCGCTCCCGGAAGTGCTTGTAGGTCACGGCAATGTCCAGGCCGCCCTGGGCCAGGTTGAAGACGAAGAGCACCGACAGCGCCGCCGCCGCCAGGGCCGGGAACACGGGGCGCCCCTTCTCAAGCAGCTCGGAGAGCAGGATCAGACAGGCCAGCGCCGTGAAATAGACCGTAAAGCAGAAGTGCCGGGGGACAAAGTAGCGGGCGAAAATGAAGCTTGCCAGGGAGCCCAGCCCCGCCAGGAACAGGATCCCGGCCAGGATCAGCTTTTTCCGCTCGGCCCTCAGGAGCAGACAGAGTGCCAGCGCCAGGGCAAAGAGCAGAAACAGGGGCAGCAGCTCGCCCCGGGTAAGCTCGGTGATGTACTTGAAATTCTTGGACAGGGCGGAGAAGTCCAGCCCGGCGCCCCGGCCGGAGGTGGCGGGGGCAGTCATGAGAAAGACATAGCCCGCCCCGCCCAGGGCCAGGCCGGCCAGGGGGCGCCAGCGGAGCTTTTTCTCCCGCAGGAGGCAGCCAAGACACAGACAGAAGGCGGCGAACAGCGTCGCCAGAGAGCCGTTTTCGGAATAGGCGCCCACGATGAGCGCCAGCAGCAGAAAGCCCAGATCCCGGGGCAGGCTGCGCTTTTGCGCCTGTCCCAGCCAGGCCGCGGCGTAGGGGCGCAGGAAGAGCAGGAACAGCACGATGCCCCAGCTGTAGTTGATCGAGCCGTCCAGCCACAGGGCCACCTGGCCGAAGGCGGGCATCCAGTTGAAGAGCAGCAGCGCCCCGGTCAGCGTCAGCAGCAGCCGCTGCCGCGGCGTCCGCTCCGCATAATAGCCGGAGAAGAGCCAAAGCAGCAGCACGGCGGAGCAGGCGTTCAGCACATTGAAGAGCATCTTCGGCGCCAGCAGGATCAGCTGCACCAGCCCGTGCGCCACCACCCGCCCGTTGGTCAGCTGCCGGTGGGAGGCCATGGAGGCGGGGATCTGAAGGGGACTGGTGATGCGACCGGAGTCCACCCAGCTGAAGCAGTAGGAGTAGTCGTCCGCCACCATAGGCGTCAAAAAGCTGAAGACCAGCATGAGCAGGAACACGGCCAGATACAGGCCGATCAAGGCCCTGCGGGCGCGGGAGGGAGAAAGGCTTTTCATGCGCACACCTCAACATTCAGCTCGAATTTGCCTTTAATCTACCATATACAGAGAATAAAATCAACGCGCGGGGCAAAAAATGGGAAGAAAAGGGGCTCTGTTACCGGGCTGAAACTATTTTTGTCGCACTGCACAAAAACAGAGAAAAATTTTCTCCAAAAATACTAAAATTCCTCTTGACACAGGGCGATCCTCCTGTTATACTGTCAAAGCGCGTGTGCGAGAGCACGGGCGTATTATGCGAAGAAGCGGGAGATTGCTCGTCCCGAACGAGGTAACTTCCGTGGAGTATGTCCGGTGTCGGAGGAATATCCGGCACGCAATCGGGCGGCTGAATCCTGTTTTTGTACACGCGTATATCGCGTGGACGGGGATCGACCGGCCATCTGGCCGGTTTTGTTTTTCGGTCACGGCCTGATACGCACGGTTGTGTGTACAAAAAAACAGCTTCATCCGTACGCATAAGGGAGGCGGTCCCCAATGCCGCCGCAAAAACGTACGAAAAAAAGGAGAAATCACCCATGGCAAGCAGCAACAAGAACATGATCCGCATCCGCCTCAAGGCTTACGACCACCAGCTGATCGACAAGGCCGCCGAAACCATCGTGGAAGCCGCCAAGCGCACCGACGCCAAGGTCTCCGGCCCCATCCCCCTGCCCACCAAGACCGAGATCGTCACCATCCTGCGCGCCGTCCACAAGTACAAGGACAGCCGCGAGCAGTTTGAGCGCCGCACCCACAAGCGCCTGATCGACATCATGAGCCCCACCCAGAAGACCGTGGAAGCTCTGATGAACCTGGAAGTCCCCGCCGGCGTGGAGATCGAGATCAAGCTCTAATCCCTGCAAAACCAGCAAACCCCTCAGTCAGCCGCCTTCCGTGAGACGGCGTCTGACAGCTCCCCTTAGGCAGGGGAGCCAAAGAGGAAAAACTATTTGTAATGACCCATAAGTCCGCAGCTTGCGAGTGCGGACGGGTTAAGTTGCCAGCCTCTGGACGGGCGGACCACCCGGGCTAAGCGAGGCAACCAATAACCGAAGGAGGAAATACCAAATGAAGAAAGCCATCATTGGCAAGAAGGTCGGCATGACGCAGATCTTCGACGAGGCGGGCAAGGTCATTCCCGTCACCGTCATCGAGGCCGGCCCCTGCACCGTGGTCGCCAAGATGACCAAGGAAAAAGAGGGTTACGAGGCTGTTCAGTTCGGCTTTGAGGAAGTCGGCGAGAAGAAGCTCTCCAAGCCCGAGGCGGGCCACCTGAAGAAGGCCGGCGTCGCCGCAGTCAAGCACCTCAAGGAGTTCCGCCTGGAGGACAGCAGCAAGTTCGAAGTGGGCGATACCGTCAAGGCCGACATGTTCGCCGAGGGCGACAAGGTCGACGTGACCGGCATCAGCAAGGGCCACGGCTACGCCGGCGTCATCAAGCGCTTCGGCCAGGGCCGCACCCCCACCAGCCACGGCGGCGGCCCGGTTCACCGGCACGCCGGCTCCATGGGCTCCAGCACCGATCCTTCCCGCATTTTCCCGGGCAAGAAGCAGGCTGGTCACATGGGCGTGGATCAGGTCACCGTGCAGAACCTGGACATCGTCAAGGTCGACGCTGAGCTGAACCTGATCGCCATCCGCGGCGCCGTTCCCGGCCCCAAGGGCAGCATCGTCTACATTAAGAATACCGTGAAGACCCAGCCCGTCAAGAAGGGCGAGGCCGCCGGTGTCAGCATCAACCCGCAGAAGCAGTCCGCGCGTGTCAACCCGCAGAAGGCTTCCGCCCGTACCAAGTAAAGAAAGGAGAGCAGCATAAATGCCTATTGCGAATCTGTTTAATATGGCAGGCGAGAAGATCGGCGAGATCGAGCTCTCCGAGGCCATCTTCGGCATCGAGCCGAACAAGAGCGTTCTGCATGATTCCGTCAAGAATCACCTGGCCAACTGCCGTCAGGGCACCCAGAGCGCCCTCACCAAGGGTGAGGTTTCCTACACCACCAAGAAGCCCTGGCGTCAGAAGGGCACCGGCCGCGCCCGCGCCGGCTACGCGGGTTCTCCTGTGTGGTACCACGGCGGCGTCGCCTTTGCTCCCAAGCCCCGGGATTACAGCTACTCCCTCAACAAGAAGGTCCGCCGCCTGGCTCTCAAGTCCGCCCTGTCCGCCAAGGCTCAGGCCAACGAGATCCTGGTTATCGACGGCCTGAAGGTCGAGGAGATCAAGACCAAGCCCTTCCAGAGCTTCCTCACCAAGCTGGGTGTGGACGGCAAGGCCCTGGTCGTCACCGAGAATGTGGACGAGAAGGTCGTCAAGTCCGCCCGCAACATCGAGGGCGTGACCACCACCACCGCCACCATCCTCAGCCCCTATATGATTCTCACCAGCGGCAAGATGATCGTCGATAAGGCTGCGCTTGCCAAGATCGAGGAGGTGTTCGCCTGATGAAGACCGCATACGATGTGATCATTCGCCCCATCATCACCGAGCAGTCCATGGAAGACCTGGACATCAAGAAGTACGCTTTTGAGGTCGCCAAGGACGCGAACAAGATCGAGATCAAGAAGGCCATCGAGGAGATCTTCGGCGTGACCGTTATCAAGGTCACCACCGAGCATGTGCGCGGCAAGGCCAAGCGCACCGGCGCCTACCCCATGGGCAAGACCGCTTCCTGGAAAAAGGCCGTCGTGAAGCTCAGTGCCGATTCCAAGAACATTGAGCTCTTCGAAGGCATGGTCTAAGGGAGGAAACGAGAATGTCTATTAAAACTTACAGACCGACTACTCCTGCCCGGCGCAACATGACCGTCTCCGGTTTCGACGGCGTTGACAAGCATGTCAAGCCCGAGAAGACCCTGACCGAGGTTCTGAAGAAGCACGCCGGCCGCAACAGCTACGGCCACATCACCGTCCGCCATCAGGGCGGCGGCAACCGCCAGAAGTACCGCGTCATCGACTTCAAGCGCAACAAGCTGGACGTCGAGGGCAAGGTCCTCCGCCTGGAGTATGACCCCAACCGCAGCGCTTTCATCGCCCTGGTGGAGTACACCGACGGCGAGCGCCGCTACATTCTGGCTCCTGTGGGCCTGAACGTTGGCGACACCATCCTGGCCTCCGCCGCTGCCGACATCAAGGCCGGCAACGCGCTGCCGATGGCCAACATCCCCGTGGGCACCGTGATCCACAACATCGAGCTCTACCCCGGCAAGGGCGCTCAGCTTGTCCGCAGCGCCGGCGTCGCCGCTCAGCTGATGGCCAAGGAGAACGGCATGGCCACCGTGCGTCTCCCCTCCGGCGAGATGCGCAAGGTCCGCATGGACTGCTTTGCCACCATCGGCCAGGTCGGCAACATCGACCACGCCAATGTCCACATCGGCAAGGCCGGCCGCAAACGCCACATGGGCATCCGTCCCACGGTCCGCGGCTCCGTTATGAACCCCAATGACCACCCCCACGGCGGCGGCGAGGGCAAGAGCCCTGTCGGCCGTCCCGGCCCTGTAACTCCTTGGGGCAAGCCCGCGCTGGGTTACAAGACCCGCAAGACGAAGAACAAGACCGATAAGTTCATCGTCAAGCGCCGCAACGCGAAGTAAGGAGGGAACGTAAATGAGCAGAAGCATTAAGAAGGGCCCCTTCGCCGCTCCCGAGCTGCTGAAGAGAGTCGATGAAATGAACAAGAGCGGCAACAAGCAGGTCGTCAAGACCTGGAGCCGTTCCTCCACGATTTTCCCGTCCTTCGTCGGACACACCATCGCCGTCCACGACGGCCGCCGTCACGTTCCCGTGTATGTCACCGAGGATATGGTCGGTCACAAGCTGGGCGAGTTCGCCCCGACCCGTACCTTCCGCGGCCATGCCGGCAGCAAGACCGGCAAGTAAGGAGGAGAAGAAATGGACGAGAAGAAAATTGCCCGTGCGGAGCACAAATACGCCCGCATCTCTCCCCGTAAGGTCCAGATCATCTGCGATATGATCCGCGGCAAGGACGCCAAGGTCGCCATGGCTCTCATGGAGAACACCCCCAAGGCCGGCTGCGAGCTGATGATCAAGGTGCTCAAGAGCGCCATGGCCAACGCCGAGAACAATTTCGAAATGGATCCTGAGAAGCTCTTTGTGTGCCAGACCTTCGTCGGCGCCGGCCCCATCCTCAAGCGGGGCATGCCCAGAGCTCAGGGCCGTATGTACCGCATCAACAAGCGCACCAGCCACATCATGATCGCTGTGGCTGAGAGAGACTAAGGGAAGGAGGCAGAATTATGGGACAGAAAGTGAATCCCCATGGCCTGCGTGTAGGCGTTATTAAAGACTGGGACTCCCGTTGGTATGCTCGGGAAGACAAGGTCGGCGATCTTCTGGTTGAGGATCACAAGATCCGTGAGTTTCTGAAGAAGACCCTCTATTCCGCCGGCGTTCCCACCATCGAGATCGAGCGCGACAGCGCCAAGGTCCGCATTTATATCCACTGCGCCCGTCCGGGCGTGGTCATCGGTAAGGGCGGCGCCGAGATCGAGCGCCTGCGTCTCGAGGTCGAGAAGCTCATCGGCAAGCCCGTGGCTCTCTCCATCGTCGAAGTGCGCACCCCCGATACCAATGCTCAGCTGGTTGCCGAGAGCATCGCGCAGCAGCTGGAGAAGCGCATCGGCTTCCGCCGTGCCATGAAGAATGCCATGGGCCGCGCCATGCGTATGGGCGCCCGGGGCATCAAGGTCAAGTGCGGCGGCCGTCTGGGCGGCGCTGAGATCGCCCGCAGCGAGTGCTACCACGAGGGTACCATTCCTCTGCAGACCATCCGTGCCGACATCGACTACGGCTTTGCCGAAGCCAACACCACCTACGGCCGCATCGGCGTGAAGGTGTGGATCTACAAAGGCGAGGTCCTCTCCCAGACCCTGCGCACCACCCCGCGCACCATGGATCTCTCCAAGCCCGCCGGCGATCGCCGCCGTCGGGACGACCGCCGCGGCGGCGACCGTCGCCAGGGTGGTTTCAACCGCGACAATCGCGACAATCGTCAGGGCGGCTACAACCGCGACAACCGTGACAACCGCCAGGGCGGCTACGGCAGCAGACCCCAGGGCCAGGGCTTCAACCGCGGTCCCCGTCCCGCTGCTCCCGCGAAGGAAGGAGGCAACAACTAATGTTAATGCCTAAGAGAGTGAAATACCGCAGAGTTCAGCGCGGCCGCATGAAGGGCAAAGCCACCCGCGGCAACGTTGTGAGCTACGGTGAGTTCGGTCTGGCCGCGCAGGAGCCCGGCTGGATCACCTCCAACCAGATCGAGGCCGCTCGTATCGCCATGACCCGCTACACCAAG
>JAFRQP010000045.1 GCA_017428565.1 Oscillospiraceae bacterium
CATTGCTCGTCCGTTAAGCAGCGCAGCGCAGCGTCTGCGGACGACCGATGGTCGTCCCTACGGGCGATCGGGGTCCCTTCTCGCTTCCCCCTCCGGGGGAGCTGTCCGGCCCCCGGCCGGACTGAGGGGGTGTGGGTCTCGCGGGGCCCCCCGGCTCCCCTGCCGGCCGTAGGGACGAGCATTGCTCGTCCGTTAAGCAGCGCAGCGTCTGCGGACGACCGATGGTCGTCCCTACGGGCGATCGGGGTCCCTTCTCGCTTCCCCCTCTGGGGGAAGTGCCCCGAAGGGGCGATAGGGGGTCCCTTCTCGCTTCCCCCTCTGGGGGAAGTGCCCCGAAGGGGCGATCGGGGTCCCTTCTCGCTTCCCCCTCTGGGGGAAGTGCCCCGAAGGGGCGATAGGGGTTCCTTATTGATATTCAAAGCCGCTGGGCTCGCCCAGGGGCCGATCCAGCAGCTCGGGATGGGCGAAAATGTACTTGACCAGCTTGAGACTGCGCACAAAATAGAAGCCGTCGGCAATGCGCTCGTCCAGCGTGGCGCCGATCTCCATCACGTCCCGCACCTGCTTGCTGCCATCCTCCATCACCAGCTCCTCCTTGTGGATGGTGCCGATAGTGACCATGATGCTGTTGGTGCCGTAGTTGTTCAGATGGTGGTACACCGCCGGGCCCTTGATGCTGCCAAGGTTCGAGAGCAGGACGGTGGAGTAGTTGGTGTCCCCGTCGGTGAGCGCCTTGGGGTTCACGCCCCAGAAGTCCAGATAGCGGATGATGCGGATGGCCAGCATCAGCAGCAGGCGGGGGATCTTGGCAAAGGCGTCGATGGTGGAGTCGATGCCGCCGGTGGAGTGCTCGCTCTTCTTGGTCTCGCGCACCTGGCCGGCGATGCGGTAGCTCAGACTGTCCAGCGTGTCCTCATCCGTGGGGGTAAAGAACATCAGCGCCTCCTCGGCGTGGTCGGTGAAGCGGCGCTTGGCCACAAAGCTCAGGCTGATCTCGTTGCGCTCGTACATCCGCCGCCCCTGGATGAAGCGGTTCATCTTGGGCCGCTCCCGGATCATGCGGGCCACGGCCACGATGAAGCAGTGGAACACCGTGGTCTTGTAGTCCAGGTGCCCGGCGTTTTTCTGTTCGATATAGCGGAGCAGCTCCGTCACGTCGATCTTATCGTTGAGATAGACCTCCGCGTCGGTGCGCTGGGGCATGATGTGCATCATGACGGTGGTCAGGCCGGGCACGTCCCGCACCCAGCGGGCGTCCCGCCGGTCGCCGAAGCGGCGTTTTCTCTTCTCTCCCATGGGGCCCTCCTAACAGGCGAACTTTAGGTCATTGTACCGTATGCAGGCAGAAATTTCAAGTTTTTTAACCAATCTTCGAGCCCCGATTTCGGCCAATTCGAGAATAAAAGAGGCGCTTCTTTGCGAAGCGCCTCTTTTTTGCTTTGCGTTTGCGGGAAAAACTCCCCGGCCGTCTCAGCGGCGGGCGAGGACAAAGCTGAGCTGGCCGGAGGTGATGGTCAGCTCGTCGCCCGAGACCTTGTAGTTCGCGGGATCGCCCTCCACGGTGATGGTGGCGTCGTCCCAGGTCAGGGGCAGCGTCTCCCCGCCGGAGGTGATGGTGCCGGTGCCGTCTGCCTTGAGCTCAATGACGATATAGTTCTTCAGCGCGGGAACCTCGTCCACGGAGAGGGTCTCTTCGCCGCTGGTCATGGAGCGGATCTCCCAGGTGCCGACAGCGGGATCGACCTTTTCGCCGCCGCAGGCGCACAGCGCCAGCATCAGCAGCAGCGCAAGGACCAGTGCAATGGTTTTTTTCATGGTTTACAGCTCCTGTTCCGTCTGACCGCAAAAGACTGCGGCAGGCTGCGTGTTGTTATTTGCGGGTGAAGACGAAGATATAGCTGCCGCCGTAAAGCGTCAGCGTGTCGCCGGAGAGGCTGTAGGCGGCGGGATCGCCCTCCACGGTGATGGCGGACTCATCCCAGCTCAGGCCGGTGGTCCGGCCGCCGGAGGTGATGCTGCCGGTGCCGCCCTCCCGAAGCTCCAGGACGATGAAGCCCTTCATCTCGGGCGTGGTGTCGACAGAGACGGTCTGCGTCCCGTCGGACACGGACTTGATCTCCCAGCTGCCCTCCAGGCCTTCGGCTCCGCCGCAGGCGCAGAGCGCCAGGGCCAGCGCCAGGACCAGAAGCGCGGCGATGCTTCTTTTCATGGAAGCCCTCCGTTCCGGAATAGAATTCCGCCCCGGAGACCGGGGCGGAGCTGTTGCATCGTGTTTGGGACTTACTTGGTGAAGGTCATCTCCACGCCGCTGGTCTCGAAGGTGACGGTATTCTCGGTAAAGGTGTAGGGGATCTTGTCCTGGCCGTCGTCGATGACGGTGTCATTCCACTTGAAGGGGATGTTGCTGCCGTCGCCGACCAGAGCGCCGGTGCCGTCGGAGTTGAAGGTGATGGTGTAGCTGTCATAGCCCAGCATGGAAATGTAGCTGGAGTAATCCTCGCCGTCGATCTTGATGCCGGTGAGCTTGTAGGTGCCGTTGGGGCCGGCCTTGCCGCCGCCGCAGGCGCACAGCGCCAGGACCATGACCAGGACCAGAAGCATTGCAACGATCTTTTTCATTTGTTTTTCCTCACTTTTCTGTTTTTCTTTTTTCCGCCGGGCGCTCACCCGGCGGGCGGATTACGGATCAGGGCTGCGCGGAACGCGGAGCGGAGCTTACTGACGGGTGAAGACCAGCTGGGAGCCGTCCTCTTCCATGGTCAGCGTGTCGCCGTCCACGGAGAAGGGGATGGACTCGCCTTCGTTGGTGATCTTTCCGTCACCCCAGGTGACGTCGATCTTCTCGCCCATCATCTCCAGGCTGCCGGTGCCGTCCTCGTTCAGGACCAGGGTCATGTCCATGCCCAGCATGGCCAGATAAGCGGAGTAGTCCTCACCGCCCTCAAAGAGGCCGGTGAGCTTCCAGGTGCCGACCGCGGCATTCTTGCCGCCGCCGCAGGCGCACAGCGCGAAAACCATCACCAGGATCAGGGTCAGTGCAAGGATTTTCTTCATGTTTTCGTCCTCTTTCTTTTTCAATTTTGTCCCGCCGGACGCTTATCCGACAGGCAGATTCCGGATCGGGTGGGCCGCAGCGGGCGGCGGGGGCTTACTGGCGGGTGAAGACCATCCGCTCGCCTTCCTCCGCGATGGTCAGCGTGTCGCCGTCCACGGAGAAGGAGAGAGATTCGCCCTCATTCATGATTTTGCCGTCGGCCCAGGTGATGTCCAGCTTCTCGCCCATCATCTCCATGGTGCCGGTGCCGTCCTCGTTCAGGACGATGGTCAGATCCATGCCCAGCATGGCCAGGTAAGCGGAGTAGTCCTCCTCACCCTCAAAGAGGCCGGTGAGCTTCCAGGTGCCGACAGCGGGATTCTTTCCGCCGCCGCCGCAGGCGACCATGGCCACGACCAGGACCAGGACCAGGCAAAGCGCTACGAGTTTTTTCATGTTTCGTCCTCCATTTTCAGTTTTTGCGGGGTGTTTCCCCTTTCGCTGCAGGCGGAAGCACCCGGGCGATCGCCCCGGGATCCGGGGCGGCGGCGCGGCGGGAGGCCGACAGCACAAAACGGTTCATATCATTATATACCCTTTTCGGCGCATTTGTCTACACTTTTTCTGTTTTTTGTGCAACAGGGAGGGCACGCGTCCCACGGCGGCCGGAAAAGAGGGGCTTTCCGGCTCACTCCACCGTCACGGACTTGGCCAGGTTCCGGGGCTTGTCGATGTCGCAGCCGCGCTGCAGGGCCATGTAATAGGAGAAGATCTGCAGCGGGATCACGCCCAGGGAGGGCTTGAGGATGGTGTGGGTGTCCGGGATGGTCAGGACGTTGGGAACGGTCTTCTGCAGCTCCGTCCCGTGGCTGTCGTCGGTGAGGGCCAGCACGTCCGCGCCCCGGGCCTTCACCTCCACGATGTTGGACAGGCTCTTGTCGAAGAGGGGCGCGTAGGTGCACAGGGCCACCACCAGGGTGCCGTCCTCGATGAGGGAGATGGTACCGTGCTTCAGCTCGCCCGCCGCGTAGGCCTCGCAGTGGATGTAGGAGATCTCCTTGAGCTTGAGACTGCCCTCCAGGCCCAGGGCGTAGTCCAGATTGCGGCCGATGAAGAAGATGGAATTGTGGTTGAAGCACACGGAGGCCAGGTACTTGATGCGCTCGGTGTTTTCCAACACCTCCTCCATCTTGGCGGGCAGGGCCTGGAGCTCCTCCACGATGGCCTCGTAGTCCTCGGGCTTGACGCTGCCCAGAATGTCGCCGAAATAGAGGCCCAGCATGTTCAGCAGCACCAGCTGGGTGCTGTAGGCCTTGGTGGTGGCCACGGCGATCTCCGGTCCGGCCCAGGTGTACAGCACCTCGTCCGACTCCCGGGCGATGGAGGAGCCCACCACGTTCACGATGGAGAGGATGTGCGCCCCCAGGCTCTTGGCCTGGCGCAGGGCGGCCATGGTGTCCAGCGTCTCGCCGGACTGGCTGATGACGATGACCAGGGTGTGCTCGTCCACCAGCGGGTCGCAGTAGCGGAACTCGGAGGCCAGCATGGTCTCCACCGGGCGGCGCAGCAGCCGCTCCAGGTTGTACTTGCCCACCATGCCCACGTGATAGCTGGAGCCGCAGGCCACGATGACGATGCGCTGCAGGGCCCGGATCTCCTCCGGCGTCATCTTCAGCTCCTCAAACACCACTCTGCGGTCCTTCAGCCGGGGATGCATGGTCTTGCGCACGGCCTCGGGCTGCTCCATGATCTCCTTGAACATAAAGTGGGCGTAGCCGCCCTTCTCGGCGGCGCTCACGTCCCAGTCGATGAAGCTGTGGGTCTTCTCCACCTCACGGCCCAGGGCGTTGTAGACCCGGATGCCGTCGGCCTTCACCACGGCCACTTCCCCGTCCTCCATATAGGAGACCTCCCGGGTGTGCTTGATGATGGCCGTCACGTCCGAGGCGATAAAGCTGCAGCCCTGGCCGTAGCCCAGCAGCAGGGGGGCGTCCTTCCGCACGGCGATGAATTCGTCCGGCAGGTCGGCGCAGAGGATGCCAAGGGCGTAGGCCCCCTCGATCCGGTGCAGCACCCGGTAGACCGCCTGCATGAGATTTCCGGTCTTCCGGTAGTGGTAGGCCAGCAGCTGGGCCACCACCTCCGTATCCGTCTCGGAGCGGAAGCGGATGCCCTTGCCGATCAGATACTCCTTGATCTCCACATAGTTCTCGATGATGCCGTTGTGCACCACCGCGATGCGGCAGTCCTCGCTGAGATGGGGGTGCGAATTCACGTCGTTGGGCTGCCCGTGGGTGGCCCAGCGGGTGTGCCCGATGCCGATGGTCCCTTCCACGGCCCGTCCCTCGTCCACCAGGGCGCTGAGCACCTTCAGCCGGCCCTTGGCCTTCTTGACCTGCAGCCCCTTCTCCGGCGAGAGCACCGCGATGCCCGCCGAGTCGTAGCCCCGATACTCCAGCCGCTCCAGCCCGTCCAGCAGGATGGGGCCGGCCTGGGCCTGGCCCACGTAACCTACGATACCGCACATATGGACAACACTCCCTTATTTCGTGATCGTATATCTTGTGTACGTAAGGGATATTATAGCACAATATGCACAGAAGGACAAGCGCCGGAAGGGGGCCGTTTTGTAAAAACTTTTTTGCCGAAAGGGCTTGCAAAATCAGGGACTTTCGGGTAAAATGTCAAACGGTGTCAGTCGGGAACAAAGTCCCGACTGACACTATATTTTGTGGTCAAACCGGTTACAGTCCGGTAAAACTTCCTATATTTTGTGTTTACCCCCTTGACAAGGGGACAAGATAGAGCTATCATATGCCTCGCAGTCAGGATGGAATGACAGAAAGGGGCGTGTGCGTCTTGCGTATCTCCGGCCTGCAAAAGCTGACTTTACTGGACTATCCCGGCCACGTGGCCTGCACGGTGTTCACCGGCGGCTGCAACTTCCGCTGCCCCTTCTGCCACAACGCGCCTCTGGTGCTGCCGGAGCGGCTGCAGGGGGACGAAAACGGCGCGGAAACGGTGCTGGCCTTTCTGAAAAAGCGGCAGGGCATTCTGGACGGGGTGGCCGTCACCGGCGGCGAGCCCCTGCTGCACCGGGATATCGACGGCTTCCTGCGGGAAGTCAAGCGCCTGGGCTACCAGGTGAAGCTGGACACCAACGGGTCCTTCCCGGAGCGGCTTCGCGCTCTGGTGGAGGAGGGTCTGGTGGACCGGGTGGCGGTGGACATCAAGAATTCCCCCGCCCTTTACGCCGGGACCATCGGCGTTCCCGGCTTCGATCTCGGGCCGGTGGCGCGCACGGTGGACTATCTGCTCTCCGGCGCGGTGGAGTATGAGTTCCGCACCACGGTGGTGAAGGGCCTGCACACCCGGGAGAGTCTGATCGAGGCGGCCAAATGGATCGCCGGCGCCCGGGAGTACTACCTGCAGCAGTTCAAGGATTCCGGCGATGTGATCGCCATCGAAGGCCTGAGCGCCTTCACGGCAGAGGAAATGCGCGCCCTGGCGGACGCGGTGCGGCCCATCGTACCCAGCGTCCAGGTCAGAGGCGTAGAATAAAGAGAACAGATAACAGTGAAAAGCGAAGAGAGAAAACGCTTTTCAGCAGAACAGGGGAGGAAAAAACATGTACCAGGTCGTAAAGAGAGACGGCAAGATCGTCGAATTTGACATCACCAAGATCGCCGAGGCCATCAAAAAGGCCTTTGACGCCACCAAGACCGAATATAATGACAGCGTCATCGATTTTCTGGCGCTGAAGACCTCGGCGGACTTCCTGCCGAAGATCAAGGACGGCAAGATCGCCGTGGAGGATATCCAGGACAGCGTGGAGGCGGTTCTGTCCCGGGGCGGCTACGAGACCGTGGCCAAGGCCTACATCCTCTACCGCAAGCAGCGGGAAAAACTGCGCAGCATGAAGTCCACCTATCTGGACTACAAGGACACCGTGGACAAGTACCTGAACGTCACCGACTGGCGCGTGAAGGAGAACTCCACCGTCACCTACTCCGTGGGCGGCCTGATCCTCTCCAACTCCGGCGCC